>CAZUHX010000008.1:22050-23237 GCA_964620795.1 uncultured Chitinophagaceae bacterium
CCTGATTCGGGTAATTCATTATTTTCACAACATGAATGAGCTGCTGCAGGATATAAGGAACCTTCCGGATGCCTGGAGAATGGCCTGGGCCTCCCGCAATTTCAGAAACCAGTTTATACTGAGTGTGATGGCCACTTACGGATCACTTCAGATGAATGCCCGTCTGCTGGTTCAGTTTGAACAACGTTTGGGCGCCAGCATAGAAGATCCGCTACAGGCGCTGCTGCCGGTTTTAGATTTTTCAACGCCCATTTTTGTACTGCTTTATGTTTCATTGTTTATCGCCGTTTTTTTTATCTCAGCCCGCCCGCTTGAACTGGTTCACGGTCTGCAGGTTTATGCACTCGTAACCCTGGCGCGAACCATGTCTATCGCGGCCATACCGCTTGAGCCGCCGGCAGGTATGGTATTGCTTGAAGATCCGGTACTTCAGTTTGTTTTTGCCCAACACGGAGGCTCGGTGGTGACCAAAGATTTGTTTTTTTCCGGTCATGCGGCTACCATGTCAATTCTCTTGCTTTTTTCCCGTTATCGCTGGCTGCGATATTTTCTGGCCGCAGGATTTGTTGCCATGGGATTGATGCTGGTAAGCCAGCGCGTTCACTTTAGCTATGATGTGATTGCTGCGCCTTTTGTGGCTTACATCACCTACCGGCTTGTGCTCATGGCTCATCAGTCTTTTCGCTATGGACTTCGTTCGGAAGAGCTTTGGAGCAGTTAAAAGAAATACCATGTCAACAGAAAAAAAATTCAAAACTTTTTGGGCCTTTTATCCCTATTATCTTACCGAACATGCCCGGCCTGTAAACAGGCTTTTACATTTCATTGGCACGGCCATTGTAATCGCGTGCTTTGTGTGCGGAATTGCGCTTCAGAACGGGAAACTTCTCATTGCTCTGCCCTTTGCAGGCTATGGTTTTGCCTGGTTCGGACATTTTGTGTTTGAAAAAAACCGACCGGCCACATTTCAGTATCCGCTTTACAGCCTGGGCTCAGATTTTGTGATGTTCTGGCATATGCTCAGTTTTCAGATCAAGGAAAAAGTGGCAGATGCCCACCGCAGCCTGGGTGTCGTGAATAAGTGGGAATAATATCCATCGGACACTAAGTTTAGTTTATCTGCGCTGTAGTCAGCGCATAGATTTCCCTTGAAACGAAAGGCCGCGCCAGGGGGTGAAGGGGCCGGC
>CAZUHX010000008.1:23337-33015 GCA_964620795.1 uncultured Chitinophagaceae bacterium
AACTGAGTGCGCAAATTTTCATGCAGCAGCAATTCACTGATGTTTCGCGCCAGCTCCACCGGATCCTGAACATCCGCCGCCATGATGGCATCTCCACCCACTTCAGAAAACACTTTTGCCTGGCTGCAGACCACCGGTATGCCCGATGCAAAAGCCTCCAGCAGCGGTATACCAAAACCTTCATCAAGCGAGGGATAAACCAGCATCTCGGCCATCTGATACAATGCGGGCATATCGCTTTGAGGAACATGATCGGGCACAATAACTCGCTTGCCCAGATCAAGCATGTTTATTTTTTGAATAATTTTTTCCTTCATGTTACCCTGAGCTCCTACCAGAACCAGTGAATAAGTTGATGGCAAATACTGCATGGCCTCCACAAGTGTCATTTGGTTTTTGCGGGCAAAAAAGGAAGAAACATTGAGCAAATAAGAGCCTTTGATTGCATACCTTTTCCGGACATCATTTTTTTCGGTATTTCCTGCGATGCGATGAAATTCAGGCGCACATGACTGATGAAGGACGCGGATACGGCTTGAAGCATCAGGATATTGCGCTTCTATTTGCGAACGTGTATATTCAGAAACCGCAAGGATGAGATCGGCCTGTTTCAGCGCATGTTCGGCTTTGTATTTGTAGATGAGCCTGTCGGTGAAGGGATACTGCTCTTTATCCTTGAGAAACAGCAGATCATGAATGCTCACCACAGCCGCTGCGCCGCTCTTGTGAATGCCCAGCGGCAACTCCTGGCTAAGTCCGTGGAAGAGTTCAATTCTGTGCCTTTTCAAATCCTGCACTATTCCTCTGCTTCTCCAAAACCAGCCGGCCATGCGGTGCAGAGTCTTTTCTGGCAAATGCAAATGAAACGGTAAATCAAGCAGTCCTTCCATTTCGGGCTTTACCGAAGGAGAATACAAATGCAATTCCCAGTCCGGCCGGTGCATACCTAAAGCAGTGATCAGGCTGCGGGAGTATTGACCCAGGCCGGCCCGATTGTTGAAAGCCCTTTTGGCATCGAATCCAATTCTCATTTCCAACGGCTTTGAAGGGCAAGTAAATATTTCATCTGCGTTTCCCTCCAGGCAGCCCGGGCGATCCACCATCCCTCTTTGCCATCGCGCCAGCCTGCTTTCAGAAGGTAAAGGCGAAAAAACTTCCAAACGGGCGAAAACAACATGAGTAAAATCAGCTTCAGGGCAGGAAGATCCTTTTTTTGTTCGGCAGCAAGCCGGGCATATCGTTCCGTTTTTCGGAAATGTTCGGCAGCAGATTTCACGGGGTAATGAAGCAAGAGGCCATTCATCAAAATTGGCGCAGATCCATCATTTGTGCATAGATACTCATGTACCTTTCCGCCCAGCCAGCGCGCTTTTCCGCGCAGATACAAGCGCGGTTTGATGTCAGGATACCAGGCTCCGTGCCGAATCGGTTTATCACCGAAATGGTTTAGCCGGGAGAAAGAGAAAGCCATACCTTCAGGCGCTGTTTTTTTCCAATTCAAAAGGCTTTGCCGAAGTTCTTCCGAGAGGCATTCATCGGCATCAATCATGAGTATCCATGGATGGCTGCAAGCTGCTTCGGCCTGTTCGCGCTGTTGCTGAAATCCGCTGAAAGGAAGATGCAGGATGCGCGCACCGGCATCGGCGGCCATCTGAAGGCTTTCATCGGTTGAGCCGCTGTCGGCCAGCACAATTTCATCGGCCACAGATTCCAGACTGCGCAGGCATCGCGCAAGCGTTCCGGCGGCATTGAAGCAAAGAATGGCAGCTGAAATCCCGGGCATCAGGTCTTTTTGAAAATCAAAATCCAAAACAGGTAGAAAGCAGCACCAACTTGTTCTTCAATGGTGTATTCGGTGAGGAAAGAGCTCAACAGAATCAAATGTAAGGACCACCATAAGGCCCCTTCGTTTTGGGCTCCGCTCAGGAAAACCACAAGAAAGGAAATCCCGAACACCAGCAGTCCGAACAGCCCGCAGGAGGCCAGAATATACATCCACTGATTGTGCGGAACGCGCCATACTTCTTTTGCCCAGCTTGTATTTTGTGCATACGCTCTCGCTTGTACTTCATCTTCCAGATCGCCTAGGCCGGTGCCCAGAAGAGGCGACTCCACAAACAACTCCCAAGCTGTTTTAAGCGACTGCCATCGCATACCGTCGGAGGTGTTGGGCGTATTCCCCTGCAATATTTGTTCAATATCGTAGCGCATGTATTCGGCCCTTTGCTTCAGGGGAGGAATCAGCTCTACGGCCAGCCATAAAGACGGAATGGCCAAAAGAAGAAACAAGGAGCTGAAAATCCATTTCCGCGGACCCGGAAACTGCGCAAAAAGAACAGCGGGCAGTCCGCACAGCAAGGCAAGAACACCACTCCTTGCAGAGAGAAACAGAATGCCTGCCGCAAGAAGAAAAAGCCCTACCAGATAAAGCAGCTTTCTTTCGTCAAAGTAGAGTTTCAGCGCAATACAGCTGCCGAAGGCCAGCATCAAAGCCAGACGAATATGACCGGTAGGCGTGGGGAAAGGTCTTCCTGCATACAGTCCGCGGATTACTTCTTCCTGATGAGTAAAATAATAGATGACAATACCCGCCGAGGCCGCAGAACACATCAACAAAAAGATTCTGAGCAATGTCTGCCGGTGTTCCGGCCGCAGAAAAGCTGCGCCTGTAAAAGCAAAAGGAAGCAGGACAAAAACACTTTTGTCTTTCATCAGCCGCATCCACTGCCAGCTGTTTTCGGACCAGAAAAAAGAGAGGGCGGGAACCAAAGCCATAGCGGCCAGTGCTGCTGCATAGGTTTGTCGGGGGAAGCGGAAAAGCATCTCCTGCGGCTTGCAGGAGCCGATCAAATACAGAATCATGCAGACCGTAGATATGCTGAGCAGAGCTCTTGAGAAAAGCATGCCGCCCATCATCATGGCCGAAAGCACAAAAAAGACGTTAATCTGTTGCCGGATCCACCCCACTTTATGGTCGTTTGCTTGATTCTGAATTCCTTTTGTGCTTCGAATCACAACAAAAGGGGTTTATTTTACTTTGCATACAAAGGTAGACGATTGAGCAGCCCATCAAAATTCAATGACTTTAAAACGCTGGCCCGGGCAATTTCGCTTGTGGAGAATGAATCGGCGGGAGCAGACCAATTGCTCAGGCAACTGGAACCCTTTCCTGTGCCGGTCATTGGTTTCACCGGCCCTCCCGGAGCAGGCAAGAGCACTCTGCTCAATGCGGTGCTCGCCCAATTGGAGCGCGAAAACAAATCGGCCGGCCTGATTCTGGTAGATCCCTCTTCTCCTTTCAATCTCGGCGCCATCCTTGGCGATCGTCTGCGCATGAGTGCTCATTTCAACAACCCCCGCTTTTTTATCCGATCTGTTGCTTCGCGCGGATCTCTTGGCGGACTGAGCGACAAAATCATGGAAGTGACCGAGGTAATGAAAGCATATCCATTTGATTATATTTTGATTGAGACGGTGGGCGTGGGTCAAAGCGAAGTAGAAATTGCAGGCCTTGCCGACGCAACCGCAGTGGTGCTGGTTCCTGAGGCCGGAGATGGAATACAGATGATGAAATCGGGTCTATTGGAAATAGCAGATGTATTTGTGCTCAATAAAGCAGACCGCCCCGGCGCCGACCGGCTGGAGGCAGAACTGCAAATGCAGCTGGAACTGGCCGGCCGAACCCATATTCCGCTCATCAGGACCATTGCCGTGGAGGGAAAGGGAATTCCCGAACTCCTTCAGCGCGCTGCAGAACTTGCTTCTGCACATGCCTATCCGGAGAGGCGTCTTTTTCTGATGGCAGAAAAAGTTATGCGCCTGGTTGCCCGCCATCGCATGCGCGATTTTGACCGCGACAAAATGATGTTGTCTCTGAAAGAATCCTTGTTGTGCGATGACTTTCAGCTGTTTCGATTTGCAGATCAATATACCCATTCATGAGAGCTGAAGATTGGTATAGACTGAAGTTGCCTATAGCAGATGTGCGTTCACCTTCCGAATACAGGCGGGCTCACATTCCCGGTGCCGTTTCACTGCCGCTATTCAATGATGAAGAAAGAGCAGAAATAGGAACCCTCTACAAACAAGTAAGCCGCGATGCCGCCGTGTTGCGCGGATTGGAAATTGCCGGCCCCAAAATGGCAGATATAGTGCGAACAGCACGAGAAATAGCCGGCGGGCAGGCACTCCGCCTCTACTGCTGGCGAGGGGGAATGCGCTCCGGCAGTGTATCCTGGCTGCTTCAGCAAGCAGGTATGGAGGTACATGTACTTCAGGGAGGATACAAGGCCTACCGAAACTGGATTCTCTCCTCCCTCGATCAGCCAAGGAATTATGTGGTACTCGCCGGTCCTACAGGATCGGGCAAAACAGATATTCTTCATGCGCTTCGTGCGCGCGGAGAACAAATCATTGATCTCGAAGCACTGGCCGGCCATCGCGGATCCAGCTATGGTGCGCTGGGTTTACCACAACCACCAAGTTCCGAGCAATTTGAAAACAATTTGTTCACGGAGTTTCATCAACTGGATCCCCGCCGCAGAATCTGGCTTGAAGATGAAAGCAAAACCATCGGCAAGTGTTATCTGCCTCTTGGGTTCTGGAACCATCTCCGCCTTTCTCCCATCGTACAGCTTAATCCACCCATTGAGTCCCGCAAAGATCAGCTCTATGAAACATATGGCAGTATGCCCAAAGAGCAACTGCATGAAGCAACGGCCAGACTTGAAAAGAGAATCGGCAATGAGGCAGTAAGAAATGCGCTGCTGGCTTTAGAAGAAAATCGCCTTCGTGATCTGCTGGATATCGTGCTTAAATATTATGATAAAACATATTATTATGGTTTGTTTTTAAGGCAAAGCCAGATTATACTTAAATTAAATCCTGACAATGTAAATCCCGGGCCAATCGCTCAGGAAATCCTGTCCTTACTCCCTTCACCCGACTATGCTCTCCCTCGATCCCGCTCCTAAACGACTCATCGACTATGCCCATGGCTCGGGTTGCGGATGCAAACTTGCTCCTGCCCAACTCGATGTGTTGCTCGGAGGCCATCGCCCCGAACCTTTTGGCGCCCTGCTCTCCACCAATGCCGGCAACGAAGACGCCGCCGTTTATGACACCGGCCACGGGCAATTGCTTCTCAGTACGGTAGACTTTTTTATGCCCGTGGTCGATGACCCATTTCTCTTCGGACAGATTGCTGCAGCCAATGCCCTCAGCGATATCTATGCCATGGGCGGTACACCGGCCTTCGCGCTTGCAGTCATGGGCTGGCCCGCAGAAACACTGGGACTGGAGGCCGGCAACAAGGTCATGCAAGGCTGTCGCGAAACATGCCTCTCTGCTCAAATCACCGTAGCCGGCGGACATACCATCGACAGCCGCGAACCTTTCTTCGGACTGGTCGTCAATGGCTTTTGTGAAGCTTCGAGTTTGCGCCGCAACCATACCGCCAAAGCAGGAGATCAGATTTATCTCACCAAAGCCATAGGCACCGGTATCCTTGCTACGGCTTATAAAAGAAAAATAATCGACAACGAACAATTCCTTCCGGCCATCCAATCTATGCTTCATCTCAACCGCGAGGGAGTTTTCTTCGGCCGCCGCCCGGAAGTACATGCCATGACCGATATCACCGGCTTTGGCCTGCTGGGTCATTTGCTGGAAATGTGCGGCCCCGGACTGGCGGTTGATCTTTACCGCGAAACGGTGCCCATACTTTCTCCCCTGGTAGATGAGCTTACCGCACAAATGATATATGCCGACAATACCATGCGCTCCTGGAATGCAATCCAACCGCAGGTTCAGAATGCCACAAGCCGCGATATTCTTTTATTCTGTGATCCCCAGACGGGAGGCGGACTATGCGTAGCCGTTGATCCCGAGTCGGCTCCGGCATTTGAAGAAGAATGCCAAAAGCAAAATATCAGACTTTTTCCCATCGGGCAGTTCACCGAATCACCATCAGCCCACATCCGGATTCTCTAAGCCTCATGCACATCTTCATCACAGGAACCACCTCAGGCATCGGCCGCGCCACAGCCAACATCTTGCTGGAACAAGGCCACCATCTGTATGCCCTCAACCGCAACACAACTGCAGCCGCTGAGTGGAAAAACCAACATGCCCGCGCCAGCCAAATCACACTTTATACTGCCGACTTATCGCAGCCTGAACAACTCAGCCGGGTCTGCGATGAGATCATACAATCTGTTCCGCAACTCGATGTGCTGCTGCACAATGCAGGCGCAGTTTATACCTCTTTCCAAACCGCTCCCTGCGGAGCCGAAATGAGCTGGGCCGTCAATCATTTCGCATCTTTTTTGCTTACGCACCGCCTGCTTCCGCTTTTGCCTCGCGGGGGACGCATCGTGATGGTCAGCTCGGAGGCCCATCGCATGGCTCCTTCCGATCTTAGAAACATGAAAGACCCTGCGGCCTTTAACCCAACCCGCAACTATGCCTCTTCCAAACTCGGCAACCTCCTGTTTGCCTTTCGGCTTGCGGAATTGCTTAAAGACCGCAACATCTTTGTCAATGCCCTCCATCCCGGCCTCATCCGCACTCCCATCGGGCTCAAGAACGGAACCATGATCACCTCAACCCTCTGGAGGCTCATTACCTTCCTCAAAGGCGGCAGCCCGGAAGAAGGAGCCCGCTGGCCACTGGCTCTCGCCTCAGGAACAGAAGGCACTCAATACACAGGAACCTACTTCTCCGGAAACGGCCCCCTGCTCCCATCCAAAGCTGCTCAGGACAAAAACCTGCAGTCACAACTCTGGAACATCAGCAGTGAGCTGCTGGGTATCAATGAATCCAAATGGTAATCCATGGAAATACTGCTCATAGAAGACGAACCCAAAACACTGCACTCCCTGCGACAAGGACTGGAAGAAAACGGATATACGGTTTCTTTTGCCTTTGATGGCACCACAGGCCTGCAAATGGCCCGCAAAGGAAATTTCGGAATGATTATTTCCGACATCATCATGCCCGGCATCAATGGCCTCGATCTATGCCGTCAGTTGCGCACCGAAGGAATTCAAATTCCCGTACTCATGCTCACCGCCCTTGGCGCTACAGACGATGTGGTCACCGGCCTGGATGCAGGAGCCGACGATTACCTCGTTAAGCCCTTTGAGTTTCGCGAGCTATTGGCAAGAGTACGTGCACTCGCCAAGCGCAGCCGGCCCGAACAACCCGCTTCCGCCACCATCCGCTACGCAGACCTCGAGCTCAACACCGAAACCCGCGAAGTGAGCCGGCAGGGAAAAGCCATCGAACTTACTCCCCGCGAATTTGCCCTTCTTCATTACCTGCTGCAGCATCCCGGCCGCGTCTTCTCCAAAGCCGAAATCGCTGCCAATGTCTGGGATGTTGACTTCGACACCGGAACCAATGTGGTGGAAGTCTATGTGAATTACCTCCGCAAAAAAATAGACCGGCAGTTTGATTCCAAACTCATCCACACCCGCCCCGGAATGGGCTATTTTCTGAAAGAAGAGAAAGAAGACTGATATGCAGATCCGAACCCGGCTCACCTTCAGCTTTTCCATGATCGTTTCGGGAATCCTCCTGGCCGGATTCGTGCTCATCTATTTTCTCTCCTCCTCCTATTCCGAAAATGAATTCTACGGCAGGCTGCGCGATAAAGCCAATACCACTGCCGAACTCCTCATCCGCGTTGAGCAGATAGACACCTCCCTGCTGCGCGTGATAGACCGCGCCAACAGAGACGTGCTTTACCGCGAAAACATCACCGTATTCAACTACCGCAACGAGAAAATATATTCCACCTCAGACACCCTTCCTTTCCGTCTCAGCAGATCGCTCCTCAATGAGGTGCGCAGCAAAAAAGAAGTGCGCATCAAAGAAGGCGAACTCGAAATCCTGGGCATCCTTTACACCTACCGCTTCAACCGCTTTGTTGTGCTCGCCTCGGCCGAAGATCAGTTTGGCCACAGCAAAATCCAGAACCTGCGCGCTACCCTCATTGCACTCTACATCCTGCTTCTTCTTATCGTATCACTCACCGGCTGGTTCTTCTCCGGCCGCGCATTGCAGCCCATTGCCAATGTGATGAACGAAGTAGAGGAAATCAGTCCGGGCAGTCTCAACCAGCGGCTGGTAGAAAGCAGTCAGACCGACGAGATCGGAAGACTGGCTGCCACCTTCAACAAAATGCTCGACCGCATCGAGAAGGCCTTCAAACTTCAAAAAACCTTTGTGGCCAATGTCTCCCACGAGATGCGAAACCCCTTGGCCAAAATCACATCCCAACTGGAAGTGAGCCTGCTCAAAGAACGCAGCTCAGACGAATACCAGGCCACTGTGCGCTCCGTGCTTGAAGACATTCGCGAGCTCAACCGCCTCTCGGGAAACCTCCTCAGCCTGGCCAAGGTAAGCAGCGATGAAGCCCTGCCCGATCTCCGCCGTCTTCGCATGGACGAACTCCTGTTCGAAGCCCGCGATCAGGTGAAGCGCCTCCATCCCCAATACAAAGTACAACTCGACTTTCAGGCCTTGCCCGAAGAAGAAGACTGGCTGTTTCTGCAAGGCAACGAACAACTCCTGCGCACAGCCGTCGTCAACCTGATGGAAAATGGCTGTAAATTCTCCGACGACCACACCGTTAGGGCGGTACTCTATGCAGATTCATCCGGTATCAAAGCAGAATTCCGCAACAGAGCAGCTGCTTTCAGCGAAGACGAAATACCATTCATCTTTCAGCCTTTTTACCGCAGCCGGTCAACGGCAGACATCCGCGGGCACGGCATCGGGCTCTCACTGGTAGAACGCATAGTGCGCCTTCACGGCGGAAGAATTGAAGTGAAGAAGGAAGAAGACAAAGTGCTCTTTTTGCTGCGCTTTCCCCCAGCTGCTGTTTCTAAGTAAATTCTAAGCCCGTTTTAAGGCGGCTCTAATCTCGCGGCTCTATCATTGTGCCGTCAGGCAAAAGAAAAGCTTCAGCCATGAACGTCAAAATCAACATGTTCAACTACAGCAAACTCATACTCAGGAAAGTGAGTTTCTCTGCAGACCTGTTTGAGAGCGAACTCAGGAAAGCCATTCTGCATTGCAAACCCGGGCACCTCAAAGAACTGCGTCGCTGGTGCATCAAAAAGTTCTGGACAGACTACCGCCGCATCATCGAGCACTGTTTCAGCGAGGTTTTGCCATACAACAGTCTGACTAAGGTCTGAGCAAAAAATCCGGCAGGGGGAGAATGGGTTAAGTAAGGCGAAAACAGCCTCCCCTCCGGCCAAATAAGCCGTCTCCGATTCGGGGGCGGTTTTTTTATGGGCGGCATCCCCTTCGCCTCAGCAGCAAAATTTTTCCCGGCTCAAACGAGGCGTCTGCTTCGGCTGCGGGGTCGCGCTCTCCGCTCAAATGCCGGCGGCGAGGCAAGAGAGTAAAAGCACCGCCGGCATAACCGCTGCGATCGCTTGCCGGGTGAAGCGGTTCATAGAAGGAATACACATCTAATATAAATACATAAAAAATTTATATATCCGTATAAAATACCAGGAAGGGTTCTGCGATTCATTTCTATGGTCAGGGCTTGGATACTGAAGGAAGGGAAGGTCGCGTCAAACCCTTTATCGCAGCACTCAGAACGGTGAATCAGCGATTTACGGAACGCGATAAAGTTAAGTTGGCGGGAAGGCGGCGAAA
>CAZUHX010000009.1:0-15726 GCA_964620795.1 uncultured Chitinophagaceae bacterium
TGGCGCCCATTTCAATGATGGACATTTCTGCATCGGGAGGCGTATTCAGAATGGTAATGGGTATGCCAATATGATTGTTGAGGTTCCCCTTCGTAAAAGCTGTCTTATATTTTTTACCAAGTACCGCAGCCATCAATTCTTTGGTTGTTGTTTTGCCGTTGGAGCCTGTAATGGCAATCACCGGGCAAGTCCATTTTTGCCGGTAAAACAAAGCAAGGCATTGAAGTTCATGCAGAGGGTCTTCTGAAAATATGAGCGCAGGATGATCTTCAGGAAGATCTTCGTTTTTGTTTACCACTGCTGCAATAGCTCCTGATTCAATGGCCTGAAGGGCAAAGCGGTTGCCGTTGAATTGTTCACCCTTCAGTGCAAAGTAAATCTGTCCGGAAAGGATATTTCGGCTATCTGTAGAAACGCCCGAACCGGGTACATACAAATCGTAAAGTTTTTGAGTGAGCTCTGTGATCATGATTCGTAATTTAGAAAACTCAGTCGTGACTTATAGAAACACCAAATATTTATCGGCTCAAAATACAAAAAAGGGGAGTCCTTCCGGTACTCCCCTTTTACATATACTTAAATAAGATCAGGCTACTTCGATTTCTATTTTGCCTTTAGATCTGGCTTCTTCCGCTTTGGGTAGATGCAGTTTCAATACCCCGTTTTCGTAAGCTGCGCTGATTCGCTCTGTGAGTACAGTCTTTGGAAGACTGAACGACTTTTTGAAATTAAATGGCTTGAATTCCCTTTTTCGGTATGCTTTTGTTTCAGACTCATTCTCTGCCGGAAGCTCAAGGCTAATGCTCAACAGCTGATCTTCAAGAGAAATTTTGAATAAGTCTTTTTTTAATCCGGGAGCAGATAGCTCAATCAGGAATTCTTCTTCAGATTCCAGAATGTTGACGGGCACTGAAGACTGAAGAAAATTTTCGGCTTTCCATATCCGCTCGCTTTGAAGGATTTGCTCAATGGCATCGCTCATTTTGGGGAAGTTGATAAAGCCTGGTGTTACATTTAAAAGTTTCATGGTTTTAAGTTTTGGTACATTGCTTCCTCAACAATTCCAATACCACCCCAACCAGCAAGACAAAATGACACATTTGGCCAATTTTTTAATGACATATTGTCAATTTTGGCTTTTGTCTGATTCAAAAATGTCTGTTTGCCTGTGCTGCAACAAGCTTCGTCAGTCAAAAGCCCGCATTGCCTTATCTTTCGAACTTAAGCTTGCTACAAAATGAAATCACAGTCGGACTGGAAGGATAATAAACTGTTTTTGCTGGATGCATATGCACTGATTTATCGGGCTTATTTTGCCCTGAGCCGCGCTCCGCTGATCAATTCGAAGGGAATGAATACCTCGGCCATCAGCGGATTTACAAACACACTGATGGATTTGATTTCCCGTGAGAAGCCTACCCATCTTGCTGTTGTTTTTGACCTTGCGGGCTCAGAAATCCGGGAGACCGCTTACGCAGATTATAAAGCCAATCGTGAAGAGATGCCTGAAGACATTCAGCTCTCTTTGCCCTGGATCAGGAAAATTATCGAGGCATTCCACATCCCCATAGTAGAGCTGGAAGGATATGAGGCCGATGATCTTATCGGTACTCTTGCACTCAGAAAGTCTTCTGAAGGCCACTTGGTGTATATGGTTACGCCGGATAAGGATTATGGACAGTTGGTTGGTGACAATCGCTACATCTATAAGCCCGGCCGGCAAGGCAGCGAGGTTGAGATTCTGGGTGTTCCTGAAATCTGTGCTCGATGGGAGGTAGATCATCCCGATCAGGTGATTGATATCCTCGGGCTAATGGGCGATTCTGTAGATAATATTCCCGGTATTCCGGGCGTGGGGGAGAAGACAGCCAAAAAACTCATTCGGGAGTTTGGATCGCTTGAAAAAGTACTGGAAAAAGCTTCAGAGGTTAAAGGCAAATTAGGTGAAAATCTCAGGCAGTACGCAGAGCAGGGAATACTTTCAAAGCAACTGGCTACCATTATTAAAGATGCTCCCATCGACTTGAGTGATGATGCCCTGAAGATTGACCCCCCCGACCGGAAGAAGCTCGCCGAAATCTTTTCAGAACTGGAGTTCAGGACCCTGAGCAGAAGAATATTGGGTGAGGAAATTCATGTAGCTCCTTCCCGGTCTGTCGGCATGCAGGGTGATTTGTTTTCTCAGCCACCGGCTTTTGTGAAGGAAGAACCTGCCGCTGAATTTCGGACCATACAAAATACTCCTCATGAATACCATTTGGTGCAAACCCCTGAACAGAGAAATGAACTTCTGAATCTTTTGAGCAATAGCGAAGTCTTTTGCTTTGATACGGAAACGACTTCACTCGATCTTTTTGCGCTGGAACTGGTGGGAATGTCATTCAGTGTTCGTCCGGGAGAAGCATGGTATATGCCCCTGCCCGAAGACCGGAATGAAGTCCAGGAAATACTCGCTCCATTTCGAAATTTGTTTACTCAAGAGCGACCTCTGAAGGTAGGTCAGAACATCAAGTTTGATCTGCATGTTTTGCGCAGATATGGAATAGAAATGCGAGACGGTCTTTGGGATACCATGTTGGCTCATTATCTGCTGGAGCCCGATATGAAACACGGCATGGACTATCTGAGTGAGACCTATCTTTCATATCGTCCGGTAGCCATTGAAAGCCTGATCGGAAAGAAAGGCAAAGAGCAGGGAAATATGCGTGATGTGCCCCTTGAAAAAATTAAGGAGTATGCGGCAGAAGATGCAGATGTTACTCTTCAATTGCGGCAGATGTTTGCTCCTATGCTCAGAGAAAGAGAGGTTGAAAAGGTGTTTTCCGATATCGAAACTCCGCTGATTCCGGTCTTGGCTGATATGGAGTGGGAAGGGGTGAAAGTTGATGCCGGTTTTTTAAATCACTACAGCCGGATTCTTCAAAAAGATCTGATTGCAACCCGTGATGAGGTGTTTAAGCAGTGCGGGCGGGAGTTTAATCTCGATTCTCCCAAACAGTTGGGAGAAATTCTGTTTGGTCAGCTGGGACTTCCATATTCAGGACCCAAGACAAAGACCGGTCAGTTTTCTACAGGAGAGGAAATACTGCAGACCCTTCAGGATAAACATCCCGTGGTTCATCATATTCTTGAATACCGCGAGATTGCCAAACTCAAGTCAACTTATGTTGATGCTTTGCCTGTTTTGATCAATCCGCTTAGCGGAAGGGTGCACACTACATTTAATCAAACCATTGCGGCAACGGGCAGATTAAGTTCACTGAATCCAAACATTCAGAATATTCCTATACGAAGCGAAAGGGGGCAGCAGATCCGAAGGGCATTTGTACCCAGAGACGTAGAATATATTTTGCTTTCTGCCGACTACTCTCAGATTGAACTCCGTCTTGTAGCCGAGCTGAGTGAAGACGAAAATATGTTGTCGGCATTTGAGCAGGGTATGGATATTCACCAGGCTACTGCCGCAAGGGTCTTTGGTGTTTCATTAGATGAGGTTAGCCGTGAGATGAGAAGTAAAGCCAAAATGGTCAACTTCGGGATTATCTATTCTATTTCGGCTTTTGGCTTGTCTCAAAGGTTAGGAATTCCGCGGGCAGAAGCAAAAAGCCTGATAGATCAGTATTTTATTCAGTTTCCCGGTATCAGACGGTATATGGACGAAACGCTGGAGTTTGCCAGAAAGAACGGTTATGTTAAAACCATCATGGGCCGGCGCAGGTATCTTAAAGACATCAACTCCGCCAACTTTACGGTAAGGGGATTTGCCGAACGGGAAGCCATTAATGCCCCTGTGCAGGGCTCTGCGGCCGATATGATTAAGCTGGCCATGATCAGAATACATCAGGAGATCAAATCGGAAAAGCTGCGCTCCAGAATGACCCTTCAGGTTCATGATGAATTGGTGTTTGATGTTTACAAACCAGAACGGCAACAAGTGGAGGAGTTGGTTCGCAGGCATATGAAAGGCGCCATTCCTTTAAGGGTCCCCATTGAGGTAGAGACCGGGATTGGTGATCATTGGCTGGATGCGCATTGAGTCCCGATGATCGCACATTTTAATTTAATTTGCAGACTCAGAAACTTATTATGCTGAAGTACCCTTCTGTCCTTATCGGTAATGCTGTGGCTGCATTTTCAAAGTTGCCCGGCATTGGGGAAAAAACAGCCCTTCGTCTTGTTTTACATCTTCTGAAACAGGATCCCGAAAGGGCCGAGGCTTTCAGTCAGGCTATTTCTGTTATGCGTAAAGACATCCGTTTCTGCAGTCGTTGTCACGGAGTGAGCGATTATGAAATTTGTAATGTTTGCAGCAATAATTCGAGAGATCATTCGGTGGTTTGTGTGGTGGAAAGTATCCGTGAAGTAATCGCCATTGAAAATACAAGCGTTTTCAACGGAGTTTATCATGTGCTGGGCGGTCTTATCTCACCTGTTGATGGTGTAGGCCCGGATCAGCTTCAGGCACAATCTTTATTCAAAAGGGTTGAAACGGGAGAAATTCGTGAGGTGATCATGGCGCTCAGTCCAACCATTGAGGGTGATACAACCATATTTTATCTTTCCCGGAAATTGCGGGATTTTCCTGTACAAATCACCTCGATTGCGCGCGGTGTTTCTTTTGGTGGAGAACTGGAGTATGCCGATGAGCTGACTCTGGCCAAATCCATTTCTTCGAGGCTCCCTTTTGAAAGTTATCTGGTGAAAAACGCTTAAGTGCAGTCGCCCATCCTCTCCATCATCATCGTAAGCTACAATGTCAGGTATTTCCTGCAACAGTGCCTTCATTCCGTTCGGCGGGCTTCAGAAGGACGTGCGCATGAGATCATTGTAGTAGATAATCATTCTGCTGATGATTCGGTAGACATGATTCGTGCATGTTTTCCGGAAGTAATACTGATTGCCAACCAGGATAATCCCGGATTTTCAAAGGCCAATAACCAGGCGATCAGAATGGCCCGCGGTAAGTATATTCTTTTGTTGAATCCTGATACTGTGGTTGAGGAAGATACTTTTGAGAAGTGTATTTCCTTCATGGAGTCTCATCGGGAGGCAGGTGCTTTGGGTGTAAGAATGATAGATGGTCAGGGCCATTTTTTGCCGGAGTCTAAACGAGCTTTGCCCAGACCGGATGTAGCTTTTTATAAAATGTTCGGTCTTGCAAGTCTTTTCCCACAATCACGGAGGTTTGGTAAATATCATCAGTTGTACCTCAATGAGTTTGAGGTCAATGAAACGGAAGTGCTGTCTGGTGCGTTTTTCTTTTGCCGCGCTGAAGCCTTGTTAAAAGCAGGCTTGCTCGATGAAGATTACTTTATGTATGGTGAAGACATAGATTTGTCTTACAAAATTTCACAGGCAGGATATAAGGTTTATTACTTCCCCGACACGAGTATCATTCATTACAAGGGGGAAAGTACCAAAAAGGGGTCGCTGAATTATGTGATTGTCTTCTACAGGGCAATGGCCATTTTTGCACAGAAGCATTTTGCCCGGAGCCAGGCCGGAGCCTTCAACCTGCTTATCAATATAGCTATTATTTTAAGAGGAGCACTTGCCTGGTTTGGAAGCCTGGCCTCTTCCAATTTTTTATGGATAATGGACTTTTCATTATCATATTCTTTGTTTTTGTATATGGCTATCTATTGGGAAAGAGAGATTAAGTTTTTACCACATTATTTCCCGGATAAATATTTATTTTTTGTGATTCCGATTTACATCATGATCTGGATGTTGAGTGGTCTTCTTTCAGGAGCATATCGCAGGCCATTCAGACTCAGAAGCCTTTTGTCCGGAATTGCTGCAGGTACATTGGCTATTGCCGTTACCTATGCATTCTTGCCTGAAAGCTGGCGGTTTTCCAGAGCATTAATCCTGTTGGGTGCCATGCTCACTTTTTTTAGTATGGGTTTACTCAGACTATTTTATAACATAGGGCGTCACAGAAGCTATCGTGCAGCCGAGCAAACGGTTTCAAGATATTTGCTGATCGGCGGGCCGGAAATGAAATCGGCAGAATCCATCATCCGAAAATACCAGTTGAATGCCTATGTTTCTTTTCTTCTGCCTGAAGATGCTCCTGCATTTCTTTCGGGTCTTTCTTCTTCAGAGAAAATGGCGGAAGGAAAGACCTGTGTGGTTTTCTCTGCTGATGCAATGAGCTATCAAACGATGATTGCAAATTTCAATAAGTATGCGGGCTTGTTTTCATTTAAAATTTTCCAGAGCGATTCATCCTTTATAGTTGGCAGCGATTCAAGAGATGCAGCCGGAGATGTAATGGGTGAGCATTTGCTTTCATTTCCTTCTGCTGCCTTCCGGCAGGAAAAAGCTGCCGGAAACATCTGGGGTTTCTGGGCACTGCTTGGAATGGCTCTCCCCGCATTAATGATCAGTCCGCTGCGGTTCTTTACTCTGCTGACCGCATTACCTGATGTGTTGAGAGGAAAGAGAAACTGGTCAGGTCCTATTTCTGCATCATCCGGTCTGCCATCCGTTATACCTTATGAATCAGAGTATGCTCCCTCAGAGGACGTTTTGAAATGGTATGCAGCAACATACTCGGCCTTTGGAGAACCCATTGCCATATTCAGATATCTGTTTCGCAAATAATCAATTCATCATGCTGTTCAGCACATCCGGAGATTTCAGTTGTCCGAATCCCTCCAGATGACACTGAAAATAGCGGATCAGTGCATGAAGCATTTTTAGCCTTTCGGTTCTGTTGTGCAGAAGATGCTTTTGAGGATCTCTGTCGGCATCAAGCAATAACTTCATGAGCTCACTCTCCTCGGCACTAAGCAGATTGGCTGAAGGCAAAAATGTATGGTTTACAAATTGGCCTTCCATCAGATTGAATACTGTTCGGTTTTCAGAATAATTGTTCACCGGCTCAAAACCGAGATATGCGCTTAGTCTGAGCATGAAGCGCAGGTGGAATTCCGGATGGAACTCCTGAAGATTGAGCGCAGAAACCGTTTGCTCGGCAAACAAATAAAGTTCTTCATTGGGCTCGTGCTCGCGAATACTCTTGCTTAGCACTTCTGCAATCAGCCATCCGCTGGCAGATTTGTATTCATTCTCTCTGATGCCGGTCAGAATGCCGTTGAGTCTTACATCTGTCATTCGCTGTAAGCTCTTGTTTTCTCTGAAGGTATAAGCTATTTCAACCAGGTTTAGAATTTCAAAATGAGAAGCATGGAGTTTGCTTTTCGGGCTGCGCGCACCATTGACCATGAAGGAAAGCATACCTGAATTTTCAGTAAAAATCCTGACAATCAGGCTGGTCTCTCCGTATCGGGTTGATCCGAGTACAATTCCGCGGCTTTTCAGTTGCATAAAGGTTTCGCGCTGCGAATTTGGATAATTTATACTTTTGAACATCAAACCTAAAGTATGGGCACCAAAGTCAGCAGAGTTTCTGTTCCTCCAAGAAAAATGATCGCTATTACTGCGCCTTCGGGAGCGGGAAAATCTTCTCTGGTCAGAAAACTGCTTTTGCATTTGCCACAGCTGTCATTTTCTGTTTCCTGCACCACCCGCGAGCCCAGATCGGCAGAGCAGAACGGCCGTGACTACTATTTCATTTCCGAACAGGATTTTCGAAGCAAAATTTCTGCATCTTCTTTTGCCGAGTATGAAGAAGTTTATCCCGGTAAATTTTACGGGACGCTGAAATCAGAAATTGAAAGAATCTGGAATTCAGGGAAAGTGGTTCTTTTTGACATAGATGTTAAGGGAGCTGCCAATTTGAAAAAGTTATATGGCGACGACTGCCTGGTGATTTTCATACAACCGCCTTCTATGGCGAGCCTGACCGAGCGCCTGAAGAATAGAAATACTGAAGATTCCGGCAGCCTGAAGGTGCGTCTTAAGCGTGCTGAGGAAGAATTGAAGTTCTCTTTGCAGGCAGATCGGGTGGTTCTGAACCGCGATTTTGATACGGCATATATGCGCACAAAAAATCATATTCTCTCTTACATCAAGGCAGAAACAGTACACATTTACTAAATATGAATGCCGCCATTACTCTTGGGGTAGAAGTTTCTGTCGAAACAGCCTTTCAGGCTGAGCAGTCTGCCCGTGGCGGGATGTACGTGTTTGCTTACAGGATTACCATAGTCAATCATAATGAGTTTCCAGTCAGATTATTACGCAGGGAATGGAAAATCAATCATGGCAATGGACGCTTGCTGTTAGTGGAAGGAGAAGGGGTGGTTGGACAACAGCCTGAACTTCTTAGCAATCAAAGTTTTCAATATGTTTCAGGTACTCAGATGGAGTCGTCTCTGGGTAAAATGTGGGGGTATTATCTGTTTGAAAATCAGAACACCCATCAATTGTTCAAAGTTGAAATTCCCGCATTTGTGCTGGAGGCTCCGCCTATTCAGAATTGATCAGTCTTTCTTTCTGCTTCCTTTTCTGTCTGAAGGGAGAAATACGAAACTTCCCGAATTTTCATCGGCAACGAAAATGCAAAGAAATTTTTCGGCCGATTTATAATTGCGGATAAAGTCTTGAACCTTATCTTCAAGAATAATCTGTTTGTTGACAAAATCTTCCAGGTGAGACGCACTGAAACTCCACCTGATGTCATAGTCTACGGCCCTAATTACCGGAACACCCAGATCCACTTCTGATTGTTCTCCGGATGCAACGAAAATGGGGTATTTGGAAACCCCGCTTTTGATAATCATTGCAGAAACCTGCCTGAGGTAATCCCGACAGATGTCAAGGTCTTCGTGCAGCGCGTCAAATAATTCCGGATCCATTTCCATGGCCGAAATATATCAATTTGACTTCTTGATCAAAAGTGCAACACTTTCGATGTGTGGGGAAACATATCCACGGGCTGTACTTTGATTAGTTCGTATGTGTCTCGCATTAAACTGAGATCTCTCGCCATAGTAGCCGGATTGCAACTTACATAAACAATCCGTGGTACGCCTGAGGCACACAATGTTTTGATTACTTCTTCATGCATGCCCGCACGTGGAGGGTCTGTCACTATTACATCCGGTTTTCCTCTCTCCTGAAGAAATTTTTCGTCCAGCAATAACTTTACATCTCCGGTAAAAAACGAACAGTGATCTGCCATGTTGATGGAGGCATTTAGTTTGGCATCTTCTACTGCTTCCGGTATCTGTTCGATCCCGGTTACTTTTTTGCACCAGGCTGAAAGATAAATTCCGATACTGCCAACTCCGGAATACAGATCATATACATGTTCTTCACCGCTTAGTCCGGCATATTGTTTTACCACCTCATACAGCGTTTCCGCCTGTCTAGTGTTGGTCTGAAAAAATGATTTCGGGGTGATTCGGAATTGATTGTTTCCCAAGGTTTCTGTCAAGTATGCCTTGCCCGAAAATATATGAATATCGCGGTCGCTTATGGTGTCGTTCTTTTTATCATTAATTACATATAACAGAGACTCCAGATCAGGAAAATTTTGATGAATAGCGTTCATTATCTCTTCAATGAGAGCCGGTTCGTATCTTGCAAAACTTAGTAAAACCATCATCTTGCCCTCTACCGATCTGCGAAGCATAAGGGTTCTGAGAAGTCCCTCATGATTTCGAAGATTATAGAAAGGAAGATTGAGTTCAATGGCTTTCCTGTATATAAAGTCCCTGATTTCACCCGCGGGTGAATCCATCAGATGACATTCTGATAGGTGAATAACCTGATCAAAAGCCCCGGGTACATGAAATCCCAAACCGCGGCGATCAAACTTTTCTCCTGAATCCAATTCTTCATAACTCAGCCACCGCCGGTCGGTAAATGTAAATTCTAATTTATTGCGATAGGCTTTGGTCTGTTCAGGGCACAAGATAGGTTCCACAGAAATATGCTCAAATCCACCTATTCTCTTTAGTGCATCACTTACAACCTGTTGTTTGTGCTCTGTCTGCCGCAAGTAGGCCCAATTCTGAAATTTACACCCGCCACAACTCCCGAAATGTTTGCAAAATGGAGTAATCCGTTGATCGGAGGGGGTGCTTATCCGGATTAAACGGCATTCGTTGAACTGAGACTTTTTTTTGGTAACTCTAACCTCGGCCGTATCTCCCGGAAGTGTGTATGGAACAAAACAGACTTTACCGTCCTGATTTTTGCCTATTCCCGCACCTTCGGCCGAGATTCGATCTATGTTTAGCAAAAAGCTTTCTTGCTGTCTGCCGGAGGCTTTATCTTTCATGGCCCTAAAAACGCTGAAACCCTTGATATTCAATGGTTTTATTTGTGTTAAAAATGATTAATTTCACCCGCGCTTAAAATGAGCTTTTAACAATTTTGCATTCTCGGTTCACCATGAAAATCAAGCACATGAAAAAAATCTTATTGGGATTGTTTGGACTATGCTCCTCTACAGTATCACTTTTTGCCCAAAGTAATGAGTCTGTTTTGTTTACACTCGGGAAGGATCCGGTGTATGTGAGGGATTTTGAATACGTGTATAACAAAAATAACATCAATAACCAGGCCGATTACAGCGAGAAGTCGCTGACTGAATATCTCCGCTTATATGAGAACTTTCGATTGAAAGTGAAAGAGGCCGAAGCACAAAAGCTCGATACGATTAAATCGCTGCAAAACGAATTGGAATCATATCGTAAACAGTTGGCCAAATCTTATCTCACCGATCGGGAGATTACCGACAAGTTGATTGAGGAAGCTTATCAGAGATCACTTCAGGAAGTGAATGTGAGTCACATTCTTGTAAAACTGGCTGAAGACGCGAATCCGGCAGACACGCTTGCTGCATGGAAGAAAATCCAGGATATCCGCAAGCGCATTACTAAGGGAGAGGACTTCGGTAAGCTGGCTGCCCAGCTTTCAGATGATCCTTCTGCAAAGCAGAATAACGGAGATATCGGTTGGTTTACTGTATTTCAGACGGTTTATCCTTTTGAGTCGGTTGCATACAACCTGAAGTCAGGAGAGATTTCAAATCCAGTCAGAACACAATTTGGATACCATTTGGTCAAAAAACAAAACTCAAGAATGGCCAGAGGTGAAATCAGGGTCTCGCATCTCATGCTTAAATTTCCTGAAGCTGCCGATGAGGGTACCAAAACAGCATTGAAACAAAAGATCGATAGTATCTACAATGTTTTAATAGCAGCTAACATGACTTTTGAAGCGGCCGTTCAGGCCTTCTCTGATGATCGTACATCCAAATTCAAGAACGGTGAACTTCCTGCATTCAGTACCGGTCGCATGGTACCTGAATTTGAGGAAGCAGCCTATTCTGTTCAAAAAGACGGCGATATTTCTTCACCGGTTAAAACGCAGTATGGATGGCATATCATCAAAAGACTTGAGCTGAAGGCCTCACTTCCTTTCGCAGATATGAAATCAGATCTCAAGCGCAGGGTGGAAAGAGACAGTAGGAGTGAGGTAGCTAAAGAAACTCTGATAGCGCGTATAAAAAGAGATTATGGGTTTAAAGATTTTGCTGCAAATAAGTCAGCTGTCTTCGTTCTTGTTGATTCGGGAATACTGAAAGGGAACTATAAATTTGAAGACAAGTCGCGAGCAGGTCTTCCTTTGTTTACTTTGGCAGGAAAAGATTATAGTCAGGCAGATTTTCTGTCTTATCTGGAGAAGGTAGCCAGAAGGCGTTCTGATAAAACCAAAGAAGCCCTTCTAGAAGAGTATTATTCCAATTTTGTCAATCAGACTTGCATAGATTATGAGGAGTCGCAGCTGGAATCAAAGAAGCCCGAGTTTAAAATGCTGATGAAAGAGTACCGCGACGGAATTCTGTTGTTTGAATTGACCGATAGAAATGTTTGGAGCAAAGCTGTAAAGGACACCCTCGGCCTGGAAGAGTTTTATCGTTCAAACAAGAGCAAGTTTATGTGGGGAGAAAGAGCTGAAGCGCGCATTTATAACTGCACGGATCAGGCGATTTGCGACAAGGCATACAAAATGATTTCCAAACAAAAGAGTGTGGAAGAAATGCAGTCTAAACTGAACAAAGTGGGGTCGGTTAGCAAGGTTTCTGTGATCAGTGGAAAGTATGAAAAGGGCCAATACGATCCGGTAGATAAGGCCGGTTGGAAAGCAGGATTAAGCGGTATTAACAAAATAAACGACAGCACCTTCACCTTTGTTCAGATCGTAAGGATTGTTCAGCCAGAGCCTAAACTTCTATCGGAGGCCAAAGGTTATCATGTGTCTGACTACCAGGAGTTCCTGGAAAAGCAGTGGCTTGATGAACTCAGGAAGAAGTATCCGGTTGTCTTGAATGAGCAGGTTTTTCGCAGTCTTATTAAAAAATAAGTTCTGAAAAAAATACAATATAAGGTTCAGACAGGGTGGTGTTTTTTCATCACCCTTTTCGTTTCTATCCTTATACTTTCCGTTACTGCTTGTAACTGGAATAAAAACCTTAGAACGGATGAAAAACCTTTAGCGAAGGTTGGGGAAGAGTATCTGTATCCATCGTCACTCTTTAGCCTCACCAGAGGACTGAGTCCGCAAGATAGCGCCAGACTGGTGAAAGACTATGCCGAGTCATGGACCCGGAGGAAGCTGCTTGTTTCAAAGGCTCTGAATTACATTGATGCAGAGAAAGCAGAGATTTATCAGAAGACAGAGGATTATAAAAACTCATTGGTACTTTATGAATATGAGAAGGCCTTGATCGGCGAAAAACTTGATACATCGGTTTCTGATCAGGAACTCTCCGATTATTATTCCAGGAATCAGCTCGCATTTAGGCTGACATCTGATATTACACATATCTATTATGTGAAGTTAAAGTCTGATGCGCCTGATTTAGACAAATTCAGGAAATGGACTAGAAAAAAGCTCAGCGAAAGTGAGTTTTTGCAATTTGAAGGATATTGTGAAGCTTATGCCGGTTCATTTGATATCAGCAAAGGGACCTGGATGAGTGTTGAAGAGTTTACTGCTCGTTTCCCCTTTGATAAGTCAACCATGGATGCGCTGGAAATCCATAAAGGTTATAAGGAGTTTAGAATGCAAAATGAAATATGGTTTATCCGGTCTGATAAAAGTCTTCAATCCGGAGATTATGCACCACTAGAGTATGTTAGAAAAAATGTGCTTGATCTGATTTTGAATAAAAGGAAAGTTACATTGATTGAAAAAACTTACGAACGAATTTTAAAAGATGGAATGGAATCGGGCAATGCAGAGATTTTTACCAGATAAGCGATTTCTCTTTATACTTCTGTGTTGGCCGGTATATTTATGGGCACAGACAGAGAGGGGGAATATGCTGGCCGGAGGGTCTTCCGAACTCACGCTTACGGCTCAGGGTAAGGAAAGGGTTTTCAGACTTTCGGCTCTGCCTTCATTCGGCTATTTCGTTTTCAATAATTTTTTGGCAGGTGCATCCTACTCGCTGACACTTACCAATTCAAAAGAAAACAAGTCATTTTCGGTTACCTCGGGATTTAGTCCATTCTTTAGGTACTATGTAGGAAAGAAACAATTGAGAGGAATGTTTCATCTGGGCGCAGGATACTCAGGAACGGTGTATGCCAATGATGGTAATACGGGTTCAAGAGATCGGTTTAACTCCCGAGTTGCTGCTGGTGTAGTTTACTTTTTTACGCCCTATCTGGGTATGGAAACTACCTTAGGGTGGAATCTTCAGGCCTCTAAAGGCGATCTTCCATCATCAAGAATAGGTTTTCAGCTGGGATTACAGGTTTATATTGCCCGGCAAAAGAAATTAAAGCCTAGTTTAGAACCCGAATCTCCTCCAGTAAATGAATAAGTTCCGTTTTGTTTTTTTTGTGTTAGGGGTGATGAATTTTGTCCCGCTAAATGCTCAACAGCTGGTTGACAAAATTCTTGCCGTAGTTGGCGATAATATCATTCTTAAATCAGATATAGAGATTCAGTATCAGCAGATGCTGGCTCAGAAGCAGATCACAGAAGGCGATGAATCCCGTTGTCAGTTGCTCGATCAGCAGATGCTCGATAAACTTTTTCTTGCTCAGGCACAGATCGACTCAGTACAGGCTTCGGCAGATGAGATAGATGCAGAGCTGGACAGACGAGTCAAGTACTTTATATCCATGTTTGGCTCCAGAGAAAAGTTGGAGGAGTATTATGGAAAAAGTATCATAGAGCTTAAAGATGAGTTTCGGATTGATATCGAAAATCAGCTGATTATAGATAAAATGAAGGGGAAGGTTTTCTCAGGTTTAAAAGTCTCACCGGCCGAAGTAAAAGAGTTCTTTAAGAATATCCCGGCAGACAGCGTGCCGTTTTTTAATTCAGAACTGGAACTTGGGGAAATTGTCATGCTTCCGAAGGTAAATGAGATTCAAAAGGAGTATACCCGGCAAAAGCTCAGAAAAATCAGGGATGATATTCAGGCAGGATCTGATTTTTCACTTCAGGCCATTCTTTATTCCGAGGATCCCGGATCAGCAGGCGACGGAGGAAACCTCGGAATTATTGCACGAGGTGAATTGGTTCCCGAGTTTGAGGCAGTTGCATTCCGTCTCAATCCTGGCGAAGTTTCTGATCTGGTGGAAACTCCTTTTGGGTTTCATTTGATACGCGTAGAGGAAAAGCGGGGTGAAAAAATCAAAGTGAGTCATATCCTATTGAGGCCTAAAACAGTAAGTAGTGATCTTACTTCGGTAAAGAGTTTAATGGATAGCATCCTACATCAGCTTAGGGTAGATTCACTTTCTTTTAGAGATGCGGTAAAGCAATTTTCAGAGGAAGGCCCCTCCAAGGCCAATGGAGGTATGATGACCAATCCAGTAAACGGTACCGGCTTGTTTGAAAAGGCAGATATTGATGGTACACTTATTTTTACGCTCGATCAAATGAAAGTCGGCGAATACTCGGAAGTCCTTCCATATTCTTCCCAGGATAAATCGGGAGAGCTCAAGCAAGGTTACAGGATAGTTTATCTGAAATCAGAAACTCGGCCACACCGAGCCAGCCTTGAAGAAGATTATCCCAAAATTCAAGTAGCAGCCAAACAGGCCAAACAACAACAGATTCTCGAGAAGTGGGTAAAACTTCACAGAGATAAAACCTTTATCAGGGTAGATGAATCTGTGAGATCCTGCCCGCAAATTACCAAATGGATTCAACCTTAATACTATGTACAGGAATGACCCGGAAGCTATAGATGCATTGTCCGAAAGGGTTGGCCGCCTCCGAAGCGAGTTGGGGAAGGTCATTGTAGGGCAGCAGGATATTGTCAATAAGCTTATTATCAGTATTTTTTGTGAGGGTCACAGTCTGTTGATTGGTGTGCCCGGCCTGGCCAAGACGCTTACCGTACAAACGCTTGCCAGGGTTCTTGATTTATCTTTCAGCAGGATTCAATTTACCCCCGATCTGATGCCTTCAGATATTATTGGCTCCGAAATGCTTGACGAAAACAGGCACTTCAGATTCAATCGCGGACCTATTTTCTCCAATATTGTGCTTGCCGACGAAATCAACAGAACCCCGCCCAAAACCCAAAGTGCACTGCTTGAAGCCATGCAGGAGAAAAGTGTTACGGTAGCCGGACACAGACACTCGCTTGATCTGCCGTTTTTTGTTTTGGCAACCCAGAATCCGATTGAGCAGGAGGGAACCTATCCGCTGCCTGAAGCTCAGCTGGATCGTTTTATGTTCAGCTTGCTTCTCGATTATCCGAGTAGGGAGGAAGAGATTACCATTGTAAAAAATACCACCTCAGAAAGAAATCCAGATCTAAACAGACTGCTC
>CAZUHX010000009.1:15736-32884 GCA_964620795.1 uncultured Chitinophagaceae bacterium
AGAGGAGATAAGATATTTTCAGGCACTCATAAGAAGAATTCCGGTAGCCGATAATGTGGTTGAATATGCAGTAGGTCTTGTAGGTAAAACCCGCCCGGGCAGCCCGTCTGCAGGTTTGGAGGTCAAACAATACGTAAGCTGGGGTGCCGGCCCCAGGGCTTCACAGTTTCTTGTTTTGGGTGCCAAGTGTCATGCTGCACTTAAAGGAAAATATGCACCTGATATTGAGGATGTGCAAGCGGTTGCCCTACCGGTGCTCAGGCATAGAGTGTTCAAAAATTATAAGGCAGAGGCAGAAGACTTGTCTGTAGAATCAATTATCTCTGCTTTGCTCTGAGATTTTTTGAATTCTGTTTCAGGTGGAAAGTTTGGCGTGTTCCATCGCATGTTTAATGCTAAATTTGGGGTCATATTATGAGCGACCCTGTCAAACATGAATGCGGTATCGCCTTCATCAGGCTTTTAAAGCCTTTAGATTTCTATCTTCAGAAATACCAAACACCTGCATTTGGTTTGAATAAAATGTATCTCCTGATGGAGAAACAGCACAATCGGGGGCAGGATGGCGCCGGATTAGGAGTCATCAAACTTGATCCGGAGCCCGGTAGCTTTTTTATCAACCGGTACAGAAGCGTCAAAGCTCAGCCCATTCTGGATATCTTTAGCCACGTATACGGCCACTTCCCTAAAGAAAGATTGTCTTTCCCCGGTGCTGAAGAAGAGGCAGCCTGGCATAAAAACCGCAATCCGTTTGTAGGTGAGGTTATGCTGGGTCATCTTCGCTATGGAACCTACGGAAAAAACAGTGATTCATATTGCCATCCGTTCCTGCGTGAAAACAACTGGATGACCCGCAACCTGATGGTGGCAGGCAACT
The DNA here is from genome assembly GCA_964620795.1 of uncultured Chitinophagaceae bacterium. Classification (GTDB taxonomy): domain Bacteria; phylum Bacteroidota; class Bacteroidia; order Chitinophagales; family LD1; genus CAZUHX01. The sequence goes on from CAZUHX010000009.1 coordinate 16,614, forward strand.
TTAATCTGACCAATACTGATCAGCTGTTCAATCATCTGATTGCGCTTGGGCAGCATCCCAGGGAAATGAGTGATACGGTCACGGTGATGGAAAAAATAGGACACTTCCTTGATGATGAAGTGCAAAATCTTTTTGAGCGATATAAGGATCAGGGGCTCAGTAATCGGGAAATTACCCATAACATCAGTGAAGAACTGAATGTGGTTAGAATTTTGCAGCGTTCAGCGAGAGATTTTGACGGAGGCTTCGTTATGGCCGGCGTTTTCGGGCATGGAGATGCTTTCGTGCTCAGAGATCAGCATGGAATCAGACCCGCATTTTATTATCAGGATGATGAGGTAGTGGTGGTTACCTCAGAAAGGCCTGCGCTTCAAACTGCCTTCAAACTCAAATCGGAAGAAATCAACGAGCTGATGCCCGGTCATGCCCTGATCGTGAAGAAGAATGGTAAAGTTTCGGAAACAAGGATTCTTGATCCTGCACCCAGAACTTCCTGCAGCTTTGAGAGGATCTATTTTTCCCGGGGCACCGACAAAGATATCTACCAGGAAAGAAAAAATCTGGGATATCAATTGGCAGGCAAAGTTTTGGAAGCCATAGATTTTGACTTGGAAAACACAGTGTTTTCCTTTATTCCCAATACGGCTGAACTTGCCTTTTATGGCCTTTTGAAAGGGGTAGAAGATTATATTGATCGTCAGCGCCTTGAAAAGATCCGCGCTAATCCCGGAATGGCCGGCGAGGAGCTGGCAAGTCTGCTCGCTTTCAGACCAAGAGTTGAAAAGGTGGCAGTGAAGGATGTGAAAATGAGAACGTTCATCAGCGATGATGCAACACGCGATGAAATGGTTAGCCATGTCTATGATATTACCTATGGTTCCGTAATTTCCGGGAAAGATACTCTGGTCGTGGTTGATGATTCCATTGTGCGTGGAACAACCCTTCAGAAGAGTATTCTGAGTATTCTGGATCGCCTCGGCCCCAAAAGAATAATCATTGTTTCTTCTGCCCCGCAAATCAGATATCCTGACTGCTATGGTATAGATATGTCCAGAATGAATGACTTTATTGCTTTCAGAGCAATGATCTCTCTGATCAAAAGCAGTAGCAATGAAGACAGGCTGAGGAAAGTTCTGCAGCTTTGCAAAGCTTCGCTGAATGAACCGTTCCCTCCTAATTATGTTAAGGAATTGTATGATTTATTCAGCCCTGATGAGATTTCAGAACGAATTGGAGAAATTGTGAGGCCTGATCATATGAAAGCAGATGTAAGGGTGATTTACCAGAGCATAGAAGGGCTGCACGAGGCCTGTCCGGAACACACCGGCGATTGGTATTTTACAGGGAATTATCCCACTTCAGGAGGCAACCGTGTGGCCAATCGTTCTTTTGTTTATTACATGGAAGGGAATAATTCCCGTCCATATTGAAGGATTTTCAAAATGCAGTTTCATCAATCTTCATCAACGCTTCAGAAGCCTGAGTCAGTGGTTGTTAAATTCGCCGGAGACTCCGGTGATGGAATGCAGCTGACCGGAACTCAGTTTACCCATAATGCCGCACGTTTCGGAAATGATATAGCTACCTTTCCCGATTTCCCCGCTGAAATCAGGGCTCCAGCCGGTACACTGGCCGGTGTTTCCGGTTTTCAGTTGCACTTTGGCAGCATTGAAATTGATTCTCCGGGAGATGAGGTAGACGTGCTAGTGGTTATGAATGCTGCTGCTTTGAAACTCAATATCAGAAGTCTCAGACGAGGCGGCTTAATTCTGGCCGATTTATCAGGTTTTGATGCTAAAAACCTCAAGCTGTCTTCTTATGATCAAAATCCATTGGAAGATGGTTCGCTTCAAACCTGGACTTTGCGTGTTTTTGATTTTACAAAACTGACCCGCGAAAGTCTGAAGGATTTTGAATTGGGTGGAAAGGAAATTGACAGGGCAAAGAACATGTTTGTGTTGGGTTTCCTTTATTGGTTGTTTAATCGCTCGCCTGAGAGTACCTTATCTTTTTTACGAGCTCGTTTCAGAGAAAAGCAAGATCTGCTGGAAGCAAACCTCAGAGTTCTTCAGGCTGGTTATGCTTTCGGAGAAACTACCGAAACGGCACTCAGCAGGATAATGGTAGATTCAAACCGTGAATTGCCTGCAGGTGAGTATAGGAATATCATGGGAAATCAGGCTGTGGCCTTGGGTTTAACGGCTGCCTCTGTGAGGTCCGGACTTAGATTGTTTTATGGTTCTTATCCGATCACGCCAGCCTCTGATATCTTGCACGAGCTCGCCAAGTTTAAATCTCTGGGAGTAATTACTTTTCAGGCCGAAGACGAAATTGCTGCCGTAGGTTCAGCCCTGGGCGCATCATATGGTGGCGCAATCGGCGTAACCGGCACTTCAGGCCCGGGGCTCGCTCTGAAAGGAGAAACAATCTCTCTTGCTGTAAGTCAGGAGTTGCCTCTTGTTGTGATTGATGTTCAAAGAGCAGGCCCTTCCACAGGAATGCCTACCAAAACAGAACAAGCAGATTTATTGATGGCTGTTTTTGGCAGACATGGCGAGGCTCCTCTGCCGGTACTTGCACCGCGCTCACCTGTTGATTGTTTTTTTATGGCCTATGAGGCAGTCAGGATAGCAGTGGAACACATGACCCCCGTAATTCTCCTGAGTGATGCCTATGTGGCCAATGGGTCTGAACCTTGGCTTGTCACTGATCCGGAAACCTTGCCTGCCATCAGGGTCAATCAAGCCCGGAGAAATTCTGAGGGCATTTTTCATCCTTATCTCAGAGACTCGAAACTAGTAAGAGGGTGGGCAAAACCGGGTATGGCAGGATTTGAACACCGAATCGGCGGACTCGAAAAGGAAGACATAAGCGGCAATATATCTTATGACCCCGCCAACCATCAGCATATGGTGAATGTGCGGGCTAGCAAGGTTGAACTCATTGCAAAGGATTATCCGCCTACACTTATTGATCTTGGAGAAGATAAGGGCGACTTATTGGTGGTTTCCTGGGGGTCTACCTATGGCTCTGTGCGCTCTGCCGTAAAAGTACTGATTCAGGAAACTGCACAAGTTTCACATCTGCATTTGAGATATCTAAACCCTCTTCCTTCTGATCTGCCCTCAGTTTTTGCCGGGTTCAGGAAAGTCATTATTGCCGAACTGAATTCAGGTCATTTGTTTAAATTATTGCGGATGAATGGCTTGCTGATGAATGAGGAATTGATTTCCAAAGTGATGGGACTCCCCTTTGGAAAAGAAGAATTGGCAGCTAAACTCAGAGTCCATTTAAAATTGGATCATAATGAGTAATTCCCCGATAAATAAACCTTTGAGCGCGGCAGACTTCAGTAGTGATCAGCAAGTGAGGTGGTGCCCCAGTTGCGGAGATTTTGCCATTCTCAAACAAATGCAGATGACCCTGCCCAGGCTGGGCGTTCCAAGAGAAAATATTGTATTTGTCTCGGGAATAGGATGTTCCTCAAGATTTCCCTACTACATGAATACTTTCGGGATGCACTCTATTCATGGTCGCGCCCCTGCTATTGCTACCGGCCTTAAGCTGGTGAACCCGGAATTGAGTGTTTGGATTATTACAGGCGACGGCGACGGATTGTCGATTGGTGGTAATCATCTGATTCATTTGCTCAGAAGAAATCCCGATGTAAATGTTCTTCTGTTTAACAACCAGATTTACGGTCTCACGAAAGGTCAGTATAGCCCCACTTCTGAATTTAATAAGGTAACAAAGTCTACTCCATTCGGATCTGTAGACTATCCTTTCAATCCACTTGCGCTGGTGCTGGGAGCAGATGCGGGTTTTGTAGCGCGAACTATGGATAAAGAGGCCCGACAAATGCAATATTTGTTTGAAGCTGCTCATGCCTACCAGGGTACTGCCTTTATTGAGATATATCAAAACTGCAATATTTTCAATGACAATGCCTTTGAGGCATTCAGTGCCAGGGAAAGTCGCAAAGAGACAGCCCTTTTTCTGGAGGAAGGCAAGCCCCTGGTCTTTGGTAAAAATGAGGAGCTTGGAATACGTTTGGATGGCCATCGCCCTCAGCTGGTTTCTCTGGAAGAATTTTCGAAGGAGGATCTCTGGATTCACGATTCAGCTGATTTCTGGAAGGCTCAAATGCTTGTCAGATTTTTCGATGAGCCGGGGCATGGGCATTTCCCTAGGCCCTTTGGTTTGTTTTACAGCAAGCCTAAACCAAGGTTAGAACAGCTGGTTTACAACCAGTTACAAGATTTAAGTGCTCCAAATTCTCATGACAATTTGAGGAAGTTTCTCAAAGGAGGCGAGACTTGGATAGTTTCCTGATATATGCAGGATTGACTCCAATTGTTTTTTTTCAACAATTTAGTGTTTAATTCATCTGTAATTGTTGGAAAATCTGAAAGAAAGCTTAAATTTGCGAGATATAGCACTGTCTTATTGTGCTTTTACTGGTTTAAATCTATTCATGTCATGAAGAATTATTCATCAGCATTTTTGCTCGCGATTGCAGGTGTTCTCTTGCTGTCGTCTCACGTACTTGCTCAATCTGATAGCACAGGAGCTGAAAAAAGCGATAAACAGAATCAAATGAGGTTCATGAAGCCTGATTTTGAATCAGATTATTATAACTTCTACTCAAGAAAGGAAATCAGTAGTCCGCTTCAGCCTCGTTACGATCTCGACTCGGCTGTTTATCAAAAAGGAAAAAAACGCCAAAAACAACAGCAGGCCTTCCTCAACAATCAGTACTATTATCCTGCTAAACCTAAGGATCAGTGGGAAATTGGTATCAACTTCGGATCTGCCATGGTGAGTGGCGATGTGAAGCCTCTTATCAATCCAATACAAAATTTCGGAGTTGGATTTCACGTTCGTAAATCTCTTGGCTACATTTTCTCTCTCCGGCTGGGCTACAATTTCGAATTCATGACAGGCCGCAACTGGGAATTCGATGCAAACCTCAAAAATAACAAAGCACTTAATGGCTCAGGAAGTTACAATTCAAAAACTGTAAACTATTACAACAATCCCCTCCTCAGACCCGATTCTACCGAGGCCGGTCTGGGAATGAACAATAAGTTTATCCATAATTTCCGCACTTATGTTCATGAAATCAATCTATCAGCAATAGCCAATCTTGGAAATATCAAGTTTCACAGGGAAAGAAATCTGGTCAATATTTATGCGTTTGGCGGAGCAGGTGCAATGCTTTTCTTAACCAAAACAAATGCGCTTAATGAGAATGGCGAGGTTTATGACCTGTCTAAGCTTTACGACGAAACGGTCAAGAGGAATCAGGTGTCTTCGGGTGCCCAGCCTGATTCAAGAACAACAGCTCAAAGAAAATATGTTTTGAAAGAGCTTCGCGGTATTCTCGATAACTCATATGAGTCATATGCAGATCGTGAAGTAAACCTTGTTGGGGTCAATAATTTCGCGCTACTTCCAACTTTTCATGTTGGTGCAGGGGTTGCTTTTCACGCAACCAAGTTTATGACCATAGGGATCGAGCAGCGTGTTACATTTACTATGAACGATGCCATTGATGGCAACCGTTGGCAGCAAGATGATTATGCAGGCCTCACCAGAGATAACGATAATATCAGCTACACTTCAGTTAGTTTGAATTTCCATTTGGGCTCTAAGAAGAGAGTGGAACCTCTGTATTGGCTTAATCCTATGGGTCATACTTACAAGAAACTTGGAGAAATGGATCCCGACAAAATCATCAATGAGCTTACTCAGGATGATGATGGCGACGGAGTTCCCAATAAGCTGGACAGAGAGCCGAATTCTAAAAAAGGTTGTCCCGTTGATACTCACGGTGTCATGTTAGACAGCGACAAGGATGGAATTGCCGATTGTGAGGATAAGGAACCTTTCTCCGCACCTGGTTATCCGGTTGATAAAAACGGAGTAGCTATTATTCCTCCTAACCCTTGCTGTGATGAAAATCGCAAAGGAGCTGGAAAAGGCGGCTATGATTGCTCTAAAATTGAATTGCCCAGTATTCACTTTGATCAGGACCGTTTTGGTGTAGATCCTTCTTATTATGGTTCAATTCACGCCATTGCCGAAAGAATGCAAATGTGTCCTGACGTTAAAATTGTAGTTACCGGGTTTGACCAATCCAGAAACGATCAGAAGTACAATGAGCAGCTATCGTGGAATCGCGCTAATGAGGTTGTGAACTACCTCGTTGAAAAGTATGGAATCTCCCGCGATCGCTTCATTGTGGACTTCAAAGGTGGTAAAGCCGCTTCAGGTGGAACTGAGAAAGAGAAGAAGGCAGCTCGCAAAGTAGAATTCAGGTATGCAGGTGATGGCGAGAAAGGCGAAAGTAACCCTCCGGCTCCTCATCCGGGTCTCAAAGCAGGATCTAACAAATAATCTCAGTCAAAATTTTTATCAAAGGGGGCCGGTTTAACCGGCCCTTTTTTTTTGGGACATATTCGATTGCCTGAGTATGTTTTCAGGCTCTGGCAAGCTTAATTTAACGCAAAAAAAAGCCGCCTCGCGAACGAGACGGCTAACCAATCAAAACTAAACAAAACCCAGATTCTTATTGGCCCTGGGCAGCTGTAAAGCCAGCCTGACCATCGAAGGTGTATAGATTCTCTGTCTTTATCACATCAAGACCTTTTTCAGCAACTTGATGTAATACCTTCATAACATCTGAGAATGGAATTTGTTCGAGTGATTCATTTTTAAATCTGCATCGCCAGTGATCTGTGCAGAAAGTTTCAGGCATGCCATCCGGATAAACTTTTGTTCCGCGGTTGGTGATCATGGACAAATGAAGCTTTCCGGATGAAATGTCTTTGATCAGATTTCCTAGAACTTCAGGATTTCTTCCTGACTCATCCCACTGAACAAATACATCTACTCCCACCAGCTCCTTCTTCATTTTGGGGCGATCCTTCAATTTGATTTCAAAGCGCTTGTTTTCATACTTCACAGGCTGAAGTGTAGCCGGAATTTGGCCGATACGACCAATGACAGCATCCGCAAACTCTCGCGTACCCACTTTCTCTTTAGAGACACCATCTTTAAAAATGTCGTAGGTATGGATGCCATCTTCCAGTGTTTTCAACCAGGCATTTTGAACTTTTTCTGCAATGTCGCTCTGCCCGATGTGTACAAGCATCTGAACGGCACCCAGCAGGAGTCCGCTAGGATTAGCCAGGTTTTGTCCGGCTCTTCTAGGTGCTGATCCATGAATGGCCTCAAACATCGCAAAACCGTCGCCAATATTGGCCGAGCCCGCAAGACCTACCGAACCGGTAATTTGAGCGGCTACATCAGAGAGAATATCTCCATACAGATTTGGCATTACAATCACATCAAAAGCTTCAGGGGTGTCAGCCAGCTTTGCAGCACCAATATCAACAATCCAATGCTCCTTCTCCAGTTCCGGATATTCCAGACCGATTTCATCAAACATTTTATGAAACAGACCATCTGTCATTTTCATGATGTTGTCCTTGCTGAAGCAGGTTACCTTTTTGCGGCCATATGCCCTGGCGTATTCAAAGGCATAACGAACGATTTTTTCGCAGCCGGGACGTGAAATCAACTTCAAACACTGAACAACTTCATCAGTTTGCTGATGCTCAATGCCGGCATAGAGATCTTCTTCATTTTCCCTTACGATCACTACATCCATCTTGGGGTGCTTGGTGCTCACATAAGGGTGGTAGCTGATACAAGGGCGCACATTGGCAAAAAGTCCAAGTACCTTTCGTGTGGTTACGTTCAGACTCTTGAAGCCGCCACCTTGAGGAGTGGTAATGGGTGCTTTTAGGAAAACCTTAGTTCTGCGCAGAGATTCCCATGCTTCGGGACGTATTCCGGCAGAATTTCCTGCCAGATAAACTTTTTCTCCGATTTCAATTTCTTCAATGGCCAGGGCTGCGCCGGCAGCCTGGATGATTCGGAGGGTAGCCTCCATGATTTCGGGTCCGATACCGTCGCCGTGGGCAACAGTAATGGGAACCGCTTTGCGTTGTTCAGACATGAGTGTTTTTTGAGGTGAAACAATTTTCAGAGGTCAAAGTTGCATCAGGATAGCGAGAATTTCACCGAAAGTCATACATTAATTCCTGCCGAAAAATAAGCGGACCGGACTTGAACCATTGTTGCCGGGATATGTTTCAGATAAGACTTAAGTAATGGAAATGCTTAAGTTTGTCTTGAATTCACCCGCTATGATTCGATTTGCAGCCTTCTTTTTGTTGTTGTTATGTCTGGCATCTTCTGCCTGTAATTATTCTGCTGAAAGCCGTGAGATAATTGCACGGAATCAATTCAGTCTCCAGATACCAGGCTTTCTTGAAGAAACCGACGAGCTTAAGCCCGGCGCCCCATTACAAGTCAGAAATAAATTCAGAAATCTGTATTTGGTTGCATTTTCTGAAGATAAGTCATCTGGTTCCGATCAGCAATTTTATGAAAATGGAATTCGTGTTTTAAAAGGCGCACTTAAAAACCCGCAAATTTCAGATACTGCTCATCTGCAGATCAACGGGCATCAGTGTATCAGAACTGCTATGTTCGGGAAAATGCAGGGAGAAAACATTTTCTACCTGCATCTTGCCGTATTCGGCAATAAACAGCGCTATGAGGTATGCAGCTGGACCCGGAGCGAAGAACGCTGGTTGCGTTTTCGCCCGGATATGGAAAAAATACTTTCCTCTTTCCGCGAACTTTAAAGAAGCTTCAGGGATTGATTATTTTGGTCCCTGATGTTTAGCTGGATTTTTATACCCGTAGTTTCTGCTCTGATTGGCTGGGTCACCAATTGGGTGGCAGTCAAGATGTTATTTAAGCCGAAGAAACCATGGAAATTTTTGGGCATGACTATCCAAGGTATTTTCCCGAGACACCAGCTTGATATTGCCGACAAAATCGGAAGAATGGTGGCAGATGAACTTCTCTCAGTTAAAGATATACGCGATAAAGTGGGCTCGGCTGAGCGGCTTGGCGAGCTGAAAGAAATGATGGAAAAAAAGATAGATGAATACCTCAACGTAACTTTTCCCTCGCAATATCCCATCACATCAGTTGTTTTTGGTGAAAAAAGGCGCAATAAATTGCGTGCCGAACTGCTGATTGAAATGGAAAAGGCCGCCCCGGAGATCATTCATTCCTATATGGACCGAATAGAGGAATCATTTGATGTGGCAGCACTCATCAGCGAAAGAGTTGCCGCTCTTGATGTTGACAAACTGGAAAATCTCATTTTTAAAATCCTGGAAAAAGAACTGGCCTTCATCGAATGGATCGGTGCATTGATGGGCTTTGCCATCGGCATCATTCAAGTTGTAATCACTGAACTGGTAAATATTTAAATTATTTATATATCCTTCGGCGCAGGATGGCGTATGATAAGATAACAAAAAGGCCGCCCGCTATACAATATCCTGCAAAACTCCACTGATTAATGCCGTAGTAAAATGGCATGTCCTTACCGCTGAAATCTCCCAGCAATGCAATAGAGGATCCAATAATCAAGGCACAAATAATGTAAGTGATAGACATCCTGTTGGCAATGGAATCCATCTTTTTCAGCAGATAGCCATAGCCCTGGAGCTCTACTTCAAAATGTAGCTTCCCTCGGCTGGCTTTCTGAAGAATACCGCGCACTTCAACCGGAAAACTATTTAAAAATGCAGATATGTTTGAAAGTCTTGACCTGGCCTCTTCAGCGAGATTTCCCGGCTTCAGTTGCTCTGCGATAAGCTTCTGCCCGTAGGGTTTGATGAATTCATACGTCTTGAAGTTGGGATGCATCTTCTTGCCTATTCCTTCTAAAATCGCGAAAGCTCTGAAGATGATGAAGACTCCGCCGGGCACGGTAATCTTGTAGTCAAACATGATTTTTTGCAAACGCGTGATCACATCCTGAATGCTGCTCTCGCTCACATCCAGCGAGGCGTAATCCTCAATGAGATCATTCAAATCATATATGAACTGCCTCATGTCTACGATATTGTCTTCCACGGCCAGTTTTCTCATCTGCACTGCCATCTCCTGCGCATTGTGCCTGCTCATGGCGATGAAAATACCCGCAAAGGCATATTTGTCTTTCTTCATGAGTTGCCCAACCATACCGAAGTCAAGCAAGATGATTCGGCCGTTCTTATCAACCAGCACATTCCCCGGATGTGGATCACCATGAAAATATCCGTATTCAAAAATCTGGCTGAGGTAAATGTCCATGCCCTGTTCAACCACTTTCACCGGACTGATCCCCCACTCTTTCAACTGCCGCACATCTGTGATCTTACAACCCTCTACGAATTCAAGTATCAGTACTTTTTCTGAAGAAAATTCGCGGTAGGGTTTGGGAACATAAAAGTCTGTTCTGTGCTTGTAAGTAGCTCTGAAACGCTCGATGTTCCTTGCCTCATTGTTGTAATCCAATTCCTTTTGCATGGAGCGCTCAAAGACCTTCACTACTTCATCGGCATTCAGCACACCCTGCTTCTTGAGGTAGCGATCAGCTCGTTTTACTGTCTCTTTGATTACGGCCAGATCCTGACTGATGATTTCTGCCACATCCGGTCGCTGTACCTTCACCACCACCAGTTCGCCGGTTTTCAAACGCGCCCGGTGAACCTGCCCGATAGAGGCAGAAGCCATAGGCTTTTCACTGAATTCCTCGAAAATATCTTCAAGATTCTTGCCGGTTTCCCTTTCAATAATGGCCTTGGCCTCTTCAAAGGGGAATGGAGGTACACGATCCTGAAGCTTTTCAAATTCCCTCACCAGGGCATCCGGAATAATGTCGGGACGATTGCTCAGTACCTGAGCCAGCTTTACAAAAGTGGGACCCAATTCCTCTGCACACATGCGAATGCGCTCGTATCGAGTATATTCGAAAACCGGCTTATCTTGTCTGAGCCAGCTAATACGTGTGCTTTCCGTTACCAGATTGCGCAGGGTAGAATTGGTTATAATATCTTCAAAACCATATTTGATCAGAATACCGAGAATCTCCCGGGTTCTGTTCAGATTTCTAATGGTTTGATTGAATGGCATGTTGTTCGGCTATCCTGCATCAAAAAAAACAATTCATTTGAACAAATTCCGTTTTTATGCGATAATGGAATAGGTGAATTCATGATTTTATACGTTTTACTGATAAATCTCACACGTTCACCCGCTTTACCTTTTAACTTAGAGTCGAAAATTACGCCTCATGAAGAAACTGATCTTTGCCCTGGCAGTGCTGAACATGGTCTTGCTTTCCTCCTGCGAAAAAGATCAAAATCCTGAGCCGGGCAATTTTTCACTGGATGTAGCTCTTTCCTACGGCTCAAGCCCCTTTGCTCTGAATACAGCATATACCGATCCTTCCGGAAGGCGTATTCGCCTGGAGCAAATTCGCTTTTATCTCAGTAATATCAGAGCTCTGAAAACAGACGGCAGCAAAACGGAACCTCTCCAAGCCGCTTTACTGGATGCTTCCGATCCCGGCTCATTAAAAGTGAAACTCAATTTACCCGAGGGCTCCTATTCAGGTATTCAGTTTGGGCTTGGTCTGGACTCTGCCCTCAACAATGCCGATCCAACATTACTGCCCTCCTCGGATCCGCTTGCTGCACCGGATATGTATTGGACCTGGCTCAAATACATTTTTGTAAAAGTGGAAGGAAGAAGCGATACCACTACCAATGCAAGCGGCAATCTGGATTGGCTTCTGGTCTATCATCTTGGTACCGATCAGGCATACAGAACCATTACCCTCAATCAAGCTTTTGAAGTAAAAAATGGATTGAATGGAAACTTTCCAATAAAGCTGGATATGCAGAAAGTTTTTAATGCCACCGGAAATGTCATTGATATCCGGACGGAGAGTTTTACACACAGCGAAGGCTCTACCATGCCCTTGACCATCAAAATGGCCGATAATTTCGCAGCTGCATTTTCGGTGCGATAAAGCAGACAGTATGAACCGCAATGGAATTTTAGCAGCATTTGTTATGCTGGGCCTGGCGCTTTGGATGCCGGCCTGCAAGCCTGAACCTGACAGTGGTCCCGCAGATGGTCTGCCTGATAGTCTGTTTATTTCAACTCCACTTACCATTCAGAAACCTTTTCGTTTTGCAGATATACCCATACCTGCAGATAATCCGATGACGGAAGAGGGTGTGCAACTCGGCAGAATGCTTTTCTGGGATCCGATTGTTTCGAATGACAGCAGCCTGGCATGTGCGAGCTGTCATACTCCCGAATTCAACTTTACCGATCACAATAAAGCGCTTTCAAGAAACTTTACCGGGGCGCTTACCAAGCGCAATGCTCCCCCGGTTATCAATCTCGCCTGGCATGCTCGTTTGTTTTGGGACGGCCGGGCTCGTTCCCTTGAGGAATTGGCCAAAGATGCTCTGCTCAATGAGCAAGGCTTCGGGCCGCAATACATCAGTCGCCTGGAAAAGAGAGAAGATTATGTTCGCCTTTTCCGAAAAGCTTTCGGGCGCCCCGGAAACATTACTGAAGATAAGGCAGCCAAGGCACTGGCTCAATTTATGCGAACCATGATCTCTTCAGAATCAAAGTTTGACCGATACATGCGCGGGCAGGAAAGTCTAAGCCCGGAGGAAATGAATGGATTCCAGATCTTCTCAACAGAAAGAGGAGACTGTTTTCATTGTCATACCGACGGACCGTTTCTGACCTTCACGAACCGCACTTTTCACAACAATGCGCTTGACTCTGCACTCAACATAAACGATTTCAGAGATGCAGGTTTTGGAGGAGTTACGGGGAATCCCGACGACTACGGTAAGTTTAAGTCCCCCACTTTAAGAAACATAGAATTTTCTGCCCCTTATATGCACGACGGACGTTACAGCACACTGGAGCAGGTAATCAACTTTTACAGTGACAGTCTCCGGAATTCTCCAACGGTTGATCCCAATATGAAAAAAATAAACCTTGGGGGACTGCAACTCAGCGCTCAGGAAAAAAGCGATCTTATCGCATTCCTTAAAACATTGAGCGATACCACATTCATGAACAATCCCAAATTCAGCGATCCCTTTCGTTAAGATCGGGCGCCGAAAAGCATGCTTCCAATTCTGATCATCGTGCTGCCTTCGCTCAGAGCAATCAAATAATCGCCGCTCATACCCATAGACAATTCTTTAAATATTGCGGGATCAGCCAAACCGCCCGCAATACATCTTTCGAGCAGACTTCTTAAGCTTTTGAATTCACTTCTGATTTGATGCTCATCATTTGTCTGTGAGGCCATACCCATGAGGCCGCAAATACGCACGCCTTTCATTTCCGTGGCGAGCTTCAGGCTCCGGAAAACTTCCTGCTCATCCATGCCAAATTTGCTCTCTTCGGTGGCAATAAACACCTGAAGCAGCACGTCCTGAACACGATGGATTTTCAGCGCCTGCTTATTCACTTCTTCCAAAAGTCTGAGGCTGTCAATGCCGTGGATGAGAGCGCAGAAGGGCACAATCTGCTTCACCTTATTTCTTTGCAGATGCCCTATGAAATGCCATTCCGGATTCAGATGTGCCAACAGCTTCTGCTTATCGCAGAGTTCCTGAACATAATTTTCGCCGAATACCTGTTGGCCCTGCGCATGCAGAGAGACAATATCTTCTATCGGTTTGGTTTTAGATACTGCAATGAGTTTTGCTCCTGCTTCTCTGCAGGTTTTATTCAACTTTTGATATGCCTCCCGATTGACCACAGAATCCTTAGTTTCGCAATATGAGGCCGCTAATTTATGTCCTTTTGTTTACCCTTTCGCTATGGACTTCCTGTAGCGGAGAGCAGTCTGTTCCTCCACATTTTCCGGGCAACAGGCAAATGGTACTCCTGCTTTCTGATCTGCATGAATCTGATGCTCTGGCTGAGCAGGAGGGCCGGCAAGAGGGGAAATCGGTACAACAGTTGCAGCTAAAATACCGGCAATGGGTACTTAAAAAGCATGGGATTCAAGCACAGGAGATGAAAGAAATTATGACTTGGTATCGGGCTCATCCGGAACAGTTTAAGCAGCTCTATTCAGAGATTATTACAGAGTTGAGCAAGCGGGAGAGTATGGTTGCTGCAGGCCGCTAAAATCACCAAACCGTTTGATTATTCAACTCGGTCGGCCCGGTCGTTTGTATTTATATATTCAATATAAAATGATATGATATTTTATGGCGTGCCCCCGGCTTGGCAACAGTTGCCGGGATTATTGCAGGTATGCATGCGCCGGGGTCGGGCTCTGCGCTCATACTCCTCGCTCGCTTTGCTCACTGCGGGGTATCCGCTGCGATCCCTCACGCAACTCTTGTTAATGAATGGACGTAAAATTCAGTCTGAAGCACCGCTTTCATATCATTTTTTTAAGCATAGTTATGAAAGCATTTTGGGCTGCTCAAAACCCTTTTCAATGGCAAAAATAAAATGAGGTTGAAATGAGTTTAACCCGAAATTAGTGCGGCAAGACCATGCCAACGAATTCGCCGCTGCGATCTAACTGCCGGTCTCCGGGCAGCATTGATTTAGTTGAGGAGGAATGCATTGCTGAGCAGAATGCCGGGGCAGCGATGGGAAGGGCCGGCCGCAGGCCGGGCCCGCCGAAGGCGGGCGGAACCCCTGCACAGCGCGGCCGCAGGCAGGGATGCATGCTGTTTTTAAAATCTGTTGGCTGAGGCCTGCGGAGCCCCCCAATGCATCAAGACTATACATGCCGGTTTATCCTTTTTGGGCGCTTGCTGCGGAATTCCTTATTTTGGGCTTTTATTTAAGATGAGTAGTAAAGTAGTTAAAGATGCCGATGAGGCAGTAGCAGATATTCCCGATCATGCGGTGCTGATGCTCGGCGGTTTCGGTCTGTGCGGGATTCCCGAAAACAGCATTGCCGCTTTGATCCGCAAAGGTGTGAAGGGTCTTACCTGTATTTCGAACAATGCAGGAGTAGATGATTTCGGAATTGGTCTGATGTTGAAGACCCGGCAGGTGAAAAAGATGATTTCTTCTTATGTGGGCGAGAATGCCGAGTTTGAGCGGCAGTTGCTGAGCGGCGAGCTTGAAGTGGAGCTGCTGCCCCAGGGAACACTGGCCGAACGAATCCGCGCCGGAGGTGCTGGTATTCCCGGTTTTTTTACCGCCACCGGCTATGGCACCGAAGTGGCTGAGGGCAAGGAAACCCGCGAAATAGAAGGCCGAATGTATGTGCTTGAGTCATGGCTGAAAGCCGACTTTGCCATTGTGAAAGCCTGGAAAGGGGATAAGCACGGAAATCTGATTTACAAGGGAACAGCCAGAAATTTTAATCCCATGATGGCTACGGCAGGTAAAATTACGATTGCAGAGGTTGAAGAACTGGTGGAGCCCGGAGAACTCGATCCCAATCACATTCATACTCCCGGCATATATGTAAATCGAATATTTGTGGGAACACAATATGAAAAACGTATTGAACAAAGAACAACCAGAAAAAATTAATATATGATTAATCAAATTGCAGAGCTTATCAACCGTGTGCTGGAGCTGGAAATCAAAGCGCTTGATCTGGCCGGTAAGCTGATCGAAAAGGGTTTTTCGGATAGTGCCGAAAAGCTGGCGCAGTCTGCCCAGGATCTTCTTCAGTCTGTTTTGGATAAAAGTAAATTGCTGAGATGGGATTCCATGCTTGAAGATGCTGCCGCTCTTTTACAGGGGCTGGAAGAGTTTCTTTTTGCCTTGTCGGAAGAGGAGCGTCTCGGCTTGCTCAAAGGCGCCGTTCAGACCCTGGCGGAAATTGTTCAGGGATTGCGTGGCTATCTTCAGGGAATGGCGAGCAGTTCGCAGGAATTTGCATAAATCATATATATGCCATTAGATAAGTTTGGTATTGCGAAAAGAATAGCCCGCGAGCTGAAAGACGGGTATTATGTGAATCTGGGAATCGGTATTCCAACCCTGGTGGCCAACTATATTCCGGAGGGAGTTTCGGTTACACTTCAGAGCGAAAACGGATTGCTGGGTATGGGCCCTTTTCCAACAGAGCAGGAGGTTGATCCCGATCTGATCAATGCCGGAAAGCAAACCGTAAGTATGCTGGCCGGAGCTTCTCTGTTTAGTTCGTCCGATAGTTTTGCCATGATTCGCGGCGGGCACATGGATCTCACGGTGCTGGGAGCCATGGAAGTTTCTCAGAACGGCGATATCGCCAACTGGAAGATACCGGGCAAAATGGTAAAAGGAATGGGCGGCGCAATGGACCTGGTAGCAGGTACCGAAAATATTGTGGTGGCCAT
>CAZUHX010000010.1:0-32826 GCA_964620795.1 uncultured Chitinophagaceae bacterium
CTCCTGATCTTGATTGCATTTGCCATCCGTACCGAAGGCGGCTTCCTTGGACTACTCCTGAGCGGCCTGTTCCAGCAGGCTCATTTTTTGAAAAACACCCAAATCAACCCCTCTGTCATTAAACGATATATCCTGCCATGCCTGAGCTGGGGTATCCTCAACGGACTTATCGTTAATTGGCCGTTTACGCCGATGGACAAAGACTACCTCCCGTTGAGAGGATATCAATTCGCATTGTGGGATTTTGGATATGAGTTTGAACAGAATAATTCATCCGGGCTTACTTCAGGTATGCTGGTGGAGGCCGGGATGAAACATTTCTTTGCTGATCCTGAAAATATCAATGCAAAAAAACTGAATGAAGCGGGCGTAAGACCCAAAGACAAAACTCTCTCATCTGCCACAGCCTATTGGGCTGAACCGGCTATCCTTCTGCTGAAGCTGAAAACCCGCATTTTACAATTTAAATGGCTACTGCTTACTTCTTTACTGCTGCTCCTTGGCTGGGGTGTCAGTCAGCGGAATTTAAAAATGCTATTCATTTTTGCAATTTCCATATGCTTCTTCGCTGCCTTTATGAAGCTGGAACGTCATCTGATTATACCCGTTACCATTTGCTGTATGCTGGCAACAGGAGATATAAAAATCATACATAGTCAATTAAAAAATACAATTATTGCCTTAATGACTCTACCATGGATGTTGATTTTTATCACTGATTACAATCAAAGATATACGGAAGCGCAGCACATGGAATCAAGCCTGCAGGAATGGAGAAATTACAATGAAGACCTCTCTCTCTATGTAGATCTTTACACACAGGTCAAAACACATATCCGACTGTTTTCGGATCCCGAACCGGTAAAAAAGTGGAAAAGTTTTGATAATGCTTTTCTGTTCCTTTACCCATCCTGGCAAAAATACATGGGATTGCAACGCAGCGAATGGAATTTCGGGGATATACTCAACATCCTGAATTCAGAAGCCGGAGCCCGCTTCATCTTTCACAGAGGCAAAGCTGATTTCTTTGAACGATATGCCTATGTGATGTATAGTAAAAATATTAAATGGGAAATGCTGGCCTTCAATAAAAAAACATCAACCGGCCTGTACCGGATTTCACAACCCTGGTCTCATGATTAAGAAAGTATTCTATTTCGCATTTCCGGTATTGATCATGACACTGGCGGCAGAGGCTATTCTTAGAATGATGATCGCGATAAAGTTGATTCCATTTGTAGCAGGGCAAGCGGAATTATTATCCTCTTATCAAATCATGCCGATGTTTAATCATCCTGTAGCCACTTATGATACAACATCAGGATTTCGCTGGGTGCCGGGACAACACCAAAGCCTCAAAATTTGCAAAGGCAAAATCGTATTCTACAACGACTTTAAAGTCAATTCATCAGGATTCGTTTCGGGATTCAATTATAAAAAAGAAAGAAATGGAAAGAAGAAACGCTATCTCGTATTTGGAGATTCATTTACCGACGGTTATTTCCTGAAGGAAAACTGGCCATCACGCTGCAACCGTATGCTTCGGAAAAATCAGATAGATGTTGAGCTTTACAACTACGCATTAAATGGTAACGGACTGCTCGCATGGAGCAGACTTCTCAGGCAGCTGCAACAAGATTCTATGACCTATGATGGTATCATTCTCGCTGTATTTGCCAATGATCTTCAGCGTGAATTATTTGTTTGGAAGACAGATTATGAAAAATCATGTTTCGGATGGGTTAAAGCTCAGGATCTTCCGGCTAAGAATCTGACTTGTCTGAACAACATCAAAGCTCCAAAAGGACTTCAGCAACTGCTTTTCGAACTAAAGAAAGGACCACAATCCTTATGGAATGAAGGGATGCTATTGCCAATATATGCGGCAGGAGCTTACAAAATGGTGTTTGACGGATTAAATCTCAGGCGGGAGCAGAAAAAACTAAGTGAAACCTTCATCTGGAAAGAAGAATTCCGAATCGCAGATATCGATAATTCATATTTTCAAAAAAAATACGGAGCTGAAAAGACAGGCCTCTTGATGGATCTTCTTGAGCAATGCAATAAGCAAGGGAAAGAAATCATCCTTGCAGCCGTTCCCGAAGAGGCAGGTCTGCAGCTTACCAAACAAAACATAAGGACCATTCCTGCTTCAGAAATGCAATACCTGTGCAGAAAGTTCGGAACAAAGTTTGTCGACGGATACCAACTTTTATCTGAAGAAGGTCTTCCCGAAGATTATTTTCTCCCCAACGATGGCCACTGGAATCAGAAAGGTTCCGATTATTTTGCAGAAGGAATGTATCGTATTTTAAGTGCTTCAAACAAAATTTATGAAAACGCTGATCCTGTGCGGAGGGAAAAATGAGCGTCTGAAATTTCAGGGCGAAGATCAGCCGAAGCCCCTTTGGAGAATCGGAGGTAAACCATTGGTGTGGCACATTATGAAGCACTATTCAAAATATGGATTTCATGAATTTATTCTTTGCACCGGAGCAAGACATGAAGCATTTGAAAAATATCTAAGCGAAGAGCCCGATGACAAATTCGTCATTTCACTCAGCAATGCAGGGCCGGAAACCGGAACTGCGGGAAGAATCCTGCATGCTGTAGCTTCTGTTCAGGATGAGCCCTTCTTTTGTACTTATGGCGATGGAATTTCTGATGTAAACATCCGCTCACTTTTAGAAAGTCACCAAAAAGCGTCAACGCTTGCAACCCTTACAACAGTGAGGCCGCGTTTAACTTTTGGTCTGCTTGACATAGACCCGCAGAATAAAATCAGAAAATTTGATGAAAAGCCCAGGTTGGAAGCCTGGATTAATGGAGGTTTTTTTGTATTCGAGCCGGCTGCCATTCCTTATCTTAATATGGGCGATGTGCTGGAACGAGAGCCTCTGACCGCGCTGTCCGATGCAGGGCAGCTCAGTGCATTTCGTCATGAAGGAAACTGGCAATGTATGGACACATTCAAGGACTATCAACTCCTTCAGGAGCTTGCATCAATGGGTCAGGCATTCTGGTAATTCAAACAATTTTTGTTTCAGGAAGCGGAATGATGAAACGACCTCCTGCCCGGTGAAATTCTTCAAATTGTTTCATGATGGCTTCACTGAAATTCCATGCAAGAATGAAAATATAATCAGGTTTTCTTTCCAGCATTTCCTCCGGAGAAACCACAGGCAAATGATTACCGGGAAAAAACCTACCCTGCTTGTATGGACTGATATCGCCAATACAATCAAGATATTGACTACCTATTCCACAATAAGCCATTAGTGTATTTGCCTTCCCGGCTGCCCCATATCCAACAATTCTTTTACCTTCTCCCTTTAATCGATTCAGCTTATAACTAATTGCCTCTTTAATCCTTTCCGCCTTCTCGGAAAAAGACAAGAATAGCTCTTGCCGATTATACCCCTGCTTCTTTTCCATTTCCAGCAGCTGATGCACCCCTTCCGAAACTACTCCCTGCTTTCCTGCCGTTAGCCGAAGACTTCCTCCGTGAATAGAGATACGCTCAACATTTAAAACCAAAAGCCCGTGTCTTTCAAACAAGGTCTTAACCGCATGTAGAGAGTAATAGGAATAGTGCTGATGAAAAATGGTGTCAAACTCCACGTGATTAATCAAATCAGGCAGATACGGAAACTCAAATACGGCTATGCCTTCCGATCGCAGAAGAAGCGCTGTGCCCTTAACCAGTTCATTAGGGTCTGGTACGTGAGCTAACACATTATTACCGGCAATCACATCTGCCTCGCCCCATTTCTGCCTGATATTTTCGGATAAAGAGGCGTTAAAAAAACCGGTGATGGTTTCAAGCCCATCCTCCCTTGCTTTAGCTGAGGGTCCTTTAGCCGGATCTACACCCAGCACCTCCCAACCCGCATTCTTAAACGGCCTCAGCATGACACCGTCATTACTTGCGATTTCAAAAAACTTTCCTCTATTGTTGCCAAACAATTCAAGTATCCTTTCGGCAGCTTGCTCAAAATGAGCAATCAGCTGAGGAGAGCTGGAAGAATAATAAGGATAATCTCTCCCAAACAAGATTTCAGGCTCAACATCCTCCCTGATTTGAGCAAGGAAACATGAGGTACAAAACGCAAAACTCAAAGGAGCTCCCGGTTCTTCCTTCGGATCAGATACCATCGACAACTCGTCTGCGAGAGGAATTACACCAAAATCCATTATCGGTTGCAAGGATTCATGCCCGCATGAACGACAATGTTTTTTTCGCAGAAATGGTACTTGCTTCAGGATGCCCATGGTAAACCTTCATTTTGAGCATGCTTCATATATTGTTGTATCTGCTTTAATGTTTCCAAATACATGTCTTTCCCATCATAAAAAGACCTGTACCAAGATCCGGTGAATCGCACACATGTATCAAAATCCATAATGGGTCTCCACTGCAGCATACGTGCTGCCTTCTCAATATTAAGGCGAAGCAGGGTAGATTCAAACTGATTACTCTCCTCCTCCGGATTCAGCCAAACACCTTCAAAGCCCGGAGCAAACGCCCTGTGCAAGGAAGAAACCAACTCATGAACCGTTTTTACAGTATTCTGCTCAGGTCCAAAATTAAACGGCTCCCCATTAAGTGAGGAATGCTCACTCAACATCCACGCACAGCTGAGATATCCGCCAAGAGGTTCGAGTACATGTTGCCAGGGTCGCACAGCACTACCATTCCTAAGCGTCACGGCACGGCCTTGAGACCATGAACGAATGCAATCAGGAACAATTCGACTTAATGAAAAGTCACCTCCGCCAATCACATTGCCGGCTCTTGCCGCTATGGCTTTCACTTTCCCTTCCTTCCGGTAAAAACTTCTGTAATAAGCACTAAACAAAATCTCAACGGCAGCCTTCGATGCACTGTATGGATCTTTTCCCCCTAACTGATCTTCTTCGCGATAAGCTTCAAGCCTCTCCAGATTCTCATAACATTTATCTGTGGTGGCTATAACTGCGATAACCGGAAAATCAGATTCGCGAAGTACATCAAGTACAACAGAAGTACCCATCACATTTGACCCTATGGTTTCTAGGGGATCCGTCATGGATACTGTGACTAATGGTTGTGCTGCCAAATGAAATACAATATCAGGCTGGAGCTTTTTAAACAACTGCCTGAATTTTAAATGATCCTGAATATCGAAAAAAAACTGATCTGTGTACTTTTCCAATCCGGCCATTGCATACAAGGATTCCCCTGTTTGAATTTGCCTGGACACGCCGGTCACCTTAGCCCCAAGGTGAATTAACCAAGTGCTTAACCAGGCTCCCTTGAAGCCGGTATTTCCTGTAACCAGAACACGTTTCCCCCGATAGAAATTTCCAAACAATGAAGCGGTTTTACAAACTTTGTTTCAAAGATACGAATTCATCATAGCCACTCAGCGGAGCAGGAACACAAACTGATTCCAAACAATGCTCAGGAATTACATCTTCTGCTGAACTAAACTGCAAAAAAAAGGACTCATCAACCCTATACTTCCTGACTTTCTGTTCAGAAAGGTCAAATCTGTAATGGACCAATTCCGCTTCGGCGGGATAAAACATAAGCGAAGCTGCATGTCTCCTTGAACTACTTGTATTGACAGGAGAATAGTGAATAACTGAAGAGTCAAAAATGACTGCTTCACCAGGCAATAAAGGAACAGGAATGAGGTCGTTCCTGATAATCTGCTCTCCTATCGCCGAATATGGCATGCTATTGTTTCTTCCTCTGATCCTGAAAGGCATCCGTTGCGACTTGGGCATAACATGAATGCATCCATTCTGTATATCTGTGGCGTCAAGTGCAAGCCAAACATTCACAGTACGGCAAGCTGACTCATCAACAAAAGTCCAGTCCTGATGCAGGCCGCATTCGGTATCGCCCGGATCTTTGATCATAAAATTTCCATACAAACTATTGTAACGATCAAGCCGGTGGAAGGCAGGCAATTCAAGATAAGAACGAATCAGCCGGTCTGATTTTATGCGAAGAGAGTCCTCGGGATGATGAGTGGTAGTGAAAAATGAATCAAATATACCGGACTCACGGTATAGGATATTGAACTCCTCTTTAAGAGAATTTACTGCAGCCTTTGAGATTAAAGGAATCACTACATATCCCTGATCAAAGAATAAACGGTTTAGCCAATCCTGATGAAATACACGTCTCATGACGGAATAAAATTAACAGTCCATGACAATTGTGAAAACATGGGACCCGGAAAAAGCCCGCCATAACCTACCTCTTGTGCACGCTTACCTAAACCCAACTCAAAATATAAAATATGTTCGGCCGCGAGTATTGTATGATTGCTTCTGTTAACCGCAAATATACTTACACTGAATGAACCCTTATTCAATAAATTTCCGGGAATATTAACAGAATACATATATATTCCTTTTAAATAAATTTTATTCGGACTTTTTAATGAATAATCGGGACTCAGACAAATGGCAGGATAGTTCAACTGGTAATTTAACTGAACGGAAAGTGTGATTTCTGTATCCTGATTGAATTCAAATTCAAACCCCAGGTTTACTGAGGTATCCATAGTGATTAGGCCGGAACCGGGCTCTACCCATGCTCTTTTTAGCTGAAGGATTGAATTTGAAGAACTATCATCTGCTTGGTAAACTCTTTTTTCTTCTGGCACTTCTTGGGCATCGCTCTCCCCTGCGATAATCTTTTTCTCCTTCTCCAGAACCTGCCCGGCATATCCTGAAAGCACTTCAGCAGCATCGCCAAACATGATCTGTTTACCCTTGTTCAGCAGCAAGGCTAAATGACATAACTGATGTAAAGTTCCCGATGCATGGGAAGCCAGAATCACAGATTTACCACTGCGACACAACTCCTTTAGCTTCCTCACAGTTTTCCTGCTGAACTCCTCATCACCCACTCCTACAATTTCATCAAGCAATAATAATTCTGCATCTGCATGAATCGCAACGGCAAATGCAAGCCTCAGAAACATACCTGAAGAGTATGTCTTTAGTGGCTCTTCCAAATAATCTTCAAGACCGCTAAATTCTTTTACAGCACTCATAAACTGATTTGTGCCCGAACCACGGATACCGAGCAAGGCCGCTACCATGCCAATATTTTCTATTCCGCTCAAATCCTGATGAAACCCGCTTCCTATTTCAAGTACCGAGGCTGTTCTCCCGAAAATCCGAGCCACGCCTGATTCCGGTTTCATCATGCCGCTGAGTATCCTGAGCAAAGTGCTTTTACCCGATCCGTTGGGACCAATCAATCCCAAAACCTGCCCGCGATATAAATTAAAACTTATGTCCTTCAGGGCTTCATGCCGCGCAGATCTCCCCTTGTGATTCAGTACAAATGATTTACTGAGCCCTTCTACTTCTAAAATCAACTCACTTTCGACCATTATCTTATATTGAAAAACCTGTTTTGTTCAGCGGCTTTCAAAATATCAGCCCAGCTCATTGATGATGGAGACCAATCTAATACCTTGAGTAAAGGATAAAGACGTTCATCCGGCCTTACACTAAATTCACCCAGAGGTGAATTCAGGTAAAAGCCTGGATGAATTAAATGAATGAACAATTTGCCTTCTGCAAGATCAAAATAGGGATAAATCATACCGGCATTCACTGGCTTCAATACACTCACTACAGCCAGCCGTCGGCTATTAGAATGATTAGGACCAGAAGAGTGAAGAAGGCGGTGATCAAACAGCAAGGCCTGCCCGGCCTTCATGGGAACAAGTTCCATAAATTGTTTCTCAATCAATTCAGCCGAACCGGCAAACGGTTTGGGAATATTCGGACTGCGATAATCTTTAAACATCCGGTGACTGCCCGACCATACACGCATCGCACCATTCAAGCCGTCTACATCCTGCAGCGGGCACCAGATGCTGCAGCTGAAATGTTCTTGCTCATCGGTAAAGGTATCATCCTGATGAAGCCCCCAACCGCTCATGTCACCGCTTTTCTTGCAAGCTACCGCATTTACTACAGACTCAAATCCTTTCATCAAGCGTTCTCGTGCAGAACCAATACAGCTCTCAAGTTGATTGTGAAAAAACACACGGTCTGACGGATTTTGCTGCCAGATATTTAGATAAAAGGACTGCTCGCTTTCCGGGAGCAGTTGTTCAACCTTTCTCTTGAGTAAAACAACTTCATCCTCACTAAACATATCCAGAACAACCCAGCCCCGGCTCAAAAATGTTCTGCCCAATTTCGTGCTCAGGAAATCTTCAGCCATCTCCTCCATCTTGCTAAGATACCCTCTTTAGAATCAGTTTTTTCATAAGGAGAAACCAAATCTGCCGATTTACATGCTTCGGTAAAAGTGCTCTCATTCATTGGCTCCCAATGAAAATCCTCCTCACGAAGCAACAAGGCCGGATCAGGGTCGCGCTCACGGTCTGTTTCAATGTAAAATGACTTTGAAAGTCTATAAACACCAGTACGTCCTTCAGGTATACCTGAGGGCCTGAAATAAATTTCGGGACTTGCATTTGCAGGCAGCATGCCTGTAATAATGGCCGGACGAGTCTGAGATGTCTTGTTCGGATATGACAAATGCATAAGGCGGTTACTGTATACCACCGCCTGACCGGCCTTTTGTTTAACCGGTATCATTTGCTGCTCAATCTTGTTTGCGTGTTCCAAATATGGATATGGCAATCCATATCCCCTTGGAGGATAAGGCAACCTGTGACTTCCCGGCCACACAAATAGGCCGCCATTTTCAGGATAAGTATCTACAAGCGGACACCAAAGATTATAAGTTCGGAAGCGAGCTTCATCAACATGGGTATCATCTACATGCAATCCTACTTTGTTGTTGTCGCTTGGCGCCTTTACGATAAAGTTGAATATCAGGGGATAATACCCCTTAAATATAGCGCTGACCTTTGCCTCCAGACGCTCACGAATGGCAAGATCAACTTTGATCCTGTAGTTGTGATCGGCACTATCTATCGTAGAATAAAAGGGGCGGCTGAGCCTGGGATCAACCTCTGTAAACAAATTGCGAAATACCCGCAAATCTTCCTCATCCAGCATCTGCCACAAAAAATAACCATCACGCCGCATCGCATCTGCATGGGCGGGCTGAACAAACAATAAGCTCTCATCAGGAAGCATGTGTATTTCTTTTGGAATCAAGCCATCGTTCAAGAGGTTCCTGAAAACCCTTCTGCAAAATAAGAGAAAACAAAAGAGTGAAAAACACAATAGATATCATGAGGACGGAATGCTGCCTCTGATCCGTGAGCATAAGCATATTAATGATCAGAAAATTAGAGATATACATGGGATAGGCCAGATCGCCCAGCAAACGATCTGTCCGGTATTTTTTCAATGCATTGAAGGCGGCCGGTAATGCTACAATCAACAAGGCATAAAACAACCATTGTTTGATCAGATAATCGGTTTTCCATGCATCATAAAACAGACTTGCTAAAATCAGAATAACCCATAACAATAATCCTGTCCGCTTGAACAATTCATGATCCCTGAACCTGAAATACATCCTGCAAGACAGCATTCCCGCCATAAAAAAGAAAAGCTCAAATGGAAAAAAACGATACAGCCACGGATCAAACTGGTACCCCTTAGAATACGCAAAAAAACGAGATGACAGAGAAGTCAGTGCAATCAAAATCAGCCATCTGCTGCGCAAACGGTTAAACCATCCCGCCAGTAAATAAAAATAAATCATGTAGCTGATGGCCCAAGCCTGAGAAACAAATAAAAAAGTGTGAACAGCAGGATCGCCGTCAATGAATTTCACAGAGCGTTCCCATCCTCCGGTATTGAAGTTAAATTTAAAAAAATAGAATGCCTCCTGACCGGCGATAAACACATTGGTAAAGACAATCCAAAGTTTAGGCCCCGGGTTCAAATCTGCCCAATGATCTACAAACGACCTGAGTAAAGAAGGCTTATCAAAACAGTAGAGACTCAGGCTTGAAAAACAAAGAGTTAGGAGAAGAATCAACCAATACATGGGAAAAATCCTGATTAATCTTCGCCTGAAAAACTCTTGTTTTTCTACACCATATTTTTCACCCAAAACAAGAGTGATAGAGAATCCTGACAATACAAAAAATGACTCAAATGCAATGGGCGAGCTCAACAATTCGTGATAACGAAAGCCAAAAATGGAATAGATGTGTCCCAGTATGATGGTCAGGGTAAACAAGAAACGAAGGCTTCCCATAACTGAATATGCTCAAGAATAAAAGCTAAGCAGTTCATCGTCAGAGATCTGCTCATGTGTTTGTAATACCGGTTCCAATTCTTCACAAGCTTCGGGAAAACTCCGGATATCGAAAGTTACATAATGCCCCTCGGGAAAAACAAAGCGGCGAATCTCCTCTCCCCTATACTCCGGATTGCGGTAATAATGCAACAAGGGAGCTCCCTGGGGCAACAAGGCCAACATCGCAGCCACACGGGGAAAAGAGCTCATGTTCGGTCCGGAGCAATGCAAAATCCGGTGATGAAGCACCACTGCATCTCCCATACGAAGCTCAAGCTGAGTGAGCAAACGCGCAACAAGCTCCTGATTCAGACGATCAATCGGGTTCGCAATATTTTGCCCCCTGATATTATGAAAAAGGCGATGACTTCCTTTCAAAAAATTCAGCGTACCGGTTGCTTCGTTGATATCACACAATGGAACCCAAAGCGAAACGGAAGTGTAATGCTCTTCGTCTGTAATAGACCAATCCTGATGAGGCCCCATGGCATTGTCGCTGCCCGGCTCCTTAGCCGCGAAACAACCCAAAACAGGAACCGGTTTGGCAAGCCACTTTTTTGCCTCAGGAAGAAGCGCATCACAAACCGCTTCATGAGACAATATGCTGTACTCCCGATTACTTAGCCAGTTGGTTACATGAAATCCGCTTAGTCCGGCAGGACGCCTTTTGAGATACAGTGACTCCAAATCACGGCAAAGGCTGGCTCCCAGAAAATCGGGAATAACCACAAAGCCGTCCTGATCAAATTTTTTTTGCAGCTCCGGATTTAAAAACATATCAGGCATGAAGGTAAGCGGATTGATCTGAAATTTCGGACGAAATATGTAATTTTGATATATGGGTAATCACTTTACTCCCGTTGAAAATAGGGTCGTTTCCGATTCCGTCCTGAGGGGATCTCTTTTGGAAGATGGTTATGCCGTTTTGCCTGCACTGCCTGATTGGGTGCTGTCTGAACTGAATACGCTTTATGAAGATCATCACCGGATTGGTGAAAAGGGAATGTTTTACACCCTGTATTCTAAAGATTTTGATTACAGAAAAAAGATCCACGAAGGAATCATTGCATCACTAAAACCCTGGTTTGAATCTCATTTTACCCGCTACAAATCAAGCTTCAATCTATTCATCGTCAAAACATCTGAAGTACAGGAAGAGTTCTTCATTCATACCGATCCAACCTGCCTGGACGAAAGTCGTTTTTCACCACTGCATGTATGGATTCCTTTGTGTGATGTTGATGAAAAAAGCGGAGCGCTCTGTTTAGTTCCCAGAAGCCATTATCTCGCTTATCCTTTCCGCAACATCGCCATTGACCCACCTTTCGAAAACATACGAAATACCCTCAGACCTTACTTGAAACCCATCCCCATGAAAAGAGGGGAAGTTTTACTCTTTGATCCCAGACTGATGCACAACTCTCTGCCTAACCTCTCCGGCAAAGACCGTGTAGCAGTGCTTTGTGGTATTTTTCCGCAGGAAGCAGAAATTCGATCCGTTTTCAGGGATCCCGAAATACCCGATGCGCCTGTAGAAATCTACCGGCAGGATGAGGATTTCTTTCTCAGTTTTCCCGACTTTTTTGAAACCTGCCGCATGAGGCCCAATATGGGAACAAGATTGGAGGAGGTTCAAGCAAGTATGCCTGAATTTAGCAGGGAAGAGTTTATCCGTGCCTGCGAGAAAAACAAAATCCCCAAGGAAAACTTTTTCTCCGAATCAGACGATGTAGCATATTGTCGGATGTTCGGCGAACCTGCAAGCACGCGTTAAATTCCGGGTACTGAGCCCAGATTTCGATAGGGCGGGCAAGGCGGGCGCTGCATGAAGTCGCAGTTGTAAAAAAAATCTATATCTACATTGAATACTTCTACCATACCGGCAGGGGTTTGGTGATCTATGAAATGATGCAGAAACAATGCCTCTGACGGCTTAATGAAATAATTCAGTGCCGGACGATTGTTGCTGCCCATATTGTTGCTGGAATAATGAATCGCAGCACTGTCGAAAAACAATACCTGCCCGGCTTTCATATGGCAAGGATGCAGATATGAAAACATGGCCGGCTGCAAGCCGTCATACTTCCAGGGTATATTCAGCGAGCGAAAACGATTTCCCCAAAGATGAGAACCCGGCAGGATATGCATGGCACCGGTCTCTACTGTTGTATCTACCAAAGGCACCCAGGCATAGACCGCAGGATACTTCGACTCATCGGTATGAGAAGAGTCCTGATGCGGATACAACTCACTTTGCGGAGATGGCTTTTTGGCAAAAAATATACCGCCTACAAAGTCCGTGCGTTCAGGATTAAAATAGAACTCAAGCTTTTTAGGCA
Source organism: uncultured Chitinophagaceae bacterium (assembly GCA_964620795.1). Lineage (GTDB taxonomy): Bacteria > Bacteroidota > Bacteroidia > Chitinophagales > LD1 > CAZUHX01. The sequence continues at coordinate 12,592 of CAZUHX010000010.1, forward strand.
TCACTGCATCAATCGCCTTCCTGGCTAAACCTCTGAAGCCTGGATCATTAACCCTTCCGCTGGTCCAGTGGGTTTCAGGCAGACCATCAGGAAGCAGGGAAATCAAAGATTCAAACTCTCTGAGCAAATAAAAAATATCATCCTCTGCCAGCAAATCGCGTACCGCAAAACCATTTACTGCCATTTCTCTCTGAAGCGCTTCATCCCTGAAAAAAGGATAACTAAAACGCGCAACATCAGGATTGCCTGAAGCCATGTCAATGATCTGCTTTAAACCGTTTTGAACATTATCCATTTCCCTTACTTTGAATTCCAAGACCTGCAATATGCTGTGGCTTTCGGGCATAATCAAAAAAGTTCAGGCTGTAAAAATCGTCAGGATCTAATACGAGCATTTCCAAAACTGAGCCATCTGAACCGGGAGCCGCATAATGATGGATCAGGCTTTCATCTTCGGGTATAAGCGCCAGAACAGCACTCACGCGCTCTGAGCCGGAGCGGTTGGGCGGTGAACAATGAATCAAACGATGGTCAAAAATCAACACATCACCTTCGTCCATAGGTAAATCAAGCAGCCGGGTTCTGCGCAAACTGAGCTCTTCGCTCTCACTAAAATTGGGCGGTACATTTACGCCGCGAGGGCGATCATAATCCAGATGGCTTTTCAGTACCAGCTGCAAATTCCCGTTATCGGCATTTGTAGCTCCCAAAGGACACCAGATACTTACGGAACGCGCTTTGCGCTCGTCTACCAGACTCCAGTCCTGATGCATATGCATGGCTGAATTTTCTACCGGCTGCTTGACGGCGAATACCCCAAGAACCGGCCTATAGTTTGTAAGCCATTCTGCCGCCAACCTTCCCAGTATCCTTGAGATTCCTTTGTGCGATGACTCCCGGTATTCAGGCCGGTTGGTCCAGTTGCTGATGGAAAAGCCGGCTTCAGGCTCAGGCCTGCATGACTGATAAAGAGCGCGAAGCTCATGCAATTCTTCTGCACTCAAAGCAGACTTTAAACAAACGTATCCGTTCTCAGATATAATTTGTTCTAATTCTTGAGAAAAAAATATGTTTGGCTTCGGTTTTTTTATATACTTAGCCGCATCTGCTGCAAGTGTCTCAAATCCGATTACTTCGCTTTCAACGGGAGTACCCGCCGCCTCGGGTTCGGAATACAGATTAAGATCATAATAGAAATCGGTACTGCTCTCATAGCGATGCAAACTGCCGTCGGTACGGCAATAAAAATGATAAGCGGGCTGAGATTCCGGCACAAGCGCCACGCCAACCGCAAGCCTGGGTTCAGGATGTAAATTCGGGCCGGATGCGTGCAAAATCCGCCCATCATAAACCAGAGCGTCCCCGGCTGCCGGGTAAAATACCTCAGCATTTTCCCATGCCATTTCTTCTACTGCCGCATAAGCATCTTCGGGATAGGGCGTATAACGAATGTTTCTGCTGAACAGATGACTGCCTTTCCAGGCAAAAAATCCTCCGCGCTCCAAACTCAAATCTGTTAAAGGAATCCAGACATTCACCGAAGGTTTTATCTCTTCATCGGTCATACTCCAGTCCTGATGCCAACCTACCTTATTGCCTCCACCTCCTTTCTTCAGAATATAATTGGCAAACAAAATACGGTAATCGGGCAAAAGGTCCTTCAGCGGCAAATGCAGTATTTCCGACAAGACGCTCATGACCTCTTTGCGATAGGCCGGATCAGGATGAAACATGGTTGAATGAAACCCCAGTTCCAGATTGCCATTCATAGAGTTGAAAAAAAACTGCAACTGAGCAGCCAGACTTTTACTGATCAGCGGCAGCTGAACAATACCCTCCTTTCGAAACACACGATCCGGCTCCAAGGTATTCAGTATCCGGCTCATGATTCGGGTTTTAAACAAAGAATTTCCAGCCACTCAGCCGGTGCAAACTCGGGCTTGCCTTCAAAAATATCAATGCCTGCCTGATGCTCAAATCTGAAACGAATTCCTATATCGTCCTTGAAACGGAATTTTCTCACAAATTCAATTTCATATCCCGCAGAACGCAGAGCCAACAGGGTATTATTGAGATCCAGTGTATTGTAGCAATAGTGTCTGTTAATGGCTTCTATTACTTCATCTACATTTTTTTTAAATGTGATATCAGCCGGAATTTTTTTATAGAAATCTTTAATATATATTTTTCCTCCGGGTTTGAGCATATGCCATGAAGCCTGAATCACTGCTGCAGGATCGGCTGCATGACCCAGGGATTCGAGAAAGAGAATCCGATCGTAAACTCCGGGCTCAAAATATTTTTCCGGATAGCAGTAGTCGCCTTCCGAAATCCGGATTCGCGTATTCAAATTTTCTGCAGATATGCGCTGAGCCGCCTCAGCTGCCTGTCTGGATGAAATGGTCAGGCCGTCAACCAATAGATCCAGTTGTTTACAAAGCGCCACCGCCGGACCGCCACTGCCGCAGCCCAGATCAAGCACACGAAGACCTGATTTCAAATCAGCTCCTTCCACCCAACAGCGGATAAGTTCATCGTCGGCAGCAGGCCTGAAGGCCTGAATAAAATCACCATAAATCTGCCCGTAAGCCGGTTGCCACATATCGTAATAAGCTGCAACTGAAGCCGTGTGGTCTTCATCACTCAATCCCTTCTTCTCCCATCTGCTGAGCGCCTCAGCAACAGATAAATCAAACTGATAAGTCGGAATTGGCAAGCGATCAATCTCGCGGGCATATTCCTTCGGCTCACTTCCTATTTTATAATGATGAAAAAACTCACGGCTGATTTCATACACCCGACAGCGATCCTGCGGATCTTCCGGATGACGATAGCAATGAATTATTCCGGCCTGCTCCGGCACCATGATCACCGTAACGGCCAGTCGGGTCTGAGAGCTCAGATTGGCATTGGAAAAGTGAAGCAGACGGTGATCCCAGATCAAAGCCTCACCGGCTTTAAGCGGAACAAGCCTTCCAAATTTGTTTCTTACTTCCTCCGAAATTCCGGAAAATGGCTCATGCAAAAACGGTCCGCGCGGAGCGGTAAGCACCCGGTGAGAACCACTGAGAACACCTAAAGTTCCATTGGTCTCATCCGTATCCTGCAGCGGAATCCAGACTGCATAGCTCAGAAAATCAGGTTCATTAACATACCTCCAGTCCTGATGCACCGGAAACTGTCCCTCCTCACCGGGCTCCTTCACCATAAAGTTTCCATAAAGGATGCGGTAACCCGGGAAAATAGCTGAAACATATGGGTATAAAACCGATTCAATCTCAAGATCGACTGCCTTTCTGTAGGCGGGATCCGGCTCAAACATGGTCACGTTCGTGCCGGATCTGTACTCAGGTTTATGAGCCTCGTAGTAAGATCTTAACCGAGCAATTTCAGCCTCTCCGAGCAGAGGGGAGGATGCCCAGCCGGAAGTGGCCAGCATAGAATTCAAATTGCCTGTCTGACTCATGAATGAACAGAAATGAGTGCTTCCAATTCAGAAGTTGAAATTTGTCTTGGCAGATAAGTAATGGTATCTGCCAGCCTGCCTCCCTTAGGTCTGGATAGCATATCAAAATCAAAAAAGAATTCTTCACCCACCTCATATAACTGAACTCTTCCGGGCGGATCGGAAGCATCCCTGAAGTAATGTATTGCCTGCGCCTCCTCTGGCTTCAGGATAAACTGCACGGCTCTTCTGGCGGCATCACTGTGATTCACTCCCGAATAGTGAATGACACTGTCGTCAATCACAGCCACCTGCCCGGGAATCAGCTCTAGCGGTACCATATACTTTTCAATCAGATCGGGAATGATATCGGAAAACACCCACTCGATGGAAGGCCCGCGCACATCGCTGATTACCTTGTGAGTTCCGGGCACCAGTTCAAGTGTGCCATTCCTTCGGCTTACAGGCTGCAAGGGACACCAAACGGAAACCGACGAAAATCTGCGCTCATCCACAAAAGTCCAGTTCTGGTGGACCGGCACCTCACCGCTGCCCGGGGCTTTTGAAAAGTAATTAATAATCAAGGGCTCATAACGATTCAAGTGCTTTCCGAGTAAAGGCATCATAAAATCCCTGTAAGCCGAAAACTTTCTCTTTTTAAGTTCTGCGTCTTTCTGGAAGAAGGTGAGCTCATAAGTATTGTCGTATCTGTTTAATGTGTCCAGATCCTGATTCAGCCGTTCGTTCAGCTTGAGAAAATCTTCCAGTTGAGCGCCACTGAACAGATCCAGCACCACAAAGCCCGTTCTGGCAAATTCTGCATTCAGGGCATCGTCAAAAAATAATTTCCGCTGCATATACGCATCTAAAATAAGCTTCCCCGCCGTTTCCGAGCAGAAAATAAGGTCTAAAATCCAAGAAAGCAGGGTTTCATATTTTAATCTAAATTTGCATCCTTTAAATATTGACACCCAACAATCTGCGGGACTTATGAAAAAAGCTTTAATCACCGGAGTTACCGGACAAGACGGGGCCTACCTTTCCAAACTGCTTTTATCTAAAGGCTACGAGGTGCATGGAATTAAGCGTCGGTCCTCTCTGTTCAACACACAGCGTATTGAGGACCTTTACCATGATCCACACATCCCGGGCAACAACTTTCACTTGCACTTCGGAGATTTGACAGACTCTTCCAATATCACTCGTTTGATTCAGGAAATTCAGCCTGATGAAATTTATAATCTCGGCGCTATGAGCCATGTACGGGTGAGCTTCGAATTACCTGAATACTCGGCTGATGTTGATGCCTTGGGCACATTGCGTATATTAGAGGCTGTTCGTTTGCTGGGTCTCAGCAAAAAAACAAGGATTTACCAGGCCTCTACTTCTGAATTGTATGGACTGGTGCAGGAAACGCCCCAATCAGAAAAAACGCCTTTTTATCCGAGGTCTCCGTATGCTGCTGCTAAAATCTATGCATATTGGATTACTGTTAATTACAGAGAAGCGTATCAGATGTTTGCCTGTAATGGCATTCTTTTCAATCATGAATCTCCACTGCGCGGTGAAACATTTGTGACCCGCAAAATCACCCGGGAAGTTTCGCAGATCGCACTCGGACTAAAAGACAAACTCTACTTGGGAAATCTGGATGCCCGCCGCGACTGGGGCCATGCCAAAGATTATGTTGAGGCCATGTGGCTGATTTTACAGCAGGATCAGCCCGAAGATTTTGTAATTGCTACAGGCACAACTACTTCTGTGCGAGACTTTCTTTTGATGTCCTTTGCCCAAGTTGGTATCTCCATAGAATTCAAAGGGGCAGGCCTTGATGAAAAAGGTTATGTTGCTGCTTGTGCACATCCCGACTTCCAGCTACCCATCGGCAAAGAAGTACTCAATATCGACCCGCGTTATTTCCGACCCACAGAAGTAGATCTGCTTCTTGGTGATCCCACAAAAGCAAAGACCAAACTCGGTTGGTCTCCCAAATACCATCTGAAAGAACTTTGTGAAGAAATGATGGAATCTGACCTCCGTTCCTTCCGCAAGCAAAAGCTTTTGCGAGAAAGCGGGTTCGACACCCATAATCAATACGAATGAGCCTGAATATTCCCGCCTGGAACTACCTAACAGGCAAAAAAGTGCTGGTAACCGGCGGTGCCGGATTTCTTGGGCAACATGTGGTTGAAGTCCTGAAAAACGGCGGACTTTCAGAAGACCAGATTGTGGTTCCCCGCTCTCGCGATTACGACCTCCGAAGGCCTGAACAGGCTTCCGAGATGGTAAACAGACTCAATCCTGACATTATCATTTCGCTTGCAGCCCGGCTTGGAGGCATAGGAGATAACCGTATGTACCCGGCCTCCTATTTCTTTGACAACCTAATGATAGGTGTCAATGTAATTGAAGCGGCCCGTCATGCAAAAATCGAAAAGCTTGTTATGATCGGTACCGTCTGCTCCTACCCCAAAATTGTTCCCGCCCCATTCAAAGAGGCAGACCTTTGGAACGGGTTCCCTGAAGAAACCAATGCAGCTTATGGGGTTTCCAAAAAAGCGGTTGGGATGTATGCAGAAGCTGTTAAGACTCAGTATGGATTGAATACGGTGAATCTTCTGGTTACCAATCTCTATGGCCCCGGTGATGACTTCCGCGAACAAACCTCGCATGTGATTCCTGCAATTATCAAGAAAATAATTAAGGCCAAAGACGAAGGTGCAGACCACATCGTCGCCTGGGGCGATGGCTCACCCAGCAGAGATTTTGTTTATGTTCGCGATGCAGCAGAAGGTATAGTAAGGGCTGCTGAATTTCATAACGATTCTGCGCCTGTCAATATCGGCGCAGGAAGAGAAATCAGGGTAAAAGAACTGATCGAATACCTATGTAAGTTTCTCGGATTTGAAGGGGAAATCATCTGGGATACATCCAAACCCAACGGGCAACCAAGGCGACTACTGGATATCAGCAAGGCTGAGACTGCCTTTGGTTTTAACCCCTCAACTTCTTTTGAAACCGGACTCAAAAACACAGTAGACTGGTATCTTGCCAATCGCTCCGAGCTGGACCTGCTGGCACCTAAATATGCTAATCGGTCCTGAATATCTTATTTTTTCATATTAAATAAATGGCGGAGACAAAACACGCTGTATATGACAGATACACCAGGAAGCCGGTGTATCTTCTTCTGTTGATTCTCATACAATTCTGCAAACTATACATTAGTCTGTACAGTAGATTGTTTCAACGCAAAAATCGAAATATATCAAAGCCATCCTCCATAGCAGCCGTCTGGTACTGGCCTCATGATTACCCTGCCGCAAGCCACACCCGGCTTGGCCGCTGGAAAGAATGGTTTGAAAAGGATGGAATCCGTTTCGACAACTTCAGTGTAGGTAGCATGAAAGAGAAAGTAGAGGTATATGAAGCCGGCAGCTGGACTGCCAGATATTTCTTTTATATCAAAATTCACTTAAAAAGACTAATTCAGTTCCATCAACTTAGGCACTATGATGTAGTCTGGATTGATCGTTGGTATCTTCCATATTATCCAAGCATCGATGCATACTGGGAGCGCGCTATTTCTAAAATGTGTGCTAAACTCGTCATTGACAGTACCGACGGATCTGACTACGAAGGCCATCCGAAACTGATCCTTGAGATTTTCAATCTGGCAGACCGCATAACCGTTGCATATGAAGGTTTATACAACTTCTATCAACCTATATTTGGCGAAAAAATACATCGGTTTAATTATACCATTATTGAAGATCACTACAAGATCAGAAACAGCTGGGAACAAAAAGAACAACTCACCATCGGCTGGATGGGTAGCCCCTATAATTTTGAGTATGTAAAACATATTGAAGGAGAGCTTCAGAAAGTTGCTGCAATATATCCTTTCAAACTACTCATCATATGCCGGCAAAATGTAGAAATTAACGTTCCTGGCGCAGCTGTGAGCTACCACCGCTATGGACCGGACTACGAACAGTTGTTAGCAGAATTTGACATTGGCATTTCTCCGTTCACTGTTAAGAGCTTTGTAAATACCGGTAAAATAGGAATGAAGCATCAAGAATTCCTGCTTTGTCAGATTCCACAAGTATGCTCTCCCCAAGGAATATCAGAGCATGCTGTAGATGGAGAAAACTGTCTGATTGCGGATGCTGTAGAAGAGTGGGCACCTGCCATTATCCGCCTGATGGAAGATAGGGCACTGCGCGAAAAACTTGCACGCAACGGCCGCAAAATGTGCCTTGAACATTATACTTATGAAGGCCAATGGCCTCTCGCCCGCAAAGCACTGGCGGAATTCTAATATTTTTATTTAATTTATTCGATTGGGCGTGCCCTCCGTGCGGGAGCACTCATATAGCATGCTATATCGCACTCCCGCACGGGGTCGGGCCATGCACGGCTTCGCTGCGCTCCGGCCGGCCTTGCCGGCGCCCTGCGGGCCCGTTACTGTCCCTCACGCAGCTAAATACTAACAAGAGTAAATCCGATACCTCAATATAAATACATGCATACATCAGACAGCCCTGATTACCACCGAATAATACCGGCTAGCCATCATAAACTGTCAAATATTCATTTTCTTAAATCCACTCAGCTATTTCAGACTCCATTTTTCTGAAAATAAACAAGCCGGCCAATCCGATGATAAATAAGGGGATCAAAGAGAAACCATAAGACCAGGAAGGAAATTCCGAACCGATGAGACAATATCTGTAGCCGGCAATAACCCAGGCCATAGGATTGAGATACATAAACGGACGAATGGCCTCAGGAAGAAGTTCTGAGGGGTAAAATACCGGAGTAAACCAAATTCCAAAGCTGAGTAAAAAAGGGATCAGATGCTGAAAATCCCGCCTGCGAATCGTTGCAGCCGCCAGAAAAATGGCCAGACAAAGCGCAGTAAAAGCATTAAGTAAAATGAAGAATGGCAACAATAGAACTCCTGTATCCGGAAGAACTCCATACCAAAGCAATACAGCCAGTCCAAAAATGAAATTTACAAGCAGTTCAGCCAAGCCGGAAACTGCTTTAGATAAGGGTAAAATCAATCTCGGGAAATACATTTTTCGGATCAGATGATTGTTTTCTAAAAGTGAAAACCCTCCTGAATGGAGTATGTAATTGAAGTAATTCCAGGCAGCAATACCACACACTACAAACAAAGGATAGGGAACTTCTCCGGTCTGAATGCCAATGATCCTGTGGAAGAAAAAAGTATAAATAAACAAAGCCGCACCCGGCTGTATAATGGCCCAAAACCAGCCCAATACCGACTGGGCATACTTTAACTTAAGATCTCTGTGACCAAACAGCAGAATCAAGCTGCGGTATTCCCACAAACTTGTGAAATATTGAGGCCAGGAATCTGTCCCCGGCCTGATCAGCCTTCTAGCTTGCTGTTTCATTCCTTTGGCAAAATACAATCTTGCAAATAAATTCTTCCGATTTAAAAAAATGAAACATCTAAATCATTAAAACCGTCGGGAAAAAGCCTGCTGTAGCCTATCTTCATTTTCAAGCTTTTTTTATATTTACGGATACAAATTCGTTTGCCCATGCGATTTTTTACCTTCAGAATCCTTTTGACTGCCTTAGTGGCCCTGGTCACAAAAAATCTTCAGGCTCAGGATATACACTTCGCACAGTATTACTCGTATGCTGCAAGCCTTAACCCGGCTCTGATCGGAAACTACGACGGAAGCTTCCGCGCCTCTGTACTTTACCGCAACCAATGGGGCAGCCCGCTGGGAAAGTCTGCATTCTCAACGGTGGGAGCAGACGTAGATGTGTCTCTTCTGGAGGGATATCTCAAAGACGATAAGCTGGGCATAGGGGTAAGTTTCTTCAATGATCGCTCAGGCCAGGCAGGTCTTTCTGTCTTGAATGCCGCCCTAAGCGCTGCCTATCACAAAGGCTTTGGAAAGTACAATCAACATCGTTTGTCTTTAGGCGCACAAGGAGCATTTATTCAGAAAAGACTGGACAATCCACTTTTCGGCGATCAATTCAGGGGGCATAATCAATCGGTTCAGAATGCCTCGGCAGAAAATTTCCAAAACGGATTCTACAATTTTGATTTCAACTGCGGACTCTACTGGCGATCCATGATCAAGGACAGAGCAAGACTTTCTGCAGGTTTTTCGGTTTATCATCTCCTTGAACCAAAAGAAGGCATGATAGACACAGACAATCCGGATTACAAACTGCCCCGTCGCTTTACAGGAGACCTGGGCGTGGAAATTTATTTTAAAAAGAAGTTTTCCGTACAACCCGAATTCCTGTTTATGCAACAAGGCCAATCCAGGGAAATTATGCCCGGAATGTTTTTTGGATATTATTTCAATACAGGATTCAGAAACAACTCAAGCATTCATGTCGGAGCCCGTTACCGTGTAGGAGATGCTGCCGTAATTATGGGGCAGGTTGAGTTTAGAAATGTCCGGCTAGGCTTTGCCTATGATGTGAATACCAGCAGTCTGAACACCAGCACAAGATACCGTGGCGCTTATGAGTTCTGTCTCACCTATGTGGGAGAAAGCATTAAGTCTTTCAAAGCCAACAAGTCCCTGCCCAGCCGCAGGTTCTGATGAAACACTTGATTCCGAATCCCAAAACTGTATTCAGCATGTCCGGAAAACGCCTGATCGCCCTTTTGCTGGCCTGTGTCTCAGCCGCCGGCTTCGCACAAACAGACCAAAGCAGATCGACCTCTTATAAGCGCGATCTCAAAATTGCAGATCGCCTTTATGCAGAATCGATCTTTTACTCCGCCTCTGAATACTATAAAGAAGCGCTTCGCAAAAAACCGGATAACCGATATGCCATGTATTGGCTTGGCCTTTCTTCTTTAATGGCCCGTGACTACCTGCAGGCAGAACTTTTTCTGGAAAGATTTTTCAAATACAAACCCGGTCCGAAAGAGAAAGCCAAAAAGCTTGAGAAAGAGAATGTAAAATATTTCAGCAAAGCCTCTCTGTATTATGGCATGGTACTGCATCGAAACGGCAAATACGAAGAAGCACTCGGCCGATTGAATGACTTTGTAAAAACATACGCTTCAGCTGAAGATGGAGAGTCTTTACGCAGGCTCGCTCAGGCAGAAATCAAAGGCTGCGAGTTTTCGATAAATGCACCCTCATCCAAAAGTAAACTTCAACTCCTGCCTGAACCCATTAACGGAGCTTATACCGAATTTGCCCCCTGGCCCATGGGAGAAAATCAGATACTTTACTCCAAAATCAATGAAGACACCCTGGTCTTCTTTAAAGGCCGCAAAGCCGGTGCCGCATCAGATATTTACATTGCATCAAAAGATGAGTCTGGTAAATGGACAGACAGCAAACAGGAAAGTCTGCGTGATGAAAAGAAATATATCATCGGAAACGGTGCATTCAATAAAGCGGGCAATCGCTTTTACTTCACCAAATGTCTGGAGATGGATGATGACAAAGCGCTCTGTAATCTATTCTGCGCAACCTTCCAGAACGGCACTTTCGGTGATGTAAAATCTCTTCCCGCACCCATCAATGATCCCCGCTTTACTTCCACTCAGCCGGCAGTAAGAGAAGGACAAGATGGACAAGAGCTGGTTTATTTTGTTTCGGACCGCCCTGGCGGAAAAGGAGGCTATGACCTCTGGTATTTTATCCGCACACGCTCCGGAGATTTTAAAGGACCCAATGTATTGAATGCCCCCATCAATAGCCCGGGAGATGAAATAACACCATTCTTCGACGACAGCACTCAGACATTATGGTTCAGCTCCAATGGCCATCCGGGTCTGGGAGGACTGGATGTGTTTAAAGTAAAGGCGCTACCGGATCCCGGATGGGGAGAGATTGTCAATGGCGGAAAAGGAATAAACAGCGGGGCCGATGATCTGTATTACCGCAAACCTTCAGAATCAGAAACCGGCTATCTCTGCTCAAACCGAGAAGGCAGCACTCCGCTTAATAAAATCCTTACCGGATCAGATGATATTTTTACGGTTAAAGATTTTCGCTATGCTGTTCAGGGTATGCTTTACCGCGATGGCATGGGCGGGCCCGAACCCATAGCCGGTGGAGATTATCAGTTATATCTGAAAAAAGATGATGGGAGTCGCACTCAAATTATCGCCATAAACAATGGCGAAAAATCCACCTATTTATTTTCGCTGAGTCCCGATGCCGATTATGAAATTGAAGTGCAGAAACAGGGATATAAGCCCGGGAAACTCAGTGTTTCTACCAAAGGAATTGAAGAGGAGGACACATTGATCGGCAACATTCGCTTGTCTAAGGGCGAATACATATTTGCGGGCAGTGTGTTTCAAGACGGCAATCCGAATCTAAAGCTGGAAGGGGCAATCGCGACCATAGTTGAATTAGGACCGGATGGATCAGAAACCATCGTTGGCATCAAAGAGCTTGATGCCAAATCGGGATTTGCCATTCCGCTCGAAGCCGATAAAAAATTCAGAGTGGTGATGCGCAAGCCGGGATATTTTGCCAATACCTATACGCTCTCAACCGCGGGACTGGGCAATGTAGACAGCTTGAAGAAAGATATGGCACTCAGTCTGATTGAAAAGAATAAAAGCTATGCTCTAAAAAATATCCTTTACGATTTCAACAAAGCCAGTTTGACCCAAACAGCCATGGGCGTTCTGGATACACTGCATCAGATCATGACAGAGAATCCCACTTTTATCATAGAACTCAGCTCACATACCGACAGTAAAGGAGAAGACAATTACAATATGAAACTGTCTCAAAAGCGAGCAGAGAGTTGCGTAACATATCTTGTATCTAAAGGGATTCCTGCAAACCGCATGAAAGCGATGGGCTATGGAGAAACAAAGCCTTTAGTTCCCAATCAAAAGCAGGATGGCAAAGATGATCCGGATGGCAGGGCCTTGAACCGCCGCACCGAATTTAAAATCACCGGTGGATTATAATTAATTCCCTTTCACTGCAGCGATCATCAGAAGCATCCATCCGGCGAGAAAAAATAGTCCGCCGATCGGAGTTACCGGCCCCAGCCAGGCAAGATTCATCTGCATTAAATGGCGTGTTGCCAATAGATAAAGAGAGCCTGAGAATAGAAGTATTCCGAGAGCAAATGAAATACCGGCAAACTGAAGCAAGACATTGGGCTGCAATCGCCACAACAATGCTGAAAAAACGATGGCCAGTGTGTGAACAAACTGATACTGGACAGCCTTTTCAAAAATGCTCAACTGATATGAATCGAGTTGTGGCTTGAGTCCGTGTGCACCAAATGCTCCCAGGGCAACGCCCGTAAATCCATAAAGTGCACCCATCCACAATAAAACATTGTAAACAGTCATGGGTTTATATTTAAACTCAAAGCTAGCACAGCGCCTCCATACTTTTACGACTTTATGCGCATTCTTACCTTTACCGGCATTGTTCTATGTGTGTTACTGATGTCATCCTGCAGGAACAATTCAGATCCAATGGCATTCGTGCCTGAAGAATCGCTTCTGATCGCTGAGCTTAAACATCCGCCGAAATGGTACCTCAGAAACTCTGCAAAACAAAATTCAAGATTTCTTCTGCTGAACTCTGTTATTAATCTATTAGAGAACGGAGATGTTTTACTTAAAGCAGAAAAAACCCTGAGAAAAGAATTCATCAGCAGGCCGCTCACCATTTGCTGGTTTCTGTCTGACCGCGATGTACCAACTCCTTTATTCATTCAAGCATTTGAAAATGCCGAAATCAAAAACATTGAACAACTGTTAAAGAGCAGTCGGTTTCATACTACAGAACGCAAATTCAGGGATGTTGCCGTATACAGCATTGAGGCTGAAACACAGGAATTCCACTTTTGTATCATTAGAGGTGTAATGCTCAGCAGTTCAAACCCGCTCATTCTTGAAAAGGGAATTTCAGCGTACAGCAGAAGAAAGGTATTTGGTCTAAACAAAGACCTAATGGCACTTAGAAACCTGCTAATTGAGTCATATGATTTGCAGGTATATTACCATCCTGAAAAGCTGCAATTGCTTATCAATAGCATGGTTTCAGAAAACACCCAAGCGTATCTCGGCGAGGGCAACAGATCAAAAGGCTGGATGGCACTAGGCCTTCACTTTGAAAAAAATGAGCTTCTCTACAAGGCATTTGGCAGGCCCGGTTCTGCACCGGAGCCACTCAACACAGCACTAAATACTGAGAGCCTGAAGAATTCCCTTCCAGCCGATTTAGTGCAGCTGCAAGCACGTGTTTGTCCCGGCAAACTTTTACCCGGCAGAAACCCCAGAGCGGTTAATCTGCTTCGCGCAAGCGGCCTGAAACAAACAGCCTCATTTCTAACCAACCCGCTTGATGATCAACCCGGCCGATACCGTGTTTGGATGCTGGAACTACTTCGGCCCCAGTCATTGATAAACGCATTAGAACAGCATAAGCTTTCAGATAGCATCTCTGCACAAGGCCCTGAAAAATATCAGGAGGAGCTGGCGGAATTGCTGACCGCTTCGGGCTGGACAAACCACCTCTCGGCAGATTCACTATTCTGGTTCAGCTGGCAGCAGCAAATTTATATTTCTGCCGACAGGCAAAGCATCAGACAAGTAGCAAGCCAACTAATGGCCGGCCGAACTTACCAGGGAAAGGAAATCTCTGCCTCCCCTGACCAAATGCCTTGTCAGGAATTGCAGTTTCTATCTTTTGAAGCCAATGCCTTGCTTCCTCAATATTTGTTCTCGGAACGCGATCCAGGTTTACTTCAGATATTGTCAGGAGGTTTTAGCTTGCAAGAAGAATATCGTTACCATGACCAAATCTGGTATCTCAATGGAAAAGTCAATCTTTCGGCACGGCCTGAAAATCCTTCAGAAATGCTACTCTGGCAAATTCCCGAAATAATCCCGGAGGGACCTGTTTCGATTATTGAAAGACCGGAAAATCAGGATCATATCATTGTTGTTCAAGACAGCTCCGGTGATGTCATTGTATTGAGCCGGAGCGGAGATGTCCTGAGCCGCTTTGCAGTGGGTGACTCTCTGCTGGGCAAAGTATATGCAGCAGATCCATATGGAACCGGAAAAATGTACTTGCTCTTTATGAGCAGTAACAAGATTTGGCTAACCGATATGGAGGGCCATTCCTTGCAGGGATTTCCTCTGAAGTTGCCGGCAAGCGCAGCAGCGCCGTTCAGCTTAAGCGGAAAAGGAAGACAAATGAAAATTTTTGTACCACTTCTCAATGGCAACATCCATGGCTACACACTTGGAGGAAAGCCTCTGAAAAGCTGGAATCCCAGACTGTCAGGAGGAGTGGCTTCACAGCCATTGCTCTGTGGATATGATGGGATCGGTAAGTTCTGGTTGGCACAACTTTCGGATAATGGACAGCTCCAGGTTTGGGACAGTCTAGGGCAAAATGTGTTTCAGGCTGTAGAAACGGGCAAAATTCATCCGGGGAAAGTTCAGCTTCTCAAGGATAGTGCAGGAAATCCAAGTTGGATGTTTTGCTCAGAAGAACAAGTTTTTTCATGTGCATTTAATGGATCAGTCCGCATTTGGGAAACGGCCGACACCAACCTCTGCTTAAACATAACAGAAAAGGACGGGCGCATGGTACTTCTGCTTAGCGGAAGGGGAAATATCAGAAGGTATTCCGGGGATTGGGAATTTGAAGATGTCATGAAAACTTCAAATCAGGAAACTGCAGAAACGGATACTCTAAGTCTAAATGGAAAAAATTTAATCCTGATTAATGATCAGGTAAACCGAAAACTTTCAGTTTATGATCCCGAATTCCGTGCTGCTCTTCTCAAAGATATTCAGTACGGGCTCTTTCCTGTTCTGAGCAGCCGTCTTTTCGCAGGTCAGTTGATAATGATTGAAAGCGATGCCCAAAAGGGAATCGGGGCAAGAAGATTACATTAAAGATTTATTCATTCAGGCTGTTAATTTACCTCTGCGGGGAACTTTGTGCTCTTGTTGTTTGTTTGCATTTAGATCGATGCTTAAACATCAACTCAAGTAGACCCGATGTTCAATTTTCTTTTGAGTAAGAAAAATGCATTTAACCGGACTTGAAAAAAATTTAACTTTTGTTTGTTTGAACATTATTTGTTTAAACATACATTTGCAGTCAAATAAAAAAATATGAAAAAGTTTATCCTCATCCTCTCGGCGGTTGCTGCTGCCATGAATGCACAGGCTCAAAGCTGGAGTCTTGACAAATCTCACTCCTCACTCACTTTTTCTGTTGAGCACATGGTGATTTCTGAAACTGAGGGCACCTTCAAAAATTATAATGTGGAAGTTCAGTCTTCCAAACCTGATTTTACGGATGCACAAATTAGTTTCGAGGCTGAGGTAAATTCTATCAACACAGATAATGAAATGCGGGATAACCACTTAAAGGGTGATGATTTTTTCAATGCAGAAAAGTTTCCCAAGATTACATTCAAGAGTTCTTCGCTAAAGAAAGTGAGCGATAAAAAATATGTTCTTGAGGGAGATCTCAGCATACGTGATGTAACCAAAAAAGTAAAGCTTGACGTGACTTACGGAGGTACAATTAAAGATCCTTTTGGAATGACGCGTGCGGGTTTTAAGCTCAGCGGAGCAATCAATCGCTTTGATTACAATTTAAAATGGAGCAATAAAATGGATAATGGCGGTCTTATGGTAGGAGAAAAGGTCAATTTGGACATCAAAATAGAGATTGTAAAAAAGTAAGTCTTGTCATGCAGACAAAACTCAGCAGGCCGCTCCTTTGGAGCGGCCTGCTGAGTTTTATTCAATTTAAAGCCCGGCCAGGGATCGCAGCGGATAGCCCGCAGCCCTTGTGTTATATGAAGTAGCAGCCAAGCCGAATTTCCCAAAAAGGGCGAGGACTATGAGCGAAGAGCCCGGCCCCGACGAAGAAGGGGGGCCGCATAAATTCCCTCTATATTTTCATCTGTTTATGAGTCGCACGAGAGAGCCGAGTGGAAGGCGTGTGCCACTTTGATCCGTGAGGTGCAACTCCCCAAACTCACGCTCTGCATCCGGGAAATGACGAGCACACAAATTATCCATGATCAAGGACGAATAGCCCATTGAATAGGCATTGAGAATCAGAAAACTGCGGCGCGGCTCAAGCAACTGGCTTAGAGAGCCCAATAATTCATTGAGCTTGTCTTCCAATTTCCACTTTTCGCCATCAGGCCCGTGACCGTATGCGGGCGGATCGAGAATGATGCCATGGTATGTCTTACCGCGCTTCACCTCTCTTTGCACAAATTTCATGGCGTCTTCGACCACCCAACGAATATTATCTAGTCTGCTCAGCTCCATGTTGTCCCGCGCCCAGCCAACCACTTGCTTGATGCTGTCGAGATGGTAGGTCTCTGCACCAGCCGCCCTTGCGGCCAGAGATGCTCCACCTGTGTAGGCAAAAAGATTAAGAAAGCGAAAGTTTGAATGCCCTGAGCTTCTGATCATTCGGTAAATAAAGGCCCAGTTAGCTGCCTGCTCAGGAAAAACGCCAACATGCTTAAAACCGGTAAGTGAAAGCTTAAAGCGAATTTCAGAATCCTCGTCAAGGCGATAGCGAAGACCCCACTGATGAGGATCTTCCTTTTTGCGCTTCCATGTTCCCGAAGAACTGGATTTGGCTTCGAAGGTAAAGTCCGCCATTTTAAACCAATCGGTAGCGCTTAGGGACGGCTCCCAAATGGCTTGCGGCTCAGGTCTTATTGTCACGTAATCTCCAAAGCGCTCAAGCTTGGAAAACTTACCGGAATCTATGAGTTCATAATCTTCCCAACCGGAAGGAGTAAAGAGTCGGATCAGGTTTTCCATTTGGCTTATTTTCCTTGTGCTACCAGAACAAACACATCTTCATCCGAGCGCTTCATCCAATAGTGTTCTCGTGCAAATTTCTCTAAAGTTTCAGGATTGTTTTTCAGCTCATGCAATTCATGGCTTACGCGTTTAATCTCGCCCAGATAGTAATCCCGATTATTTTCCAGCTCCTTCAGCTTGCTGTAGCGCCTGTACTGGATCATCACATTGTTTTGATCCAGAAACACCATCCATGATGCATAGGCCAAAACAACGATTACAGCACGCCAGGACCACCAGCGCTCAGAAGGTTTAAAAAGCTGCAACCACTTCATTTGCCGAAAGTATCCGAAATAGATTTACTTAAGTGATATTTTGAAGTATAATAACCCACAGGCCGGAGCAAGCTTCCAAAAATCTATACACAACTGCGCATTTATTTTCTGGCCACATTAGCGAACTATGCATTTTTGGCTTTGTTTTGTGGTAAATAATGATTCTATGAAAAAAGTTTTACTGAGGATCTTCACCCCTGTTGCTGCTCTGGCACTTGTTCTTCTTTTTTCTGAAGGAAGAACCAACGACAATCAGCCTCCTCCCGGAAATTCGAATGACCCCCCTTCCAACGGAAGTTGTGCCAAGTCCGGCTGCCACAGCGATAATCCTGTGCAAAACAACAGCCAGGTTATTGCTCTCACAATAGGCCCTGACGCAGCCAATCAAAGTCCGCTTTCTTCTTTCACTTATGTTCCGGGAACCACATATACTATGGTTTTTGATATTGTAAGTTCCAGCGGAGGTTCATTCGGATTTCAAATGATCGGCCTTGACAACAACAATGCGCAGGCCGGTTCTTTTACGGTTACCGATGCAAGCAACACCTCATTGCTCACACTTGGAAGCAGCGGAAAATCTTATGTTGGGCATAAGAACGCCAGCACAACAAAGACCTGGACTTTTAACTGGACGGCTCCCTCCTCAAACGTAGGAGATATCAGTTTCTATGCCATTGTCAACGTGGCCAACGGCAATGGGAATCGCACCGGTGACATAATCCATACTGCTACTCTCGTGCTTAGTCCTGAAAGCAGCACAGGGCTTGCAAACTCAAACAACCTTCCTATTGGTCTCAACCCAAATCCCGCTTCAGGAATTGTAAATCTGAATTTTGAGGGTAAGGGTGAAGGAGAAACAGTGGTTTCGCTCACTGAAATATCAGGCAAAAAGGTTGCAGAACTTTATCGGGCTTCCAGTGAAACCGGTCAGCGGAACATTGCTGTGGAGCTTCCTGCCGGTCTTGCGCACGGGATTTACATTGTGGGCGTTAAAGATGGCAATCGGGTGGCACACAGTCGTATCATCTGCAAATGATAAACCATCTTATACCTTATCAAGAAGCCCGGTTGTATATCATCCGGGCTTTTTTTTGCAGTAGTTTAATGAAGTGGCTAATTTATATACGAGCTCAGCGAGCGGTGGCCTCAGATCTTAAAAATCCCTCATCGCTTTCAAACACAACGGTATTTCCTTCCGGATCTTTCATTTCAAAGTAAAACCTACCGTATGCTGTTTTTAGAGGTCCGGCAGGCTTAGCGTTCTCCCTAAAAGATTTGAGTAACAAACGGGCGTCGGCACAGCCGATTACCCAACTTTGAGGGCACACCGGACTAACAGTTCGTTGAATACTGAGAACCAAGCTACCTGCCTCCAGCTCCATGTAAGATTTTCCGGGATCTCTTAGCCGATCAGCAAAACCTATAGACTTATAAAAATCTGCCAGAACTTCCGGCATTTTGGAAAACAGGATAACCCTGGCCGGAAACCATTGGATCATGGTTCCTGAATTTCCTGCGCTTCTGTTTCTGTAGTTTCAACAGCAGAAGCTTCCTTACTTTGGGGCTCTCCCGAAGCAGAAGGCATATCCATGATTGACTCTGGAATTTCGCCAATCACATTATCGTCAGGCGTTACCACCTCCTTAAGCTTGGGAAGTTCTTTGGTAGAATTGATGCCGAAGTAATCAAGGAAATTACGGGTTACTTTGTAGATAACAGGTCTTCCGGGCTGGTCTTCGAGCCTTCCGGCCACCTCAATCAATTCTTTTTCAAGCAATTTTTCAACTGAATAATCGCAGTTTACTCCTCTGATGCGCTCGCAATCTGATTTGGTAACGGGACCGCGATAAGCAATGATAGAAAGAGTTTCAAGAGCGGCTGTAGAAAGTCTCTTCTTTTCTTTCTGCCCGATCAGGGAAGCTACAATGGGATGATAAAGCGGCTTGGTAAAAAACTGATATCCGCCGCCAATCACACGCAGTTCAAAGGCATAAATGTCTGAGGTAAATTTTTCCCTGAGATCCTCAAGTACTTTTTCAAGAACCAGATCATCAAACATCTCTTCAGGGAAGACTCGCTCCAGACACTGACGGATATCCGACAGACTGACCGCTGTTTCTGAAGAGAAAACGAGGGCTTCTATCTGTTGGTGAAGGTTATCGAGAGCCATGGGCAGTGAAAGATAAGAAATTCAGAAAAGAACTTCAGTTACATCAGTTTCCTTCCAAGGCTGCTGCACCACCCACAATCTCAAGGATTTCCTTGGTAATAGCAGCCTGTCTTTCGCGGTTATACTGAATAGAAAGAGCCTTTTTCAATTCCTGGGCATTGTTGGTAGCCGATTCCATGGCCACCATTCTTGCTCCGTGTTCGGATGCATTCGTATCGAGCAAAGCCTTAAACATCTGTGTATTCAGAATCCGGGGCACCAACTCTTCGAGGAGCTGCTGTTTTTCCGGTTCAAAAAGATAGTCTGAGCGGGTAGATTTAGAAGCCTCTGTCTTTTCTGATGGAGTAACAGGCAAAAAACGTTCTGCTTTGAATTGCTGGGTGGCTGCATTCACAAAACGGGAATAGACCAGCTCTACCACATCATATTTACCTGAAAGAAACTGTTGCACGGCATACTGACTTACTTC
>CAZUHX010000011.1:0-27577 GCA_964620795.1 uncultured Chitinophagaceae bacterium
CAACCGCGATTTTCAGCGGTATGCATTACAGACTGCATACCGTTCGGCAGCTGCCGGATTTAATCTGAAGCTGGGCATCATTTACAAGCCGTTTTCCTGGTGGCGGCTGGGCTTATCGCTGAGAACACCGGATGTGCTTAGTATGGAAGAAAACTACTCTGCCAGCGTTTCTTCCTCTGTTTTCGACACCTTGTTTCAGACAGAGGCTTCCTATGAACCATTTCGGTTTCAATTCAGGAGTCCCATCAGAGGAACCCTCAGTCAGGCTTTTTTCATACAGCAATCGGCCTTTATTAGTCTGGATTATGAATTCTACAATCCGGGCAGGCTGCGCTACGATTTTCCTTCAAGATATGATACACAGGAGTCTCAGGTCAGAACTGCGGTTCGCGAGTCATACACCTTTGTTCATCAGATCAGACTGGGGGCAGAATATGCCTGGAAAAGTCTTCGTTTAAGGGCGGGAGGCTCCTGGTCGGGAAGTCCGCTCAAGAAAGAGATTCGGAGAGAGTTTATGGACAATGGATTTTGGACGGTTTCTGCCGGTGCGGGCTATCGCGGCAAAAGATTTTTTATTGACGCGGCCTATATCTTTCAGCAGTCGCAGGAAAGATTCACGCCATACGTTCCATACAGGGCAGAGCAGATTGAACAAAGGAGTGTTTTCAGCAGGCATATGCTGATGATATCTGCGGGAATGCGGTTTGGCAGAAACAGATAACAGCCGTTCTGTTTGGCACGGGAAAAATTGCCGCCGGAAGCAGAATGAGATGATTAAGCCGGACATCAAACAGTTGATTGAATGAGCAGAGGCATGAATTCCATTCCGATTCAGCCTGAGTGTTTGGATTAGTCCGATAAAAGAGGCATTTTAGTAAGGATGTTTTCAGCAACAATCCAATACATCATAAACAGGAAAATGGCCCTGTTTTTTCTCTTACCGATTCTCAGCTTGCTGTTGGGTGTAAAGGCTTTGTCTGCGCAAAATTTTCTAAAATACGACGTGGTTCTTTTTGGAAAGAAGATCGGATCAACGGTGGTGCAGAGAGAGGCCGATTCAAAGGGAATCACACGCTATCAGCTGAATCACCGTTCAGAAATCAATCTTTTGTTTGCCAAGAAAAAGTCAGCCCTGGATTTTAATGTCACTTACCTTAATCAACAACTCATTAATTCTTCGGTAGAAAGCGTCAAGGATGGCGTCAGAGAAATGGTGAATGTGGTGAAAGACGGCAGCAGGTATGTGATTGAAAATGGCCTTAGAAAGACTTTGATGAATGGAGTAATTGATTTTTCTGCCATTCATTTGTATTTCGGAGAGCCTGGAAACAGAACGAGTATTTTCAGCGAACGACTCGGCGAATTTTGCACTTTTCGCAGAAGCAAGGACGGGTCTTACATCTGCGAATTGGAAAACGGGGTTCTGAATATTTACCGATACAGGGACGGTGTACTTAATGAGCTCGAAATGAGCAGCCGGCTGGGAACTATTTTTCTGAAACTGGCTGAGAAACGCTGAAAACTAGGGTGTTACTTCAGTTGAAACAGAATCTGTCTGATTTCTGAATCCTGCCACCAGTTCATCCGGACTTTTTCCCAGCTGAAGCAGCAGTAAATCAACATCTTTTGCAAGGGGATGGCGCGGATACTTTTTAAGGAAGGTCTGGTAATGCAAACGGGCGCTATCGGTAAGCTGCAACTCACTGTCGTACAAAAATCCCTGCACAAAGGTAGAGAAAGCTCCATGCCGGTGATTCGGATAATCTGACGAAATGCGCTGGTATGCAGTGATGCAGTCGGAATAAAAATGCATGTACTGAAGAAATTGCGCTCTCTTGAACAGATATTCCGGCGCCAGAGAATCTGCGGGAAAGCGGTCTGCAAACAACTCATATCGGTCCAATAATACCAGCACAGCTTGTTCATCTATGCTCTTTTCTTTTGCCTTGCTGAGGAGTCGGCTTTCGAGTGCACTGATTTGTTTGATTTGCTTTGCTTTTTCGGGGAAACATCCGCACATCAGGCAAACAAGTATACAGGAAGCGAAAAAGTGGAATATAGTTTTCATGGATGTTTAGGGGGAAGAAAAAGGGCGACTGCGTCGCAATCACCCTTACCTTTACCGGAAAATACCGGATTACTTAACTTCCATCAGTTCGGTATCGAAAATCAGGGTTGCATTGGGAGGAATAACTCCACCTGCGCCCTGAGCGCCGTATCCCAATTCTGAAGGGATAATGAGTTTGGCTTTAGATCCCACTTTAAGCAGAGCTATGCCTTCATCCCAACCCGGAATCACTTGCCCTTTGCCGAGCATAAAAGTGATCGGCTGGTTTCTGTCATAGGAGGAGTCGAACTTGGAACCATTAGCCAGTGTTCCGGTGTAATGAACCGAAACAGTTTTGCCCGCCTCGGCTTTGGCACCGTTGCCTTCTTTTTCAATCAGGTAGTAAAGGCCGCTGGCTGTTTTTTTAGCCTTGGGAAATTTCTCCTTAATCATCTTTTCAAAATCGGCTTTGGCGTTGAGTTTGGCTTGCTCTTCCTTTTTCTTCAAATCAGCCTGGGCTTTTGTGAAGTTGGCTGCTCCGTCGAAAGCAGTAGCTTCTTTACCTACTCTAACGATGCGCAGTGAATCAATCAGAGTGCCATTGGTTACGGCTGTAACAACAGATTGACCGGTCACTACCTTTCCGAACACGGTATGCTTGCCGTCGAGCCATGGAGTTTCTTTGTGGGTGATAAAGAACTGGCTTCCATTGGTTCCGGGGCCGGCGTTGGCCATAGACAGCACACCCGGTCCATCGTGGCGCAGGCTGGGGTCGATTTCGTCCGGGAAACGGTATCCGGGATTCCCGGAGCCATTACCTGCAGGATCTCCTCCCTGAATCATGAAGTCCGGGATACATCGGTGAAAGGTAAGTCCGTCGTAAAACGGCTTGCCTTTTGGTTTTGCATTGTTTTCAATCTGCCCTTCGGCGAGGCCTACGAAATTGCCGACCGTCATCGGTGTTTTCTGAAACTCCAGGCGGCAGACGATCTCGCCCTTCGGGGTAGAAAAAACGGCATAGAGACCATCTTTTTGTCTCCAGTCTTTGTCTTCTGCAGTCATGGTGTTGGTTTGGTTTGGTGATGTCTGAGGAACTTCTGCGGCGGTTGCAGACGGCTCAGGGCTTTTGGCCTGGCAGGCTTGCAGTGCAGCCAGAAGCATCAGAGAGGAATAGAATCTTTTCATATTTGGTCTTTTTAGGAGAGTTATTTTACAATTGAATATGTTCTGCAATTTTAAAAAAACGCGCAACAGTTTCATCGAGAGTTTCCAGAGACATGCCTCCCGAAGCATTTTTATGGCCGCCACCGCTGAAATGATCCCTGGCCAGGCGATTCACGTCGAGATCTCCTTTTGAACGCAATGATATTTTCACTTTTCCGGGTTCTTCACTGAACAATGCAGACAGGATGACACCCTGAATCTTGAATGGGTAGTTAACCAAGCCTTCATTATCGCCTTGCTGCAAATTAAACTCCTTTATCTCCTGTTGAGTTACAGGGATGACGGCAACGCGATTGTTGTTCACAAGTTTTAACTTATGAAGCAAGCAATGTCCGAAGAACCGAAGCCTTTCTTCCGAAAATACATGCTGAATCTGATTGCTCAGAAAGTCAGGTCTGGCGCCCTTTTCAAGCAGCACAGCAGCATAACGCATTGTTCTTGACCGGGTGTTTGAAAATTGGAAAAAGCCGGTATCGGTAGCCATTCCCGTGTATAAATTTTCTGCTATCGAGCGGCTGATTTTATTTTCAAGGCCGCACCCCAGGATCAGATCAACGATCATTTCTGAGGTTGAGGCAAAGCTTGTATCGCTGAAACAGATATCTGCAAAACTTTCCGGCTCAAGATGATGATCAATCATGATTTTTACTGCAGAACTCTTGAGAAGCCGTTTGCCCAGATCTTCCAGCCGGGCGGGCGAGTTGAAGTCCAGACAGTAGATGACATCTGCTGTATCAATGATCTGATGAATTTTTGCCCGATCTGCATATTCTTCATATGTAAGAGCCTGTTCGATTCCGGGCATCCAAAGGAGGTTATGGGTAATCTTGGTTGGGCTGACGAAATGTACCATCCAGCCCGCCTGCTGAAGAAATTCCATCCAAGCCAGAGAAGATCCAAGTGCATCACCATCCGGATTTCGATGCGTTACGATAATCGCATTGCCGGGATTTTGCAGCGCCGGCCTGAGGTACTCCTCTATGGATGTCATCTGATCATTTTCGTATAAAACAGGCTGCAAATAAGCAAAAAAAGCCGGGCCGGATCAATTTCGAGTTCCTTATTTTGAGAAGGGCTAGCCATACAACTGATAATGAATCAAGATTCATTTTTTGGATTGAATTGATAAGGCTACCTTTGCCGCCCAAAATCAAATCCATGAGCGGAAAATTCACCCTTACTATGATCAAGCCAGATGCAGTGGCTGATGGACATACCGGAAAAATTATCGACCAGATCACTTCTGCTGGTTTTAAAGTGAAAGCCATGAAGCTTACCCGTCTTTCTAAAGAGAAGGCAGAAGAGTTTTATGCCATCCATCGCGAACGCTCCTTCTTCCCCGAGCTGATCGCTTTTATGACAGAAGGTCCCATTGTTGCGGCCATTCTTGAAAAAGATAATGCCGTAGAGGATTTCAGAAAACTCATCGGAGCTACCAATCCTGAAAAGGCTGAGGAGGGAACCATCAGAAAGCGCTTTGCCAAAAATATTGAACGCAACGCCATTCATGGCTCAGATTCTGATGAAAACGCCCGTATAGAGGGTGCGTTTCATTTTGCAGGAGTAGAGATATTCTGATTAGTTGCAGAATTTCTGAATATCAGACTGAGCTTCTTTTCTGCCCATATGCACTGCAGAAGAGAGGTCCATGCATCCGTTCAGTAAATCGCCGTTTAAAATTTTCGCCAGACCTCGTTGATGGAATACGGAGGCTTCGGGTTTCTCAAGCTCTAAAAACCGGTTGAAATCAGCTATTGCAGCGCCAAACTCTTTATTGGCCAATCTGGCGATTCCTCTTCCCTTAAGAGCGAGGGTCATGTACGGACTTTTGTTTAATACCAGGTTGTAGTCGTCTATGGCTGCAGTAAATTCTTTCTGCTCCATCAAGATACCTGCTCTGCCAATGTAAGCCAACAGGTAATCCGGATCTATTCTGATACATTCCGTGTAGGAACGGTAAGCTTCTTTCAACTTGTAAAGTGCCTGATAGGTAACGGCCAGATTGTAATGCACCTGCGATTCATTGGGTGCAATCTCCAGTGCGATCCGATAATCCTTTACTGCTTTTTCGGCATATCCGAATCTGGCTGAAAGATCACCGTGAAACATCCATGCCTGATGGTTGTTTGGATTGAGCTCTATGGCCTTTCTTATCAGCTTCTCTGCCGCGTTTATCTGACGTGTATTATACATCTGAGCCGCCCGGTTGAGAGTGAACTCACTCTTGATTTGCCGCAGGGTGTCCGGCTTGATCATATAGTAGGGTTCGCGTTTTCTTTTCTTGATTTCCACTTCTTTGATTACATAGGTTTGAAGCGAATCTGAATTGCCTGTTTCTTTCCTTGACTGATCATCATCTTTCATGCTTTTCCGGACCTCGCTTTCTTCCTTCGATTGCTTAACCGGCTTCGATGCAGATTGTTTTTTTGAATTTTCTTTGCTGTTGACTTCTGATTTCTTGCTATTGTCCGGGGACGTATGGTTTGGTTTTCCGGAAACTGTTTCAGAAATATCCGTAGACTTTATCAAGCCCGCAAGGGAATCCAGAGCACTTTTTTCTCTGAATGCTTTTTGTTCATCCGCAAATTGCTTTTGAGTCAGATCTTTTTTGGTCCTGATTTCCTGCAGGCTCTGCTGCAATGAGTCAATCATCTTTGCGTTCTCGTTTTCTTTTGCTGCCAGCATACGGGACTCTTTCATTTTCAAAAGCATGGCATCCAGATCGTTTTCGTCTATGACGCGGGATCTCCTGCTAAATATGGTGTCGTTGTACCTTTTGAGATCAGATATTCGCAGATCAATGAGAGTGATTATACGGTTAAGCAGCTTAAGCTTCTGTTCGGATTTAATACTCCCGGATCTTACCATCGTGATCAAAGAATCTCGTTCCTCCCGATGGATGTCGGAGAAAGGCTCCGGGATTAAATCCAAAAGTTTTTCGGAGTTTGAATCTTGTTGGTTGGGGGCAGGCTTTGATTTGTTCTGTTTTGCTGAGGCGGAAATCTGAATTTGGTTTTTATCCGGTTCTTCAGCAATTGATTCAACGGGTCTGGGGATCTTTATTTTTTGTCCGATGTTAACTTGTATGCTTGATGGGTTAAGCTTGTTCAGTTCAATGAGATCTTTGATACTTACCCTGAATTTTCTGCAAATACTCAATGCAGTTTCTCCTTTTTGAACCGTGTATACCAAAGGTACTTCAGTTTGGGAAGGGATATGGGTTGAATTTTGAGCAAAAAGAAGCAATCCGGAAAACAGATATATTGAAATGAATAAGTATTTCAGCATAATACGATATCTTGAACAATGGGGGTTAACAGGATTTTATTCATTTCTTCTACGATCTTCTCTTTAGAAAATTGCAACTCTCTTCTGAGTATAGGGTGGGTGAGTTTGATATGCAAAGTTCCGTCTTTAAACCAGAGCCGTTCTGTTTGCCTGGCCACAGAAGCACCCATGAGTTCAGGCCAATAGGATTGCATCCTGGCTTCATGAACTTCATTGCCAACCTTCTGATTTTTCAAGAACAGGTCAATGGCCTCTCCGAGGCTGATGTCATTCTTTCTCATCTGTTGCAAAACTGATGGTTTCTATGGGAATTATACTGATCTCAGGAAACTTCTCTTTCAAACGGTATATGCGCGCCCCTCCGGTATCTGTGATGAAAACCTGCCCCGTAAAGTCGGAATAGATCAATCCGATGAGCTTTTCCATGCGATTTTCATCGAGTTTGTCAAAGATATCATCAATAAGCAATAAAGGGATTTTGCGGCTGTGACGTTTGATCCAGTCAAACTGAGCCAGTCTGAGAGAAAAAAGCATGGTTTTCTGCTGTCCCTGGGAGGCAAACTTTCTGATTCGTCTGCCATCCAGAATAAAATGCAATTCATCTTTGTGGATTCCCCAATCCGTTCGCTGCAGCAGGATGTCTTTTTCCAGACCGCCGGCAAGCAAATCTGCAAGACGATTTTCATTGAGCTGACTTTGGTACTCAATTTCAATTTTTTCACGCTCCATGCTGATTTCGGCATAAAGTGCATTGAAGGAAGGGAGCAATTCAGAAAGGAACGCTTTTCTTGATTGGTGAATCTTTTCGCCGCATGCCGCCAGTACCTGATTAAAATAAGCCAGCTGTAGTTCTTCCGGCCTTTCGTGGGGCCGAAGTGCCCGCAACAAGGCGTTTCTTTGCTGAAGAACCCTGTTATATTGCATCAATGTTTCAAGGTATTCAGGGCTTGTCTGTGAAATGGTATAATCCATAAACTTCCTTCGTTCTTCACTACCTGACAAGATCAGACCGGAGTCTTCAGGAGAAATTAAAACCACAGGAAAGCGGCCAATAAAGTCGCTTAGGCGTTTTACCGGCTCATGGTCTGTTCTGATTTCCTTTTTGCCCGCAGGCGAATAAACCGCTTCAAGATATACGATTTCACTGTCTTCGCGGCTTACCGCCTCAATTCTGAAAAAATCTGCGCCTTTGCGCACAAGCTGCTGATCTGCAATGAGCAGAAAGCTTTTGGTCTGGCAGAGAAGATACAGGGCGTCCAGAAAATTGGTCTTGCCCGAACCATTAGCTCCAATGAGAATATTTAGCCTGGAAGGGGCTTCAAGACCCGCCAAAGCATGGTTCTTGAAATTGCGGAGTTTAATTTTTTCCAGAAACACTATCTTTGCCCACCTGTTATACTCGAATGGCGGCTAAAATAACCAAAGAGACCTATTTGCAGTGGTACGAAATCATGCTCCGTATCAGACGCTTTGAAGAGCGCGCGGGGATGTTGTTTGGCCAACAGAAAATCAGGGGATTTTGCCATCTGTATATCGGACAGGAAGCCGTTGCGGCAGGAACTATTTCGGCTCTCAGACCAGACGACCGAATGATTACGGCATACCGCGACCACGGTTTGGCTCTAGCCAAAGGGATCAGTTCCCGGGAGGCCATGGCTGAGCTTTTTGGGAAAGCCACAGGCTGTACCAACGGTAAGGGTGGCTCGATGCACTTTTTCTCAAAGTCGCATCAGTTTTTCGGAGGCCATGGTATTGTGGGTGCCCAGATTCCTCTTGGGGCAGGTATTGCTTTTGCCGACTGGTATCAGAACAAAGATCATGTTACCATATGTTTTTTTGGAGATGGAGCTGCTCGTCAGGGTGCTTTGCATGAAACTTTCAATATGGCTATGATGTGGAAATTGCCCGTCATATTCGTTTGTGAAAACAATGGCTACGCCATGGGAACTTCCGTGGAAAGATCATCTAATGTGACCCGTATTTCCAAACTTGGTGAAGCGTATGAGATGCCTTCTGCCACAATTGATGGAATGAAGTGCGAAGCGGTGCATGAAGCCGTTAGCAAAGCTGCGGCCAGAGCAAGAAAAGGAGAGGGGCCAAGCTTTCTGGAAATTAATACTTATCGGTATAAAGGGCACTCTATGTCAGATCCTGCCAGATACCGCTCAAAAGAAGAAGTTGAGGCATACAAAAAAATGGATCCCATTGAGACCACTGCCGAAACAATTCTGAAAAACAAATACGCAACTCAGGCTCAGTTAGAGGAGCTTTCTGCAAAAATTGATGCAGAAATTGAAGATTGTGTTCAGTTTGCAGACACATCTCCGCTACCGGACGATTCCGAACTGTACAACGATATTTATATTCAAAAAGATTATCCTTTTATTCAATACTAAACAAAACTCAACATACTTTCATGTCTGAAGAGAAAACTGAAATCACTACGCCTGATTTCTACACCAAAGCAGAAGCTTATTTTGAAGAAAACAAGAAGCCCATTTCTATTGCCGGTGGGGCTTTGTTGCTCATTGTTGCCGGCATGTTGTATGTAAGTCTGAAATGGCTGCCTGAAAGAAATCTCTCCGCACAGAGAGAAATGTATATGGCAGAAATGTGGTTTGCTCAGGATTCCTTCAATCTTGCCCTAAATGGTAATGGGGTTAATAAAGGATTCCTTCAGATCATGGATCAGTACAACTTTACCAAGGCAGCTAAACTATCCTCGTATTATGCGGGCGTTTGTTATCTCAATCTGGGTGATAACGACAAGGCGCTTCAGTTCCTTGATAAATTCAGCTCTTCAGATAAAGTAGTTCAGGCCGTTAAACTGAGTGCTATGGGAGATGCTGCCATGAGTTCGGGAAAAACGGATGACGGAATCGAATACTACAAAAAGGCTGCAGATGCATCAGATAATGATGTGTTTACGCCTTTCTTTTTGAAAAAAGCAGGTATGGCTTGCGAATACTCTAAACAATTTGCCGATGCGGCTGAATTGTATGAAAAAGTTCAGCAAAAGTACCCCAACAGTGAAGAGGCAAGAGATATTGAGCGCTACATGATCCGCGCTCGAGCAGCCGCCGGAGAATAATTCTGATGGCGTCCTCTGAAAAATCTCTTTCTGCTCAAACGGATCAGCTGCCTGATGGATCAGGTTTCAGCATCGCTTTGGTTGTTTCGTCATACCATCATGAAATTACTTCTAAGCTTGAAGCAGGATGCAGGGAAGTGCTGTCGCTTGCAGGCGTCTCAGAAGCCAATATCCTGCGTTTAGATTGCCCCGGAGCTTATGAATTGCCTATGGTTAGTTCTGTGGTTTACGACCGCTTTAAGCCCGATGCAGTAATTGCACTGGGTTGTGTGGTGAAGGGTGATACCCGCCACGATGAATATATTAATTCGGCTGTGGCTCAGGGCTTAATGCGTTTGAGTCTGGATCACCGCACTCCATTTGTATTTGGGTTACTTACGGTAGAGAATATGCAGCAGGCCATAGATCGTGCCGGAGGTAAGCATGGAAACAAGGGCGCCGAGTGCGCTGATACTGCGTTGAAGCTTCTCAAGACTTTTTCCGAACTCTAAAACCGGGGACAAGCCGTGGATCCCCGGATTGTTTTCTCCCTGATGAATCCCTTGTAGCTTAGGCTTAATTCAAGACCACCATTGCTTCGTGCGGTATTGGTAAGTTGAGAAAAGGTAAGATCGTAGCTGATCATTCCCCGAAATCCTTTGAATTGATATCCCATGGCCGGAATCAGCGCATCAAATCCCCGGTAAAGCGCTCCCAGATACAGAACGTGTTCTTGTGGAGACGATTTGCCTCCCGGCCTCAGCAGAAACATCATCCCCGGAATCCAGGACATGGCGCCTGATTGGTACTGATACCAGAACAGGAGCTGCATTCCAATCCTGTTTTTTCCTTCCCAGGTAAAGCAAGCATGAGCAGAATATTTTCGCTCCAGCCTGTAATTTGTTTCAAAGAAGCTGTTTGCCGGGCGGTTCAGATGCTGAGCAGAAGCACCCAGTTGCAGCAGCTTGTCTTGACGGATGCGCAGGCTGAGTTGCATTCCGGCTCCTACATCAAGCTGATGGAGTTGATCTGTTTTGATGGGTTCACCATTTGAAATTCCGGGATCAAAACCAGCCCCGGAAATCCACTGGTTGTTAAAGTATAGTTTGCTGAAATCAATGGCTTTATTGACATAGGCAGCACTTACCCCCAGTGATAAAATATATTTCTTCTCTTTATCAAAACCTTTGTGGTAAGCCAGATTGCCGGCAATAAAACGTGTTGAAAGACGTCCGCTTCCTGCCTGATCGTGAATAAAGGAAATTCCTGCACCCATCCAGTCATTTTTAAGCGGTTTGTGCAGAAAGGCAAAGTCCAGATTAAATCCTTGTGTGTGGAAGGTGAATGGTCCTTGCGGGTTTCCAAATGGCCACTGGTAACGATAGTTTGCAGAAAGCCGGTAATTCCCCTCAAAAAAGCCGGTTCCGGCGGGCTGAAAGGAACTAGGTTGATTGACCCATTGAGAAAAATGAATGTCCTGAGCATTCAAAACAAGACTGCCGCAAATAAGCCCGATCAGGTACAGGGACTTTTTCATCTGAGCAGTGTGAGATTTCCATTCATGCGAATGGCTCTGTTGTTAACCAATACTACTGACAGATCCCAGCTGTAGGTGTCCATATCCTGAAGCATTGATCGCCAGATACCATCCCAGCCAACAGCTTGATCGAATGACTGAAACACCATTTCCCCCCATCGGTTGAAAATACGCCAGTTCATGGTTTTGATGCCCTCACCTTCCACATATACTACATCATTCACTCCGTCACCGTTGGGAGAGAATGCGTTGGGTACGCCAATCAGCGGCTCAAAAAATACGTTGTATTCGGCGCATAGCGTATCAAAACAAATTGCTGAGTTATCGGCAATCAGACAAATGCTATTACGTCCGATGGAGCTCGCGGGAATGATCAGTACAGAGTCGCTTGAAACAACTCCTTGCGTGCTGATCCATTGCCATCCGGTGTAGTCGGAAGCCTGCTGCCCGGTTTGCACCAAGTCTCCGAAACCAATGGTGTCTGAGGGGAGTTCAAACCAGGCCGTCGGATTTTTTAGGATTTGTATGCCAACGGATCTGTTTAGTTCGATATTGCAGCTTTGTGAATCAATGAGGAGAAGCGACAGCCTGTAGTTGCCGCTATTTCTCACTATGCTGTCTGCCGCTCTTCGCGAAATGATTTGTCCGTCCAGCGTCCAGTAATACTCGGCTGAACTGCTGCCGGGCTCAGCCCGGAAGATGATTGGATCCCCGGCGCAGGCATTGCTGTCTACCATCAACTCAGTCTGATTGAGGGGAAGGAATCTGAGCTGAATTCCGGCTGTGTCTGAAGAATAACAACGATTGGTGTCTGTTTCAATCAAAGCAATGTTGTAATTGCCGGCCTGAGTAAACTCAAGAGTGTCTGATCGGCTGCTTCCCGAAGCTCCCGTGTCTGTATACCAGAGTGTTTGAGTGCCCGTTCCCATGGCGCGGATTCCAAGCCGGTATGGCGGACAATCGCTCAGCATGCTTGTGTCGAGAATAGCTTTAACAGAATCGTTTTTTACCAATAAGTTGAAATCAAATGTGTCTGCCTTAAAACATACCGAGGTGTCGGCGATAATGGCCTGAAGCAGGTAGGATCCCGCCTGCTGAAGGATTCTGTTTCCGCTGCTGTCGCTTGAGATTAACCGGCCGTTTTCATACCAACTGAAAGAAGTTTCCGGACTTCGGTTGGAGCCGGAAAAGAAGTTTAAACTGAATGGCACACAGCCGAGAGTATCGCTGATGCCGGCATATGCAGAGAATAAGCCAAGAGAGAAATCGAATGAGTCTCTGGCCAGGGGATAACATCTTCGGCTGCTGTCTTCCACTTCCAGATATACTCTGTAATTGCCCGGGATTTTGGTACTAAAGTTAAACTGCGCACCGGAGGAAATGTTGCTTCCCAATTGCCAGCTATATCGGACTGCACCGGGGTAGGCCGCTGTTGCATTCAGTACGATGGAGTCACAACCATATCTCGTCAGGGCCGGGTTGAATCTGGCATTTACAGAATCTGCAAGTGCATCTACCCGGAAGTTGAAAGTGTCTCGCAGATTGCAGCTCTGGCTGTCAGTGAGGATCAGACTGCCAATAAAAATTCCACTATTGGTGTAGGTGTGGTTTAGCGGATTGCCGCTTGCCCTGTTGCCGTCGCCGAAATCCCAGGAATAAATTGCAGGTCCGGCGGAAGTATCCCGGAAATTCAATACCAAAGGAATACATCCCGAACGATCTCCAAAATCCGGTAACAGGTTGCGCAACGGTAAAATGGTGACAGGAAGCCTGCCTGTGTCTCTAAATGTGCAGCTCGCAGAATTGAATACTTGTAGTTCTACCGCATATGTGCCTGCGCTTGAATAGTTGTGAAACAGGGTGTCTCCTGTATAGACCGTCCCATCGCCACTTAGCCAGTTTACGATGGTGCCCGCAGGGTTGGCAGGGGCAACCGCTCTCAGGCTTCGGTTAAAACAATTGATTTCTATGCCTGAGCTGAAATCGGTATTGAGGCTGTCTGTGGGTATGCTGATGATTACCGAATCGGAGGCGGAAGAGCGGCAGAATAGGCTGTCTGTTGCCAGCAAGCGAACTGTGTATGTTCCGGGAATCAGATAGGAAAAATTAATATTATTACCCATCATAAAACTTCCATTTCCGCTGTCCCAGTTCCATAGTGTTGATGAGGATCCTCCTGAGGCAGACAAGAAAACTGAAAACGGAGCACAACCACCGGTATCAGGCAGATTGATGTTGACTAGTAGGGGAGGAGCAAGACGAATCGGCAGGGCGAATGAGTCGGGGCTGTTGCAGGCCAGCAGATTGGATGCTGTGAGGCTGATGTTGTAATTCCCCGGAGCGGCATAGCTGTGGAATGCGTTGCTGTCTGAGGAAAAGTTTCCGTCGCCGAAATTCCACAAGTAAGCAGTGCCGTCGGGATTGGGCGGACTTTGTGCACTGAATGCAAGGTTCTCGCAATCGGTGAGAAAAAATGCTGAGAAATCTGCAGTCAGGGAATCATTTCTGGCGGTAAACAAAACAGAACCGGTATCCGTCAGATTGCAGCTTAAAGAATCCCTTATGACGAAACGGATGGTATAGGTGCCCGGGTTTTGAAAAACATGATTGAGCTGAGTAGCAGTGGTATCAAGATTGCTTCCATCTCCGAAATCCCAGAAAAATAGTCCCGATTGAGAGGCTGTTGCAGACAGCCTGACCGTGGCAGGAATGCAAAGACTTGTATCAGAAGAAGAAAGCCCGGCATTCAAAAGCGGAAGAATTTCAATCAGGGTATCTTTAATGTCAATCACATTGCAGGCTGCAGAATCTGTGATTTTTAGAGAAAGCAGATATCTGCCCGGCCCGGGATATTGATGCAGTACTGAATCATTTCTGCTTTGGTTTCCATCTCCGAAATCCCATTCAAATCTGCTTGCAGTAGAAAATGCCGTAGCTATGGCAGATACTTCCGTTTGCAGGCAATTGATCCTGAGCGAAGGCGTAAAGTCGGCTTTGATGGAATCATCTCTTACCACTACGGTGGTGAAAGCAGTATCGCTGAAATTGCAGGAGTTGGAATCTATTGCAAGCAATCGCACGCGGTAAACGCCTGTATCCCGGTAGGTATAAACAGGACTTCGGGCAGTAGAAGTATCACCATTTCCGAAATCCCAGAAGTAATTCATGGCATTGGCAACCTGAGGTGCAAACTGCACGGTGAGTGGCACACATCCTGAAAAGTTCGGACTGGCATCTATGCTGTCTATCCGCACACTGGTAATGTTCAGATCCATTTTCAGTCCGCTGAGATTGCAGTTTAAACTGCCGTTGAGATTAGACCACACGCCGGGGCTGGAGGGGAAGAGGCTGTTTCCTCCGCAACCGCTGCAAACGGCAGAATAGATGGTTCCTCCTTTGCTGAATCTGCAGGTGCCGCCATCAACATGTTCCCCCACTGCGGCGTTACCTCCGAAGTAAGTTGCATATAGAAGGCCTGATGCACCCGCATTTAAAACAATAAAATATAAATCGCTTCCATCTGTGTTGCTCTGAAAAGCGCCGGCCGTAATCGGAAGATTCTGGGTGGTTCCCATGAACGGATTAAAAAACTGATTGGTGTTTCCGCCCCATCCGCTCACATAAATGTTGTAGCAACTGTCAACCATGAAGGCGGTTGGTGAAATATTGATTTGATTCGCTCCCGAACCAAATACCGTTGACATTCGGCTCAGATTCAAATCGGGATTAAACTGATGTATAAACTGAGCTGAGCCGGGCACAGAGAAAACTGAAGGAGTCACAGGATACTGCCCGGCAGTTTGTCCCACCACATATACGTCTTCCTGCGGATCAAGATCAACGAAATAAGCCTGATCATAAGCAGCTGTTCCCAGGTATGTTCCGTGCAGATAGGTACTGCCGGTGCTGTTCAGCTGAACCAGAAAGCCGTCTATTCCACCCTGAGCACTTCCCAGATAACCGGCTGCAGATCTCAAAATATTGTTACTTGAGGTTCCTCCGCACAGGTAAATTTCTCCGGAGCGATTTTGTTTAACCGAATAAATGGCATCTTCTCCGTCTCCACCGAAATAAGTTGCCCAGTAAAGACTATCCAGATCGGGGCTGAGGCCGGCAATACATCCGTCCTGCCCGGGAAGCTTAGCTGATTGTAATGCGATTCCGGCTACAGGAAAATCTTCCGAATAAGTCGAGCTGCCCAGAATTAGGCTTCCATCACTTCCGATGATGATTTCTCCCCTCACATTATCTCCGTAGTTCGCTTCCAGGCCGGCAGAGATGTTCTGCCCGTCATCATCAATGCCTCCAAGATAGGTCGATCCGATCAGGGCATTTCCGAAAGAATTGAGTTTACATACCACCAGGTCGTGGAGTCCATTGTATGATGTATCATAAGCATTGGAACTCACCGGAAAATTGGAAGATGTGCTGGAGCCCATCAAAATCAATTCATTCTGCCGGTTCACGATCAGGCTGTGCGGATAATCATCTCCGTTGCCTCCCAGATAGGTGCTGTAGATCAGACTCCTTCCATCCGGACTGAATTTGGAAATGCTGATGTCGAAATTTCCTCCGCCAAAAACAGATTGAAATGGTCCGATAACAGGATAACTGCCATTCCCCGTACCGGGCTGATAAGCAGATCGGAAATCAAATACAATGCCCCCTGCATACAAATGTCCCGTCTCATCAGGCGCTGCTGTGAATCCCCAGTTATCTGCCGTCGAACCTGTGTAGGAGCTGAACACCAGTGTGGGGTCAATAATGAGCGTTTCTTTTCCGCTGTATTGCCCGATATGAAACTTTAAAACAGACTGCTGCTTGTTCCATACGTAGGATGATTCAATGGTGCTTTTGCCGGAATCCGTCTCTATCCATGAAAGCGGTGCAC
The DNA here is from genome assembly GCA_964620795.1 of uncultured Chitinophagaceae bacterium. Classification (GTDB taxonomy): domain Bacteria; phylum Bacteroidota; class Bacteroidia; order Chitinophagales; family LD1; genus CAZUHX01. The sequence goes on from CAZUHX010000011.1 coordinate 16,058, forward strand.
TCTCAGAATAGGAGCCCATCTCGGTGTGGTAAACAAAATCGCCCGACGGATTCAGACCGGCATCTTGGATTCCATCATAGCGCAGTGCAATCTGGGCTGCACGGGCACCGGCTTGTATCACAAAACTCGATTTTAATGTGCCATCTTTTACTTCGAGCCGCAGATCAATTCCCGGATACACATTGTTGAGTGTAAGAACACGATAATCGGGGACATTTTTTGCCCATCCTGACGAATCGTTGCCGATGAAATAGTTGCTGTTGTGCGATGCAGGTTCAAGAGCAGTGAATCCGGAGGCCTTGCCATTTAAAAAAGATATACGGTGCACATGTCCCGTCAGGATGTTTTGTTCATGATCCTTTAAACGCTGTCTGCCGTGTTTGTGTGGCAAATGGTAACTAACAAAAGTGAGCGCAGTATCTTCAACGAGAAGATAAGCCGAACTGAGTTTTGCACTGTACTTGCAGAAACTGCTCCATCTGCCTGAATACGGTTCAAAACCCGCCCTCAGTTGCCCGCAGAGCAGACAGAATGTGAATGCAAAAAATACAGAGCGCCGCATCTCACTAGCATTCAGTATTGTTCTTTTTCGTTGGGGAAATCACCCGATTTTACATCTTCAACATAGCGCCCTACCGCATTGCGTATTTCATCATATAAATTCAGATATCTTCTGAGGAAACGGGGCTTAAACTCTCTTGTAATTCCCAACAGATCATGCATTACCAGCACCTGTCCGTCAACACCGGAACCGGCTCCTATGCCGATGACCGGACTTTTAACTTCAGCAGCTACTTTTGCCGCCAGGCCGGAGGGGATTTTTTCGAGCACAATGGCAAAACATCCCAGACGATCCAGCAGGATGGCATCTTCCAGCAACTTCTGGGCTTCGGCCTCCTCTTTGGCTCTCACCGTGTATGTTCCGAATTTATAAATGGATTGAGGCGTGAGTCCCAAATGCCCCATCACAGGGATTCCTGCTGTAAGAATGCGCTCCACAGATTCCCTGATTTCTGCGCCGCCCTCCAGTTTAACTGCATGTGCCCCCGACTCTTTCATGATACGAATAGCCGACTCCAGCGCCATTTTAGAATTTCCCTGATAGGAACCGAAAGGGAGATCCACCACCACCAGAGCGCGTTCTACAGCACGCACTACAGAACAGGCATGATAAATCATCTGATCGAGTGTAATTGGCAGTGTGGTTTCATGACCTGCCATCACATTACTGGCCGAATCGCCTACCAATATCACATCAATACCTGCTGCATCCACGATTCTGGCCATAGAAAAATCGTAGGCTGTAAGCATGGATATCTTGATTCCCGCCTCTTTAAAGTCCTGAAGGGTATGCGTGGTTACCCTTTTGATTTCCTTGTGTACTGACATTTTTCCCGATATGGTTAGTTGCGCAAGTTAAGGCAATCCGTTGAAAAGAAGCTTGACCTCTGAGCTGATGATTTTCTGAAATATTCAGGCTTTCTTTGCGCCGGAATGAATAAAATACTTTTTCTGGCATTGCTGCTCATCCTGGGCTTTTCTTCCTGCGAGGAGGACATTGATCTAAGTGCTCCATATGAAGAGCTTACCGTTGTTTACGGACTCCTCAATTCTTCAGATTCAGTGCAATATATCAGGATTCAAAAGGGATTTCTGACCGATGGAAATGCATTTGAAGCTGCAGGTATACCTGATTCCATATACTACGGAGACATACTTGATGTAAAGCTGGAAACTGTGGGGGGCGGACAGGTCTTCAATCTACAGCGGGTAGATGGAAGAGACTATGGCATTTACAAAGATCCCGGAAGTTTTGCGCATGAGCCCAATATTCTGTATCGCATGAGCGGAAGGCTTGATTCCTTAAAGAGTTATCGCCTCAAAATCAGAAATAGGCAAAGTGGACATGAGGTAGATGCACGCACAGGTTTGGTGGGAGGTTTTGATCTGGCTTATCCCCGTTCGGGCGTACGTTTCCCAATGGCTGTTGACGGACCTATTGAAATTAATTGGGCTAATGCTGTTAATTCTGGTACTTATGATGTGATTGTTCGGCTCTATTACCGGGAATATGCCCGTTCGGGCGGCGCTTTGCTGAAAGATACATTCACAGATGTCGTTCTTGCAGCCAACTACATTCCAGTCAGACCCAATGCAGGAGAAATTACCGACTTTACTTTTGAAAAACGGGATTTTTACTTTCCCCTTTCAGAGCAGCTGGAAGCCCGAGAAGATGTAGACCGGGAAGTGCATCCTGCCAAAGGGATTTCATTTATTTTCAATATCGGAGGCGACGAACTGGCCAGATATGTCTCCAGCCGGCAGGCTCAGACCGGATTGGTTCAAAATGAAGCAGTTCCGCTTTACACCAATGTGAGCGGTGGAGTAGGTATTTTGAGCAGCAGACTTCCGGTGGTAGTGAGTGGTGTTTCTTTAGATGATCGGGCGCTCGATACGCTGCGTTATGGTCAGTACACCCGCAATTTGCGTTTCAGATAATAGCCGGAATCTGACGAATTGTCCTTCATCCAAGCCACCGATGCGCAGGCTTGTCTTGCTTTTTAATTCAAAATGTCAGTATCATCGGGTGGCACGGCAATTGAAAGATACCTGCTAACTCAAAACTTCAAATCATGGGAAAGATTATTGGAATAGACCTCGGAACCACCAACTCTTGTGTGGCCGTCATGGAAGGAAGTGACCCCGCGGTATTGCAGAATGAAGAAGGACGGCGCACGACCCCATCGGTGGTGGCATTCCTTCCCAATGGCGAAAGAAAAATCGGCGATCCCGCCAAAAGGCAGGCCATCACGAATCCTACGAAGACCATTATGTCTATCAAGAGATTCATGGGTGTGCGTTACAGTCAGGAAGCACAAAGAGAGGCCGATAAGGTTTCTTATAAAGTGATGCGCGGCGATAATGATACTGTCCGGGTGGATATAGACGGAAGACTTTATACGCCTCAGGAACTTTCGGCCATGATCCTTCAGAAAATGAAGAAAGTAGCCGAAGATTATCTTGGGCAGGACGTGACGGAGGCGGTAATCACCGTTCCCGCCTATTTCAACGACAGTCAGCGCCAGGCTACCAAAGAGGCCGGGGAGATTGCCGGACTCAAAGTGAAAAGAATCCTCAATGAGCCAACGGCAGCCGCGCTTGCATACGGATTAGACAAGAAAGGGCAGGATATTAAAATTGCAGTGTACGATCTTGGTGGCGGAACGTTTGACGTATCAATCCTTGAATTGGGCGACGGAGTTTTTGAGGTAAAATCTACCAATGGCGATACCCATTTGGGAGGAGACGATTTTGACAATGAGATTATTCAGTGGCTGGCAGAAGAATTCAAGCGCGATGAGAACGTTGATCTTCGCAAAGATCCAATGGCTCTTCAGCGATTAAAAGAGGCAGCAGAAAAGGCCAAAATTGAACTCAGTGCCAGCCAGGAAACAGAAATCAACTTGCCCTATATCACAGCGGTAGATGGAGTGCCCAAGCACCTGGTGCGGAAACTGAGCAGAGCTAAGTTTGAGCAATTGGTTGATGTTCTGGTTCAGCGCACACTGGAGCCTTGTCGTCAGGCCATGAAAGATGCCGGTTATCAGGTATCCGATATTGATGATGTGATTCTGGTGGGAGGCTCAACGCGTATCCCTAAGATCCAGGAAGCAGTTGAGAAATTCTTCGGCAAAAAGCCTTCTAAGGGAGTTAATCCTGATGAGGTAGTGGCCGTAGGAGCAGCCATTCAGGGCGGAATTCTGAGCGGTGAAGTGAAAGACGATATTGTATTGGTCGATGTGACCCCGCTTTCATTGGGTCTGGAAACCCTTGGCGGTGTTATGACCAAACTGGTAGAATCCAACGCCACCATCCCCACGCGCAAGAGCCAGGTGTTTACAACGGCTGCCGACAACCAGCCATCTGTAGAAATCCACGTATTGCAGGGAGAAAGAGCCATGGCCAAAGACAACCGCACCATCGGCAGATTCCATCTCGACGGCATTCCGCCTGCACCCCGTGGAGTACCTCAGGTAGAAGTTACTTTTGATATAGATTCCAACGGTATTCTTTCTGTTTCTGCCAAAGACAAAGGAACAGGCAAAGAGCAGAGCATACGCATCGAGGCTTCTACCGGTCTGAGCAAGGATGAAGTAGAGCGCATGCGCAACGAGGCCAAGGCAAATGAAGAAGCAGACAAGAAAGTGCGTGAGGCAGCCGAGAAGAAAAACATGGCAGAGAGTCTGGTGTTTCAGACGGAGAAACAACTTTCTGAATTTGGAGACAAGATTCCGGCAGACAAGAAGAAGTCTATAGAAGATGCTTTGACTGAGCTAAAAGCCGCTAATGCTTCCGGCGATATGGCTGCCATAGATGCTGCTTCAGAAAAGTTGAATCAGGTTTGGCAGGCTGCTTCACAGGATATCTACAGTGCTCAGCAGCAGGCGGGAGCATCAGCCGGTCCGGCCCAGGATGGCGCCCCTTCAGGACAGAATGGCAGCGACAATGTGTCTGATGTGGAGTATGAAGAGGTGAAAGGCGACAAATCCTAATCGTATATTTTAGCATACATAATGGCCTAAAGTGTTGTTTTTCAACGCTTTAGGCCTTTTTGTTTGATCTGGATTTCAGGCTTTTTTATCATTGATCATATAAACGTTAAATATGCCTCATTGCTTTCAAAGCAGGGGCGGCATGAGTATCTTTGTCTTGGTTTTTGGTAAGACGGTCAATCCAAGATGTTGACTTTGTTGCCCTGTTCATTCAGGACAACAAGCTCCCGCCGAGAGGCGGGAGTTTTTTTTTAGTCTAGTGAAATCAGAGATACGATCAGTAACAATTGAATTGCTTTTCATCTGATAAACTTGCTTAAGATACAATTTGTTGAAATTTTAATGTGTTAGGAGCACTCATTTCTTTTTTGTGCTGCTTACACATAAAAAAAACGCCGGCAACAATTGCCGGCGTTTATATTCAATTTGTTTTAATGTTATTCCTTCACGAATTTTCTTACTGCTTCACCCAGGGCCGTGCGGATGCGCAGCTGATAAATACCGGAAGAAAGATTCCTGATTCCAACTTCTCCGCCGGCAGTTACCGAAAGCTGATGCACACCGCCCAAAATATCTACCGCACAAACTTCTTTGATCTCATTGCCAAATGTCTCCAGCTGCAAACGATCGCCCGCAGGATTAGGGAACAGGCTGAGCGCAAAGCCGCGGCTCTCATCGCTTACGGAAGCCACCGGAGTTTCTCCATACTTCAGGTTGAGTACCGGAGCAAGCTCAGGATCAGACCCGTCTGAATGCTTCACTTTGCCCCCGCTGAATCCCGGAGCACTGATTGCAATCTGTGTATTGGCTGTGTTGCGGATGTATGGCAACACCTGTGCCGGAAGATCAATCCTGGTCCAGTGACCATCTGCAAAAGGAGAGCCGTAGATACAACCGCTTCCGGCTACATCTCCTGTAGCTGTGAAGTCTGCAGCTTCAATGGCCGCTGTAGTTCCGAAATTTCCATTCTTCACTTCTACATGTATGGTTCCCGAAAATGGCGTAGTTCCCGTTAGTGAGGTTCTGCGCACAAAAATGGAAGCAGCGGCAAGCGTGGTGTCTGCCATTCCTGTGGTATTGAAATTCAGGATCATGGTCGAATTGCCGCTGTTGTCGCCACCGAGCTCCAGTTCAGCAGAAGTGGAGCCGTCAGATTTTACCGTACCCACGGTATTATCGGCCGGAGCAAGAGCATAAAAATCGTCCATCAGGAATTTGTGATAAAACTTGCGCGCATGGTAGTCGAGCAGTTCCTGATAACCGCGTGCCGAAAGGTGAAAACAATCTTTGGCAAAGCCGTAATCGCGCATAGAGGCCACCGGCGACGGATAGTCGGGATTGCCAAAAGGCAGAGAAACTGTTTGAGGAGCATAGGTTCCGCCCGGAGGAATGGCCAGGGGAGTGGTCTGCCCGAATGCCCACTGCATCAGTCCGGTAGCCTTTACATAGTGCAGTCTCGGATCGGCCAGGGTGATGGCTTCAATCTCATTGGAAAACTCATTCTGAATTTCGTTGATGGCACGCATGGTAGGGAACTTCATTCCTGACCATGTTCCGTAAAACGGATGCGAATTTCCAAGGATCGATGTGCTGATCACCTCATTGAAATTGGTGTAGCAGTAGCCCGACCAAAGAATGTGAATGTCGGGGCGCTGCGCCTTGATGAAGTCAAAAATCTGAATCATCCTGTCTTCTACTTCCATGCGCAGGGTGTCGGTTTGTCCGCGGGTAAAGGTGGTGTCCCATCCGCCCAGTACATCATTGCCTCCAATGCTGAGATGTACCACATTGATACTTGGGTTTTCACTGAGCAGACGAGCAATTTCGTCTTGAGTATTTTGGCGGAGAAAGTCATCGGTCTGTGCTCCGTTTACAGCAATGGTGGCATTGCTCAGAAATCGGTAATTGGTAAATCCCCACTTGCGCAAAACAGTATTGATGGTCTGATCTGCACTCATGAAAAAGGCCCAGGAGTCGCCTACAAGAAGAACTTTGGGCTGAGCGGTTTCGGTACATTGAGCCTGCGCCTTGAAAAGACAGAAACAGGACAAAAGCACGAGTAATAATTTTTTCATTTTGAAGACTTGGTTTCCTCAATATTAAGAAAATTAAAACACAAGTATTACAGCCGATCAGTAGCTACCCATTTAGCTCAACATTTTTTAGTTTGAAGCAAGTGATGTAGGGCAGCCCGCCTCGGGCAGTTTGGACTTGAATCTGCGAGGCGAAACATCTCCTGCCCTCAGCGGCCGGGCTCTGCGCAGCGCGGCCCTTCGGGCAGCCGCCTGCGGCGGCTCTGCTCCGATCCCTGCTGCGGCCTTATACTGAGTTTGTTGCTCATACTTCCTCCATTGAGAATCAGAGGATAGATACTTTTTCTGCCGGCTTCTGTTGACTAGTCTTCCCCGTATGAACGAAGAGCCGCGCCAGGGGGTGGAGGGGCCGGCCTTCGGCCGGGTGGCGTTCGCCACGGGACCCCCGCAACACCCGGCACCGCGCAGCGGGGAGGCGCCCAAACTCATCCTAAACAGGACTGACTTATGAGCCTTGTTTAAACACAAAATCATATTACCCGGCATTCTTTCATATGACTATTCTTCCAATATTTGGACTTTCCATCCGTCATATATTTTATGAGAAAAATTTTGATGCTTTCCATTCTGCTTCACGTAATACCTGTATCGGCTTCCGTCAGGATCGATCCCAATGAGGTGGTGATTGCCCGCGACAGCTTTGGTATTCCGCACATTTTCGCCCCAACAGATGCAGGCGTAGCCTACGGTCTGGCCTGGGCCAATGCCGAAGATGCCTTTCATGAGACCCAGCAGCTGATGTATGCCGCCAAAGGTTATATGGGCCGTTTCAAGGGAATGGAAGGCGTAAAGGCCGACTTTTTTGCACATGCCATAGGTGCCAGGGAATTGGTAGAGTCGCGCTGGGAACAAGATATCAGTCCTGCTTATAAAGAATACCTCTCAGGCTTTGTGCAGGGTCTGAATGCTTATGCAGCAGCTCATCCCGAGAAAGTGAAGCTTAAAAAGGCTTTTCCGGTCAACGAGCAGGATGTGCTTACGGCCTATGTGATCACCCTGAGTTTTATGTCCTGGACTTCGGGACTGCTGGGCGATGCCGTGAGCGGAAAGTTTGATACGGAGGAAGTGGTCTTCAGTGACCGGCAGAAAGATGATCCCGTGGGAAGCAATGCCATTGCCATGGCACCTAAACTTACGACCGACGGCAATACCTATCTGTGCGTAAACCCGCATCTCAGGATGGACGGACCGCTGAGCTTTTATGAGGCTCATCTATGCAGTGAACAGGGTCTGAATGTGGCCGGTGCTTTGTTTCAGGGAACAAGTTCGGTGATCATGGGAACCAATCGCCATCTGGGATGGGGAATGACCTGGAATTATTTTGATAAGGCCGATGTGTATAAACTTCAAATGAAAGGAGTACGGTCTTATGTGGTTGACGGACAGACATACAAGCTAAAACGGAGGCCGGTCTGGCTGAAAGTCAAACTGGGAGGAATCACCATTCCTGTTCGCAAAACGACTTATTGGTCTATGTTTGGCGCTACAGTCCGCTCGGACAAGAGCCGTAATTTTTATGCCATCCGTTTTCCTGCCAATACCACGGTGCGCACAGCCGAGCAACTTTACCGCATGGACCGCGCAACCGATTTTGATTCATGGATGGAAGCAGTGCGCATTCATGCACTGCCCTTGTTCAATATCGTGTATGCAGACAAGACGGGAAACATCTTTTACCTGAGCGGCGGGATGATGCCCGACCGCAATCCCGAATATGCATGGAATAAAATCATTCCGGGAAATAGCCTGAAATCTTTGTGGACAAGACTTGTTCCTATTGACAGTATGCCTCATGTGCTGAATCCGGAATGCGGATATGTATTTAATACAAATAATTCTCCTTTTAATGCGACTTGTCTCAGTAACAATGATGACCGCAGCAGGCTGCCGGCATATGTTGATGAAAGGCCGGGCGACAACAATCGTTCGCACCGGCTCATGGAACTTTTTGCCGAGCGCTCTCAGTTCAGCTTTGACGATCTCAAGCGAATGAAGTTTGATGTGGCATTTCCAAAGACGGGAAATTTCATTCGCTCCTTTGATACCATGTTTGCTTTAGACGAGCAGAAGTATCCTGATATAGCTCCCTTGATCCGCACGCTCAAAAACTGGAACCGCAAGGCGGAGATTATGGAAACGGCACCAACCATCTTCGGATCGGTGGCCGATGAATTGTTTCGCCGCCGCGGATGCGGAGACGACTGTTTCATTACCGGAATCAAAGTAGAGGAATCGGAATTTGTGGAATGCCTGCGCATGAGTCGGGATACCCTGATGAAGTATTTCGGACGCACGGAAGTGGCCTGGGGAGAAATTCACCGCAACCGCAGGGGAGAGGTAGATGTTCCGCTTCGGGGCTTTGCCGATTTGCTGAGCCCAAGTTATCCCAAACGACAGGTAAAAGACGGAAAACTCGCTTATGTTCCTGAATACGGAGACACCTACACCATGTTGATCAGCTACGGAAAGCAAGGCCCTGAAATCATTCGCGCACTGCAGCCCTGTGGCAATTCCCTGAACCCGGAGAGTCCTCATTTCAATGATCAGATATCTCTGTTCAGCAGTCTGCAAATGCGGTCATACCAACTCAATAAAGAAGAGGCCATGCGCCGCGCAGAGAAGTTATATCACCCCTGGTGATATCAATTGACGCGAATCATATGCTAACGGGCATCAGCACTAATTGACCCGTATCATAAGCTTCATAGGTATAAGCACACACCTTTGTCTTAGCAAAGCAATAAAGTGGGTCTGTTTCGTCTTCCGGTATTCGTGTTTTTGATGGCGCTGGCCGCCTGCAGGCCGGAGGCCGAGACCTTGCCCGGCAGTGAAGCCGAAAGACAATTGCAGGCCTTGTTTGAACAGGTGCAGGAAGGGCAAATTATTGAGATCCCTGAGGGCTATTACCGAATGAGCCGACCTCTGCTGTTCAACCGCAGCAGAAATGTGAGCATCCGCGGCAAGGGGGCAGGCAAAACCATTCTTGATTTCAGTGGGATGAAAGAGGGCAAGACGGCGCTCAGCATAGCTGCCGAGGGTGCCGTGCTGGAAGATTTTTCTGTTTTCAATCCTCAGGGTGCATGCATCAGCGTTCAGAACGCCGGAAACATTGTGCTCAGGCGGCTTAGACTGGGCTCTGATTCTACAAACAGCCCCGGTATGTCATCAGGAGGATGTCGTATTCTGAAAACAAATAGTCTTCTCATTGAGCAGGTAGAAGTACGTGGATCATTGCAGGCAGGCATCCTGCTGCAGGAATCCAGGAGCACGGTGCTTCGCAACAACAATCTGCACAATAATGCGGCAGGCATTGAAGTCAGGAATTGTTTTGATACCGAATTGCTGGGCAACAACTGCGAAAACAATACGGTGGGGATACTGTTGAGTAATCTTCCTGATCTTGTGCCGGCAAATGGCAGTCGCTGCAGGATTTACAACAATCGAATCATCGGTAACAATGCACCCAATTTGCGTAAAGGAGGAAATCTGTTATCTGCAATTCCGTCGGGCATGGGCATTTTTGTTCTGGCAGGAAGGGAGATCGAAATTTTTGGCAATGAGATCAGCGGACAGCAAAGTATGAGTGTGGCTATTTTGAATTATGATGCCATGGGAAAGTCTTTTGACAATAGGGATTATGACGGGCATTCCGGCGGAATTTATTTTCACGACAACAGAATTCAGCGCGGCAATACAAAGCCTGATACGAGTACGGATTTAGGTAAAAGAATGTTTGAAGCGACATCGCTTAATCCTGTTGATTTGCTGATTGATGCCACCGGCACTTCTTCTGTTCCGGAAAAGCGCATTTGTGTGAGGAACAATGGCGAGATGGGTCTGGCCTGCATGGATCTGTCTGAGCGTGCTCCAAGGATTGCGACCGGAGCCCAAAACTTTGATTGTTCACTTCCTTCTCTTCAGGAAATCCGTTTAAACACCCCATAGATTATGCGTAAAACAGGAATACTGGCTTCGGCCCTGATCGCCTTCTTTTCGGCAGCACTGTATCTGGCTTCCTGCCGGCTGGTAAAAGAACAGGCGGTGAGTCTTAATGTAGCGGAAGCTCCTTACAAGACATTATCTGAATATCATTTTTTTGCAGGAGACGATCATCTTTTGCAACCCAATGATCGGGTGATTCCCTATGAGCTTGCCACGCCCTTGTTTACAGATTACGCCTTCAAATCGCGCTTCGTTTATGTGCCTGAAGGAAAAAAGGGGAAATACCATGCCGAAGAAGTTCTAAAGCTCCCGGTGGGTTCCTGTCTTATTAAGAGTTTTTATTATCCTGCCGATTTCAGGAAACCCGAGGCTGAACGCCGCATCATTGAAACCCGTCTTTTGGTGCATCGTGAGTCGGGCTGGGAGGCATTGGATTATGTGTGGAATGATGAGCAAACGGAGGCGGTACTAGAAAATGCGGGAGATATCAAAGAAGTGAGCTGGACACATTTCGACGGAACAAATAAGAAGATAGATTATGTGATCCCCAATAAAAATCAGTGCAAGGGATGTCACTGGTACGACAATGCCATGAGTCCGATTGGTCCCAAGGCGCGCAATCTGAATTGTGAGATCAGCTATGCAGAGGGCAAAGCCAATCAGCTCGACAAATGGTCTGCGCTGGGTTTGGTGGAAGGCATTCCTGCGGCATCGGGCAGACCCAGGGGAATCGTATGGACCGACGATAAGAAGTTTAGTCTGGATGAACGCGCAAGAGCGTATCTGGATGTAAATTGCGGTCACTGTCACAATCCGAAGGGGCCGGCTTACACCACGGGGCTTTATCTTCATACACAAAATGACAATCCGGAGCATTTGGGCATATGCAAAGCGCCTGTTGCGGCGGGCAAGGCTACCGGAGGATTTTTGTA
>CAZUHX010000011.1:27587-31254 GCA_964620795.1 uncultured Chitinophagaceae bacterium
TCCCGGACATCCGGAGCGTTCTATTCTTTCTTACCGACTGGCCTCACTGGATCCCGGAATCAAGATGCCGGAAGTAGGTCGAGTGATGGTTCATGAAGAAGGTCTTGCTCTGCTCAATGAGTGGATCACGGAGATGAAAGGAGATACCTGTACAAGGCCGTAAAGGTCATGAAAAGCTCTCCGAATCTTTTCTATCGGAGGTGCGAGAATACCATCGAAACGAAAGCCTGCGCCAGGGGGTGGAGGGGCCGGCGCAGCCGGGTGGCGGCCGGTAGGGGCGGAAAATCCTCCGCCCTTTCCGCCGCCACGGAACCCCCGCAACACCCGGCCCACCGCCTGAGATGCAGCTGATTTTGAACCCCATTTGTCAAGCGGTGGGAGGCGCCCAATTCATGATCATATAAAGTTCTTTGTGTGGCCCATGTTTAGTTTCAAATTGGTATTGTTTGTGTTGTGAGCAGAAGCCTGAGAGGCCGGCAAAACGGAAACGGACTAACATTATTGACTGAATACACTGACTTTAAATGCTTTAGGCCTATTTTTGCGCATTGTCTATGAACACACGCGAATGATATGGTTTCAAACAACGTCCTGCAAAAAATAAACACAAAAGAGACTGCGCAAAATTATTTTCTGGTAGTTGATGATCATCCTGTGATTGCCATTAGTCTTGAAAGAATCCTGCACAAAGAGCTTTCCTTATACAAGTTAAACAGCAGTCTGGATCCGCTTGAAATACTGCATCTGGTCAACAGTCAAAATCCACCTGAAATCATTTTTTTAGATGTATTGATACCGGATTTCAATACTCCTCAGCTGATAAGGGAAATTTTGAGTCTGCGCCCGAGTCAGAAAATCATTGTTTTTACCTGCCTTCCTGAAGAAATGCATGGAAGGCGCTTCCTCAAGCTTGGTGTACGGGCTTATCTGAATAAGGAGGCAGAGGCATCGCAAATTGTTTATGCCATACGTATGGTACTTAACGGGCGCAAATATATTCCGGAGAAACTCGCAGAAATTCTGGCTACCGATCATCCTTCCTCAGAGGTCTCATCTGCTTTTGACAAACTCAGTCCCAGAGAATATGAAGTTGTGCAACTTTTGCTCAGGGGCCTAAGTCCTTCAGAGATTTGCAATCAAATGCAGCTTCGCCCATCAACGGTAGCTACTTTTAAGAAAAAGATTTATAAAAAGCTCAATGTATCTAATCTCGTTGAACTTTATGAGACTTGTAAGCTCATCAACGGAGAGATATCAGGCTCTAATCTTTTTCCCGGTTCAGAAAACAATTGATCTGTCCGGGCATACGTAAATTTTGCAGGCAGATTCTGCAGAATCGATGTTGTCCGATATATTTCCTGACAACGCCACGGAGTAAGTTCAGCCAATGCAGGCCGTTTGAAAGGCCCCGGTACTTATTTCATATAATATTATTTAGAATTTAAACCGGGCTCATAAGAGCTTTATTTTCCAATGAATTTTGGCGCCTCCCCGCTGCGCGGGGCCGGGTGTTTCGGGGGTTCCGTGGCGGCGGTAAGGGCGGAAGATTTTCCGCCCCTACCGGCCGCCACCCGGCTGCGCCGGCCCCTCCACCCCCTGGCGCGGCTTTCCGTTTCTAAGCAGTCATTCTGGATCTTACAACAAAGCGGAAGGGTAGAACCCGAATCTACCTTATCAAATGATGAGCTGATTGAAATATCTAATGGGGATAATTTCTATTCAGGAAACAAACAAAGACGGAAAATTCCTTCACTCTGCAACCAGACAGGCTCAATCTTTATTTTGTTCATGCCGGCAGCTTGCTTGATCAATACTGCCCCCAAGCCGAGTCCATGACGGCCGGGTTCAGCAGATTCCTTAGAGTGGAAAAACTGAATGAGATGCTCAAGAGATTTTTTGTTTACCGAGGATGCCAGCTTGTTTTCAATGCATAGAAAAGCGCGTCCGTCCTTTCTTCCGGTTTTTACGCTGATCAGGCCTCCTGTTTCAGAATACTTGATGGCATTGTCGAGAAGATTCCTGAGCATCAAGGCCAGCGATTTTTCATCGGCAAGGATACTCACCTCTTCTCCTTCCAGCTCAATGGTTATTTTCTTCAGACCGGCCAATTCGGTATATAAATTTATATGTGTTTCGCTCAGGCTTTTCAGATTCACAGGTTTGGGGTCTGGCTTGATAAGCTGCTGCTGTTCCAGACTCCAGTGAAGAAGATTTCCGAGCATCAGCTGAAGTCCTCTGTTGGCTTTGTCGAGCTCATGTTGAATGATTTGTATATCATCATAACGTTTCTGTTTCAACAGAAAGCTGATGTTGTCTGTCACATCTCTGAAGCTGTTTACAGGGCTGCGAAGGTCGTGTGCTATAATACTGAAAAGTGCAAGCCTGCTGCGGTTGACTTCTTTTTCTGCCAGCAGTTTAAATCCTCTTGATCTCCACTCAAACAGACCATAACCTCCTGCGATCAAGATTGCCAGCCACAAAACGATCGCCCATATCTGGAGATACCAGACCTGTTTAACTTTGATAGGAAGTTTGATTGATTGCCGGTTTTCGCCTGCCGAAAGAGCAATTTCAAGCAGATAGCTGCCCGGCTTCAAATTGAAGAGCATGATTTCATTGTCTTGAAGCGTGCTCCATTCCGTTTGTTGCTCGCCGGTCAAACGATACCTGAGTGATGTAATCTGTTGAGAAAAATCGGCATGGGCGGTTTTGATGCGAAGGGTCTTGTAGTCAAATGGCAGAATGAGTTCTTTGTGTGGCAATGCAATGCTCTTGCCGTCAAGGATAAGCTCACGCAGATAAACGGCTACTTTGTTGCCTGCGCGCGTGCGTTTCAAATTGGGGTGAAACCAGACCGCTCCGGCCATGTTGGCCAATACAATGGAATCTTTGAATAACATTCCGCACTTATTAAATCCGCCATTGAATTCATTATCCGTCAATCCATATGCCGATCCGAAATACCTGTACTCAGGAGTTTTTCGCCCTTTGCTTTTCAAAAAGTTCCGAAAATCCTTGCCTTTCATCATGAGTAGGCCATTATCGCCGGGAATCCAATAGTCTCCATCCTGGTCGCGGATCATGCCATGAGCCCGGCTAATTACCGCCTGGGCATCAAGGGGCAGGGAGAGCAATTCGTCTTTTCCGGTAAGGACATAAGCTCCATGATCGCGGCTGAAGAGTTGCAGGCAGGAGTTGGTACTGTCCCACATCATGCTTTTGATGTTGTGAAAATTTTGCTGGCTGTATAGGGAAGAACGCCTGCTTTCAGGATCGTATTGGTATAGATGGTTGCCATAGAACATGAGTATTGAACGGCGATCGGCAGCCATGCAAAAGGCATCCAGACGGCGACTGAGCAGCGGAAGGGTATCCAGCAGCTCAGTCAGTTCTCCGCTTTTTAGATCAATCCAACCCAATCCGTTGTTGTTGAAATAGAGCTTTCCGTTTAATTCCAGCATATTCCGAAGCCAGAGGTATTTCAACTTATAGCGATTGGTGGGTTTGAGATGCCGGTCAAAAATTACAAGTTCGTCGCGCACTCCGGCTGCAAGCCTACCATCGCTTAAATTCAACATGGCATTTATCTCGCCCCAGTACCATTCTTGTCCGGGATGCAGCAGGGATAACCAGGGGGAGCGTGAGACCTTGGGGGAGGGGATGTTTG
>CAZUHX010000012.1:0-12291 GCA_964620795.1 uncultured Chitinophagaceae bacterium
AACCATACCGGTATCGTGTGGTCTGGGTGATAATTCGGAGAAGTAAACTCCCCGCTCTGTGAGAAAAAATTCTACTCCCCAGATCCCGGCACCACCGAGCGCTGTAGTCACTTTAGAGGCCATCTCACAAGCCTCCTTCAAATGCTCCTCACGGATAAGAGCCGGCTGCCAGCTCTCCTGATAATCGCCTCGCTCCTGTCGGTGACCGATGGGCGGACAAAATCTAACGGGACCGTTTTTCTGGGTGATGGTAAGCAGGGTGATTTCCGATTCAAATTGAATAAACTCTTCTACAATTACTTCAGGAAGATCGCCTCTGCTGCCTGCGAGTGCATAATTCCATACATGATCAATATCTTCTGTCTTTCTCAGAACACTCTGTCCCTTGCCTGAAGAACTCATCAGGGGTTTAACCACGCAGGGCAAGCCGATTTCGAGCACTGCTGCACGAAAAGATTCCGGACTGTCGGCATAAGCAAACTTTGCAGTCCGGAGGCCCAGTTCATGAGCGGCAAGATTCCGGATCGCTTTGCGGTTCATGGTAAAATTGGCGGCTTTGGCGGAGGGTACCACCTGAATGCCGCTTTCTTCGTAGGCAAATAGTCGTTCAGTGCGGATGGCCTCAATTTCAGGAACAATGATATCGGGTCTGACTCGCTCCACCAGTTCATCCAGAGCCTTGGAATCCAGCATATCAAGCACTTCAAAAGCATCGGCAGTCTGCATGGCCGGTGCTCCGGCATAAGAATCGGCCGCAGTGACGTATAAACCCAGCCGTTTGGCGGCTATCACAAACTCCTTGCCCAACTCACCGCTTCCCAGAAGAAGTATATGTTTATTAATCATATAATTTATATGTAATTATTATTTTCAAAATACGATATGATCTTTTTCTTTAATAGATCCTCTTGTTCTCTGAGAGAAATAGCCGGTAGTTTTTCAGTAGGCTCGTAATGGGGCCAGCCGTCTTCATCCCTTTGCTTCAAAACAAAATATCCGTCTTCCTGAAACAAGGTACAAATGGCAACATGCATCAGATCTTGTTTTTCTTCTTTGGTCCATTCTTCTCTGGCTTCACCAAGTTCATTCATACCTATAAGAAACAGCATGGCATTGATATCGGGGCGCTTGCCAAACAGATTTTTCACATAATTGCGCACCTCATACCATTTCAGTGCTGTACTTTTCTCTTCTTCAGAGGAACTTTCTTTTAATAAGGGAGGCATGGTTGAAGATATTTATAAAAACCCAAATCGGTCGGCAGAAGCAAGAAAAGGCAATTTGTTTCTGCAATCCGAAATCACTTTCAGATCCGGTTCAAGCCAAAGCATTCCCTCTGCTCCGGCAATGGAATCAAGCACTGTGCCGTAGGGATCAGCCAACAGTGAGTCACCGTGGTGATACATACCGTTACCATCTGTTCCGAAGCGATTAACACCGGCAACATACACCTGGTTTTCGGCTGCCCGGGCACGAAGCAAAAGCTTCCATGCCTCAGAACGCACTGCGGGCCAGTTGGCCACAAAAATCATCAGATCAAAAGGCGTTCCGGAATTGTTTCTGCACCAAACGGGGAAACGCAGGTCAAAGCAGACCATGGGTTTGATTTTCCAGCCGCGAAAATCTATCAGCAGACTTTCATTTCCCGAAGTGTAAACTTCCGGCTCCTTGCTGAGCGAAAACAAATGCTTTTTATCATAATATAAAGTCTTACCGGAAGGTTCAGTCCAGTAAAAACGGTTGTAGTATTTACCATTTTCGGGCCAGGCAAGGCTACCGCACACGGCTGCACCGGTTTCACGCGAGGCCTGCTTCATCCACTCAAGACCTTTGAGCAAAAGTTCATGCGGAACCAGAGCCGGAGTCATGGTAAAACCGGTAGTAAACATTTCCGGGAGGATGATTATATCTGCCGTTGATTTTGCAAATAGAAGCCAATGGTTCAGCTTTTCGAAAGCGGCTTCAGGATCCTGCCATGGGATATCGGTCTGACACATCAGCAGCCTGAGTGTTGAGCGCCGGTTTACATCCATTTCATTAATCTTTCTAAAGCGAGATCGAGGGTCTCCTCTTTCTTCCCAAAACAAAATCGAATCAGACTATGATCAGTATGATTATGATAAAAAACCGAGACAGGTATGGCAGCTACTCCTGCTTCCCTTATCATTCGTAGCACAAAATCTGTATCTTTTTCTTCACTCATATGCCGATATCCGGCGAGCATAAAATAGGTTCCTTCTGAGGACAGGATTTCCCATCTGCCGCCTTGTAAACCGGAGGCAAAATAATCGCGTTTTTGTGCAAAAAACTTTGCGGGATCCTGATCGGCTTCTCCGGTTTTCAGTACATGAGCAAAAGCAAACTGTGATAGAATATTGGTACTAAACACATTAAACTGATGTACTTTTCTAAACTCTTTCATCAGCTGAGCAGGAGCGCAAATCATACCGGTTTTCCAGCCGGTGGTGTGAAATGTTTTCCCAAATGAAAAAACGCAATATGATCTTTCTGCAAGAGCGGGGTAGCGCAATACGCTGTGGTGCTGCAGACCATCAAAAATGATCCTGTCATAAACTTCGTCGCTCAGAATCAAGATGCCTGTATCTTTAATCAGCTCCTCCAGTTGCTGCATGTCAGCTGCACTCCATACGGTGGCCGTAGGATTATGAGGTGTATTGATGATGATCATTCGGCTGCGCTGACTGATCAGTTTTCTAACTTCAGTCCAGTCGGGTCTGAATTGAGGAGGTTTGAGTTCATGATACACAGCAACTCCACCTGCGAGCACAACTGCAGGTTCATAGCAGTCATAAGCCGGCGAAAACAGAATCACTTCATCGCCTGGTTTCACCATGGCTGTTATTGCAGTAAAGATTGCCTGCGTAGCACCCGCCGTCACAGTGACATCCGACTCGGGATGAAGATTTGCACCATAGAGCAAATGCATTCTTTCTGCCCACAATTCTCTGAGAGAGAGCAGACCTTCCATCGGAGCATAATGGTGAGGACCGCGAATAGCCGCATCAGCCATTGCCCTTGTTAATGCCGGATGAGGATCAAAATCCGGAAATCCTTGAGAAAGGTTTACAGCTCCGGCCTCTTTGGCCAGGGCAGTCATGGTAGTGAAAATGGTAGTGCCTACTCCGGGAAGCTTGGAAGAACCGGTCAAGTGCGCACTCATATATATATTACAAATATTTGTCTAAGCCTGCCACTTTGAGATCAACGGTGATCTGCTTGATTTCCTGCTCTTTAGCGCGTTCGCATATGAGGAGTACCTGTCCGTTGTCGATCACACAGTAACCACTGAGCCCCTGAAGAACAACAAGTTTCCCGTCGGGAACCATAATCATGTTGTTTGAGGCGTCATAAATTTTGACATCCCGTCCGGAAACTGCATTGCCGAGATAGTCCTTTTCATACACCTCATATAACGAATCCCATGTGCCTATATCGCTCCATCCGAAGTTGGCCGGAATGGTATATACATTATCGGCCTTCTCCATCACACCATAATCAATGGAAATATTGGTACACTCCGAGTAGGCTCTGGTAATAAAAGCATTTTCGCGATCCGAGTAATAATAGGAATGGCCGTCACTGAATGCATCCGCGATCTCCGGCAAATGGTGACGAATCGCATGCATGATGGTTGAGGCTTTCCAGATAAACATACCTGAATTCCATAGAAAATCGCCGCTTCTCAGGAAGGTACGCGCAATTTCTTCAGTTGGCTTCTCTGTAAAGGTCTTGACTTTGAAGCATGTTTCATCATCTTGCCCGTCAAGAAACTGAATGTATCCGTATCCTGTAGCGGGCCTTGTAGGTTTGATACCGAGAGTGAGCAAGACATCATGCCGGTCAAGGAAGCTTAGGCCTGACTTTATAACTTCTCTGAACTTATCAGGAAAAAGAATCAGATGGTCTGCAGGAGAAACAACGATTTTAGCTTGTGGATCACGAGACAAAATCTTATCAGAAACATAAGCCACACAGGGGGCAGTATTTCGGCGCACCGGTTCACGGAGAATCTGATGATCACTCAGCATGGGCAACTGCTCTTTAACCAGATTTTCATATTCTGCAGATGTAACGATATAAACATTCTCTGCCGGAATAATATCTGAAAAACGATCATAGGTCATCTGAAGGAGTGTTCTCCCGGTATTCAGAATATCCAGAAACTGTTTGGGCTTAGAAACTCTGCTTTGGGGCCAGAATCTGCTGCCGATTCCACCGGCCATGATAGCCAGATAAATAGAACTCATGTGGGTTAATTAATGTTAATCCTTAAGGTACAAAGCTAAGTGAACATTCTTTAATTGCAACCAACAGGGATTGCTCTTTGTAATTAAGTATCTTTTATTAACTTTCTGATCAAACGTTTTGTCTTCTTCACACATGTCCAGCAACAAAAAAACAAAAGACACTCTTGCCTCTGCCGAACCGGCGGCAGCACTTTCAGAATACTTTGGATTCTCGACCTTCAAGGGGAATCAGGAAGAAATTATTCGCTCGGTCCTTGCAGGCCGAGACACCTTCGTCATTATGCCCACAGGTGGCGGCAAGTCGCTCTGCTATCAGCTTCCCGCCATGATGCTGGAAGGTGTGGCCATTATTATTTCTCCTCTGATTGCACTGATGAAAAACCAGGTTGACCTGGTGAGGAACTATTCAGAAAAAGATCATATAGCTCATTTTCTAAACTCTTCTCTGAACAAGTCGCAACGCAATGCAGTAATCAGTGACATCCGCAGCGGAAAAACCAAGATGCTTTATGTAGCGCCCGAAACCCTGACCAAACAAGAGACCTTAGACATCTTTCAGGAAATCACCGTTTCATTCATCGCGGTAGATGAAGCCCATTGCATCTCTGAATGGGGACACGACTTCAGGCCCGAATACCGCAGAATTCGTGAAATCATCAATGAACTGGGGCAAGAGTTTCCGATTGTTGCGCTCACAGCAACAGCCACACCCAAAGTACAGAACGATATCGTTAAGACGCTTGAACTGAAAGATCCCAATATTTTCATTTCTTCTTTCAACAGGACGAATCTCTTTTATGAGATTAAAACCAAAAAGAATCAGCATGCAGCGATCAGAAGCATGGTGCAATACATCAGGCAGCGATCCGGAAAATCAGGTATTGTCTATGTGATCAACAGAAAAACGGCTGATGAACTTGCTGAGGTGCTCAGGGTAAACGGAATTCGTGCAGCGGCATACCACGCAGGGCTTGACAACAAAACACGAACTGCCACTCAGGATGCTTTCCTGATGGAAGAAATGGAAGTGATTGTAGCTACCATTGCTTTCGGTATGGGAATTGACAAACCCGATATTCGTTTCATCATCCACTTTGATATTCCGAAGTCACTGGAAAACTATTATCAGGAAACCGGCCGTGCCGGCCGCGACGGACTGGAAGGAGATTGTGTGGTTTACTTCAGCTACAAGGACATAGGAAAACTCGAAAAACTGCTTCGGGACAAAAGCGTGGCAGAAAGAGAACGCGGTCTTCAGCTGGTCAATGAAACCGTTGCCTATGTTGAAAGTGCCGAATGCCGGAGAAAATTTATACTCCACTATTTCGGTGAAGAGTTCAAGGCCTCCGACTGCGGCAAAATGTGCGACAATTGCCGCAATCCTAAAGAAAAAGTTGAAGTTTCAAAAGACATGTCGGTAGCCATCAATGCAGTGATTGCACTGAAAGAAAATCATGATCTGCCGTATCTGGTAAAATTTATAACCGGCAAGAAAAGCAAAGAGATCACCGATTTTCGATATGATAAAATGGACTTGTTTGGTGCAGGTGCCTCTCATGACGATAATTACTGGAATTCGGTTCTGAGACATGGAATGATGCTTGGACTGATAGACAAAGACATCGAGCAATACGGTCTGTTGAAAATAACGGCCAAAGGAGAGGAGTTTCTTAGAAATCCGTTTAAAGTCAATATCGCTCTGAATCACAATTTTGAGGAAGACGGAAGTGATGTTCAAGTTGAAGATTCTGCAGCTTCGAGAAGCGTTGTTGATCCCGATTTGCTTGAACAGTTGAGAGATCTCCGCAAAAAAACAGGCAAGGCTCACAATCTTCCTCCTTATGTCATCTTTCAGGATTTTTCTCTGGAGGAAATGGCAACCAAGTATCCTGTCAATATCGAAGAGCTTACCCACATCACCGGAGTAAGCAAGGGAAAAGCCGAGAGATATGGCGGCAAGTTTGTAGAGCTGATTTCAAAGTATGTGGAAGAAAATGACATTCTGCGGCCTGAAGATTTTGTGATGAAAAGTGTTGCCGGTCGCTCAGGAGACAAGGTGAAAGTCATTCAGTCCATAGACCGAAGGCTCCCGCTGGAGGACATCGCCAGAAATCTCGGAAAAAACAAACTGGAGCTGATCAATGAAATTGAATCTATAGTGAACTCGGGAACTAAAGTAAATATCAGTTATGCCATTGATGAACTGGTGGATGAGGAAATGCTGGGATACATACTTGATTTTTTCAGGCAATCTGAATCAGACTCCCTACAGGAAGTTTATGAGGAATTCAAAGATGAAGGTTTGGAAAAAGAAGATCTTCAGCTCATCCGTATTAAGTTTCTAAGCGAATTCGGAAACTGATCAGAAAATCATCTTCCATTTCAAGCGGAAATTGCATTTTCGTGAAATTGTTTTAATCTACATATATGAAAGTTTTTAATCCGGCAACAGACGAGTTGCTTGCTGAACTGCAGGAGGATTCTGCCGAACAGATCACAGAAAAATTTGAATTGCTGCAAAAAGCCTCTCAGGCATGGTCTGCCTTCGGTCTGGAAGATAGAATCGCCATACTGCAAAAATTCTCATCGCTTCTGGAAGAAAAAGCGGAAGAATCTGCCCGCTTACTCAGCAAAGAAGTAGGCAAGCCGCTTCAGCAGGCTGTGAATGAAATCAGAGGTGCAAGAACGCGGATCAACTGGCTCACAGCCCATGCTTCAAAATACCTGAGTCCCGAAGAAATGTTTGCAGATGATAATATGCGTGAGCTGATTCATTATGAACCGCTGGGTGTAATCTGCAACATCAGCGCATGGAATTATCCATATCTGGTTGGCGTAAATGTTTTTGTTCCTGCACTCATTGCAGGCAATGCCGTGTTGTATAAGCCCTCTGAGTTTGCCTCACTTACCGGCAAGCATATTGCCGCTCTGCTTTATGAGGCAGGAGTACCCGAAAATGTTTTTCAAACCGTGATCGGAGGAAAAGATGCCGGAGAAATACTTACCTCACTGCCTTTCAATGGCTTTTACTTTACAGGCTCCTGGGCCACGGGAAAGATCATCTATGAAAAAGTGGCAAAACACATGGTTCCCTGTCAGCTTGAACTGGGTGGCAAAGATCCTGTCTATGTGGCAGATGATGTGAAAGATGTGAAGAGCGCAGCAGCGGGAATCGCCGATGGTGCCTTTTACAATAATGGCCAAAGCTGCTGTTCTGTTGAACGGATTTATGTGCACGAAAAAATATATGATGAATTTATAGATGAGTTTGTAACGGAGGTACAATCATACATTATGGGGGCTCCAGACGCGGAAAATGTTTACATCGGACCTCTCACCCGCAAAGCGCAGATAGAAGTTCTCAAAGATCAAATCAGTGATGCTGTTGAGAAAGGTGCTGTAGTTGCACTGGGCGGAAAAGCAGCTGAAGGGAAAGGAAATTATTTTCTTCCCACTGTTTTGCTGAAAGTGACTAATGACATGAAGGTGATGCAGGAAGAATCTTTCAGCCCCATCATCGGAATCATGAAAGTGAGCAATGATCTTCAAGCTGCTGCATTGATGAAAGACACCAAATACGGCCTTAGCTGCGCTGTTTACAGCGCTGATGAAAAGCGTGCGAGAACCATTTTGGAATCGGCAGATTCAGGCACCGGCTACTGGAATTGCTGCGATCGGGTCAGCGCCGCTCTTCCCTGGAGCGGAAGAAAACAATCGGGTATCGGAGCTACGCTTTCTCATGCCGGCCTGAGGGCATTTACACGGCCCAAGGCATTGCATCTGAGGAAAGCCTGACAAAAATATCATACTGTACTTACAGACCGGCCTTCATCCAGAATAGCAAGATATTCGGCCAAAGGAATCTCTCTTCCTCCCAGTGCTTTCATATGATCAGATGGCATCTGACAATCTATGAGTCGGAATCCGGCATTCAGACAAAACCAGATCATGGCTAGTCGCCCGGCATTGCTTTCGAGATGAAACATACTCTCTCCGCAAAAAACATTTCCGCAAACCATTCCATAAAAACCGCCCACCAGCTGATCTTTACTGTTCCAGGCCTCAACACTGATGCATTTACCTCTTTGATGGGCTCTGCGGTAGGCCTCAACAAAAGCATCAGAAATCCAGCAAATCTGCCCTTCTGCACGCTCCTGATTGCGGCAACATTCAATAACTCTGTCAAATGCATGGTTAATGGTAAATCGGAACAAATTCTTCCGCATTTGCTTTCTGCTGCTGGCCGACACATGTACTTCTGAGGTGAACAAAACAAAGCGGGGATGAGGCGCATACCAGAAAAACATTCCACCGTCCTCATACCAGGGGAAAATGCCATTTTGATATGCTTCATCAAGCAAGGGCTGATTAAGTTCCAGACTGATTGCAAGAAACCCGTCTGCTTCAGCTTCTGCGGGCGAAGGAAAGTAAAGAAGTGACTTTCTTTTCATGTAGTCAAGCTTGTTTTACCCTACACTGAACCTTTCCGGATCAGTCTTGGATATTAGCACAAAAGCTGTCTGGATCAATCGTTCAGTTTGCGGTAGGGCTTGAGCTCCTCCTGCAATATGGTCTTCACCTTGCGTATCCTTTCAATCATGGGCTTGTCGCTGCCGTCTGTCTTTGCAAGTATCTGAGTTGCATATAAATCCAGATTTTGCAAAAGCGATTTGTATTCTAATCGGTAAGGCGCAGCCGGACTAGTGAAAAACTCTTTTGCCCATGCAAGCTCTGCGCGGAAAGTCGCCTCGGGCAAGCGAACCATCAATGCAAATAAACCGGTAGTCTGTTTCTCTCTTCCTTTGATGTAAGAATTGATTAAACGGGCCTTGATCACTGAAACATATTGCGTATCGCCGGTCATGGCATATACCCGTGATACTGCATCATTGATGTCGCTCAGATTAACCGAACGCAACATATCAGCCTGCTTTACAGCCCCTGATAAATCAATGTCGCGAAGCGCAATCAAAGCGCGTGCCTGAGTTCTCGGAGAACCATCTTTCAAAGCCTGTAGATAAATGGTCTTTAGATCTTGCTTCTTGGAATCTCCCAGCCACTGCACTGCCAAAGCCCGCACAGCAGCAGACGGATCTGAATTGGCCAATTCTGCTACCCGGGAAATCAGACTGTCTGAAACTTCCTGATAACCAATGGCATCAAGTGCCCGCAAACGAATCGCCCAGACTGAATCTTTCAGCGCAGATTCAAATAAACGGTCTTTCCATTCGCTCTTGCCTTTCACTTCCGACATCGCACGCAAAACATCTGCTTTGTTTCCTACAAAGGAAGAGGATGTAAACAAGCGATATTGCTGCTCCTGAGAACGCTTATCCTTGCGCTCTGCAAGCCATTGCCTTTCAGGATCTATATCAGCAAACAACATATTTCCTTTCACTTTAATTTCAAATGTCTCGTTTCTGCGTTTAATGCACAGAGGCATGAGATAAGCAGTGTCTGTTGTCTGTATCTGCCAGTATCCATTGAGCACATAAGCGGGACCTTCCGAAGACTCCCGGGTCTGATTGACTTTAACACGCACGACATCTCCTTCCTGACTGTATTCTACTTCAAACACCGGATGCCCCTTGGCCAGAAACCAACGATTAAAAAATGGCTGAAGATCTCTGCCGCACACTTCTTCAAAACTCAAACGAAGATCATGAACCTCGGCCGATGAGAACTGCATTTTCTGAAGGTATTTGTTCAGCCCTGCAAAAAAAGCATCATCTCCTATCTCTCTGCGAAGCATATGCAAAATCTGACCGCCCTTTTCATAGCTGTGTGCATCAAACATATCTTCCTTGTCTTCATAATAATACCTGATCAGCTGTCGCGGCCGATATTCTGCTTCTTCCAAATACTTGTCGCGGTATTCCAGATGATAGTGATCTGCATATTCCTTCCCATGCTTGTACTCATTCCACAAATACTCGCCATAGGTGGCGAAAGACTCATTCAGCGGGAGATTTGACCAAGACTCACAAGTCACGAGATCGCCGAACCACTGATGAAACAATTCATGAGCCACAATGTCTTCATGGTTTTCATCCATTAACTCGGCACTGCTGCGTTGCATGAACTCACCGAATAAAGATGCTGAAGTGTTCTCCATGGCTCCACTCACATAATCGCGCACGATCACAGAAGTGTATTTGGGCCAGGGATAGTTGTATTTAAGTTTTTTTGAATAAAACTCCATCATTTCAGGCGTGTAGCCAAAAATCTTGCGGGCCACACCGGCATATTCCGGCTCTACCCAATACTCCACAGGTATATTGCGCCAGCGGTCCTTTTCTACATGAAATTTCCCCAGTGTAAGCATAAAAAGATAAGGCGCATGCGGAAGATCCATCTTCCATGTATCGGCCCTTTTGCCATCTGTGAGTTTAACTGAACGGATGAATAAACCATTTGAAAGAGATTGGAAGCTGTCCGGACAAACCACCGTTAGCTCCTGAATACATCTTTCATTGGGCTTATCAATACAGGGAAACCAGGCGCTGGCCGCTTCTGTTTCTCCCTGTGTCCAGAGCTGAACCGGCTTGGAAGAATCCTTTCCTGAGGCATTGATAAAGTAAAGCCCCTTATCG
This sequence comes from uncultured Chitinophagaceae bacterium, assembly GCA_964620795.1. GTDB lineage: Bacteria > Bacteroidota > Bacteroidia > Chitinophagales > LD1 > CAZUHX01. Next base: position 10,862 of record CAZUHX010000012.1, read on the forward strand.
GAAGTAATGGCCTGACTGCCGCCTGAAAATGCTTTGGGGTTTGCGCGGTAGCCGATCAATAGCTCAAATGTCTCGCTTGATTGATAGGTTCTGTCTAGTTTAATCCTGAGTTGCAGAGAATCCAGATAATCATACATCAGTGGAATGGTATCTGATCCGCGTAGCAGAGAAAGCTTTTCTATATTAAATTTTTTAGCATCTAAAATCAAACTGTCAGTAGGATAGAAATATGGTTTCAATCTCAATGTTGCCAAACCTTTCATGGTTTCAGTGGAAAAATCGGGCTCAAGAAAAAGTTTCACTTCCGTGAGATCTGCCACCCTTGTTTCCGACGCCCGGTAAACGGGATTTCTGGAAACGGTAACCTCCATGGTATCAAGCACCATTTTAACCTGCTTTCTGCCCAAACCCATACCTCCGGTCTTGCAAGACTGAACTCCGGTGAGCAGCAGCGCGATAAAAGTAAGACAAGCAACAGCTCTGCTTAAAAGACCCATAAACAAATTCATTGTTTTATAATTAATATTTTATACATACATTTTTAGGATCGGTAAAAAATCTCATGGCTTCCCAGCCTCCTTCACGCCCTATTCCCGAAGCTTTGCTTCCTCCGAAGGGAGTTCTGAGATCGCGCATCAGCCAGGTGTTTACCCAAACAATACCGCATTGTAATTGTTCCGCCATGCGGTGCGCCCTTCCCACATCTTTCGTCCATAAGGTAGCAGATAATCCGTAATCAACATCATTGGCCAGCGCAAGAGCTTCACCCTCTGTCTCGAATGAACTGAGCGTAACTACAGGACCAAAAATTTCTTCCTGCTGTGTACGGCAATCCTGAGGCAGACCCTCAATCACCACCGGTTCCATAAAGTAACCGCCCGCACATCTCCCCTCTAGCTGCATTCTCTTGCCGCCCGAAAGAATTTTTCCGCCTTCCTGCTCGGCAAGCCTGACATATCCCAACACTTTTTCCAGATGGGATTCAGAAACCAGCGCACCCATCCTGCTTTCATCCTGCATGGGATCGGCAGGCTTCCATTCACGACTCAGTTCAACAAATCTTTCGCGGAATTTTGAATACATACTTTTTTCAATATAAATCCTGGATCCACAAAGACATATTTCTCCCTGATTGGAAAATGCAGCGCGCACCGTCTCTCTCACCGTATATTCAAAATCGGCATCTGCAAAGACCAGAGCTGCATTTTTTCCGCCCAGTTCAAGTGATAATTTCTTCAGTGCAGGTGCTGCAAGTCCGGCGATCTTCTTGCCGGTGATTGTCCCTCCTGTAAAAGAAATAGCTTTCACTCCCGGATGCTCAACCATGGCCTGACCCGCGGAAGCGCCACTGCCATGAATGATATTCAGAACTCCGGCCGGCAAAGCAATTTCTTCACAGAGCCGGGCAAGCAGATAGGCCGTGTATGGCG
>CAZUHX010000012.1:12301-12514 GCA_964620795.1 uncultured Chitinophagaceae bacterium
CCTGCAGCAAGTGCCGGAGCCACTTTCCAGCTGAAGAGATAAAGAGGCAGATTCCAGGGCGATATACAGCCTACAACCCCAAGCGGCTGCCTGAGCGTGTAGTTAATGGCTCTGCCGGGCATGGCGTGGCTCTCTGAAGCAAACTGCACCGCTGCAGAGGCGAAAAACCGAAAGTTCTGGATGGCACGGGGGATGTCAACCGCACGCGCAAGG
>CAZUHX010000012.1:12524-30243 GCA_964620795.1 uncultured Chitinophagaceae bacterium
GATTCCTGATGCTCTCCGCTGAAGCCAGTACTCCCGCTCCTCTCCGCTCATGCGGCTCCAGACCGGAAAAGCCTTTTGCGCTTCATCAAAGGCTGCAGCAACATCTTCCACTCCCGATTCGGGAATCAAAGAATATACTTCTCCTGTTGCAGGGTCTTTATTGTCAAGAAACTTTCCGGCAAATGGCTCGTGAAATTTCCCGCCGTAATAATTTAATATTTTTTCCATGTGTTTCATAGACAGGAGGTTCTTCCCCCATCTACCGGAAGATTGATACCTGTAATGTATGCCGCCGCCGGACTGCACAAAAAGGCCACCGCCTCTGCAATTTCTTCAGGCCGCGCAAAGCGCTTCATCGGGATCTCCGCCTTCATGTGCGCAGAAACATCCCCGGGATCGGCAGCTGTAGCATGAGCTTTGTTTTTAATGATAGCCTGCAGGCGATCGGTCTCGGTAGCCCCCGGCAATACATTGTTGACCGTAATCCCCCAGACCGCCAGCTCATTGGCCATGGTCTTAGCCCAGCTGGCCACCGCTCCGCGAATGGTATTGCTAACACCCAGATTGGGGAGAGGTTGCTTTACGCTGGTAGAGATGATATTGACCACGCGCCCGTAGCCACTCTGCTTCATTCCTTCGGCAAGCGTGGTAAGCAGCAAATGATTGGAAATAAGATGTGCCTGAAAGGCGTCCATAAAACCCTCGGCCCCTGCCTCAAGAATGCTTCCTGCTGGCGGTCCGCCGGTATTGTTGACAAGAATATGATAGCTCTTTCCTGTTTTTTTCTGATGCCTTCGCAGGGCTGCCTGCAACTTATCAGGCTGGCTGTAATCTGCAGAGAAAAAATCGTGCTGCTGAAATGGCGAACTCACCATATTGATCTGTATTACAGCCTCTATCAAAGCCTGCTCATCGCGACCGGTGATGGTCACATTGGCGCCCATTGAAGCCAGCTTGAGGGCAGTGGCCCGGCCTATGCCGCGGCTCCCGCCCGAAACAAGTGCATTACGTCCTTCCAGTATCGCTGCCATCGGTTTATTATACTACTTTAGATGCGTTTCAAACTTAAGAAAAATAGACATGGCCATTCAAAATCCTTTTCCCTTCAGGCAATGGATCGATGAACATCGTCATCTGCTCAAACCGCCTGTGATGAATCAGGTTGTTTACCGCGACAACGAAAACTTCATCATCATGGTGGTGGGCGGACCCAACAGCCGCAAGGATTTCCATGTAAACTCCACTGAAGAGTTCTTTTATCAGCTGGAAGGAAACATCACCGTAAGAATCATGGAAGAAGGTGTTCCCCGGGATATTCCTTTGAGCGAAGGAGATATCTTCCTGCTTCCCCCGAATGTACCTCATTCACCACGCAGAACAGAAGGCTCTGTGGGTCTGGTGGTAGAAATCAAAAGACCACCGGGCACAAAGGACGGATTTCAATGGTATTGTGAAAAGTGCAATGCATTGTTGCATGAAGCCCGTATTCCCGTGAATGATATTGTAAAGGATCTGCCTCAGGTGATGGATGCTTTCTGGCAGGATGAGTCAGCGCGTACCTGTAAATCCTGCGGAGAGATGCTGCAAAAGCCCTGAGATATACATTTAAATACCTTTTAGACTTAAAAATATGGATCGTGGGGGAGTAGAAAGTTGAAAGTAGAAAGTAAAAAGTTTGAAAGTAGAAAGTTTGAAAGTGTAGATCAGGGGAGTTCTTCCTCAGAGTACTTTGATAAAGCCGGAGATTATTTTTGAAACTTCTTCAGCCTGCTTAAAAAGCAGTGCAAATTCCTTCTCCTCTAATTTGCCTGGTTCTTTGGCAAGAATGAGCATTGAGCGAACCTCTCCGCAGGAGGCTTTTGCAACGTATAGAAAATAAGCAAACTCTTTATTCCCTTTCCGCTCAAAGCCCTCAGCGATATTATTCATTACAGAAACAGAAGCCCGCTGAATCTGATCTTTAAACCCAAAATCTCTGCTATTCTCAAACGAACGGTAAATAGCAACCGATAAATCTTTTGACTTTTGCCATGCCTTGATATCTTCAAATCGTTCTATAGGCATAAAACAAACTTATCAACTCTCTGCTTATTGTTTCACATTTTTAAAAAATTTAAACTTTTCGCATTCTACTTTTAACTTTCGACTTTTGACTTTTAACTTCCCACTCAAAACCCGGAATCAAAACACCGCCCGCGCAATTCGAATGGTCTCCTCACTGCGGCTCATGGTGTAATAATGAAGACAGGGTACTCCCGCATCCTTAAGCTCCTTCGACTGCCCGATAGCCCACTCAACTCCCACTTCCTTCACAGCCTTATCATCCTTGCACCGCTCCACTGCATCTACCAGATCCTGAGGAATATCTATGTGAAAAATTCTGGGCAAAACATTGAGCTGTTTCCTGCTGGTGAGAGGCTTTAATCCGGGAATGATAGGGACTGTAATTCCCGCTGCACGACAGGCTTCCACAAATTTGAAAAATCTCTTATTATCAAAAAACATTTGTGTTACGATGTAATCGGCACCACAATCTACCTTGTGTTTCAGCCATTTGAGATCGGTTTGCAGGTTAGGCGATTCAAAGTGCTTTTCAGGGTAACCGGCTACACCAATACAGAAATCTGTTTTCATGCTGTTTTCTGTCTCGTCATGCAAAAACTTGCCGCGGTTCAGATTAGACACCTGACTAACTAACTCAGAGGCATATATATGACCAATTTTATCGGCTGCACTGAGCTTCACTCCTTTGTCAGGATCACCCTGCAAAAGAAGAACATTGTTGATGCCGAGATAGTGCAGAGTAAACAAAACATCTTCCGTTTCCTCTTTAGTAAAACCCTTACAAATAAGGTGAGGCACAGTATCTACATTGAATCTTGCCTTCAATGAAGCGCATATTCCGGCAGTTCCCGGTCTCTTTCTCAATGGAATTTCCTCAATAAAACCATCCGGCCTGCGCTTATAGATAATTTCTTCCCGGTGATAGGTGACGTCTATGAAGGGCGGTTTAAACTCCATTAGCGGCTCTATCACTTTTACCAGCTCATCAATGTTTCCTCCCTTTACCGGGGGAAGAACTTCCAGACTAAAAAGTGTTCTACCGTCTGCGCGGCTCAAATGTTCAGTTACTTTCATACCACCAGCAAAGAAACTTTGAAACCATTAAGAATTCAAATATAACTGCACCGATTCCTCTAAAAGATCAAATCAGGCAGCACAAGCTAAACTTATATATATTTGCACCGCTCTTTGAATGACCGGTAATCAGCCGGTCTGCCCAGCTTATCGAGAAAGACCGAGGGATTAGGCCCGCAGACGTCTTGGCAACCACAAACGCAGGTGCCAAATCCTAGTCCGCCCTAACCAGGCAGGAAAAGATAAGTGAGATCCTCTCTCTCTTTCCGATTAAGCAGCAAAACCCAAAGGCCGTAACCTTGGGATTCAAAGCCTTAAAACAAATACATGAACCAGCGAATCCAACTTCTGCAGGAAGCCATTAGCCAAAGAATCCTCGTCCTCGATGGCGCCATGGGTACCATGATCCAGCGTTATCAGCTCAGCGAAAAAGACTTCAGAGGAAATCTGTTTGCAGACCATTCCTGCGATCTGAAAGGAAACAACGATCTCCTTAATCTGAGCAGACCGGACATCATTAAAGAAATCCATCTGCAATACTTGAAGGCCGGTGCCGATATCATTGAAACCAATACCTTCAGCGGTACCTGGATCGCCCAGGCCGACTACAAACTCGAAAGTCAGGCGTATGCCATTAATTTTGAAGGTGCACGCCTGGCACGTCTTGCAGCCGACGAAATCACAGCTGAAGATCCCTCCAGACCAAGATTCGTAGCAGGCGCTCTCGGCCCCACCAACCGAACCGCATCCATCTCCCCGGATGTCAATAACCCGGGCTTTCGGGCCATCACCTTCGATGAACTCGTAGATGCCTACTCCGAGCAAACCCGCGGCCTCATTGATGGAGGCGCCGACTGGCTGCTCGTAGAAACAGTCTTCGATACGCTCAATTGCAAAGCCGCTCTGTTCGCCATTCAAAAAGTACAGGAAGAGAAAGGAACAAATCTGCCCGTATCGGTCTCGGGAACCATCACCGACGCCAGCGGACGAACCCTCTCAGGCCAAACTACCGAAGCATTCTGGATATCGGTAAAACATGCCGGACTGTTTTCCATCGGTCTCAACTGCGCACTCGGTGCCAAAGACATGAGACCCTATATCGAAACCTTATCCAATGCGGCCGATGTGTGGGTGAGCGCATACCCCAATGCAGGCCTTCCCAATGCATTCGGCGGTTATGATGAAACCCCGGAAATCATGGGAACCCAGGTAGAAGATTTCCTGTCCAGCGGATTCGTCAACATCATCGGCGGCTGCTGCGGAACTACCCCCGACCATATCCGATACTTCGCCGGGCTGGCTTCCAAATACCCTCCTCGCAAAAAGAAAAAACCCATAAGATTTACCCAGCTCGCCGGACTGGAAGCCTTTACCATTACTCCCGAAACCAATTTCGTCAATGTAGGCGAACGAACCAATGTAACCGGCTCAAGAAAGTTTGCACGCCTCATCCTCGAAAACAAATATGATGAAGCCCTCAGCGTAGCCAAAGAACAAGTTGACAACGGTGCACAGATCATCGACATCAACATGGATGAAGGTATGCTGAATGGCGAAGAAGCCATGCAGAAATTTCTGAATCTGCTCGCTGCAGAACCCGATATCGCAAGGGTGCCCATCATGATCGACTCCTCCAAATGGTCCGTCATTGAAGCCGGACTGAAATGTCTGCAAGGCAAAGGAATCGTGAACTCTATTTCACTGAAAGAAGGTGAAGAAAAATTCCTCGAACAAGCCAGACTGCTTCACCAATATGGCGCTGCCGTAGTGGTTATGGCTTTTGATGAAGAAGGGCAGGCCGATACCATTGAAAGAAAAATAGAAATCTGCTCACGCTCATTTCAACTGCTCACCGAAAAAGCAGGCTTTGCTGCCGAGGATATCATATTTGATCCAAACATATTTGCTATTGCTACAGGTATCAAAGAACACGATGCATACGCCATAGCCTTTATTGAAGCCACAAGAAAACTGAAAGAAAAGTTTCCGTACAGCAAAATCTCCGGTGGCGTCTCCAATGTTTCATTCTCCTTCAGAGGCAATGAACCCGTGCGAGAAGCCATGCATACCGTCTTCCTCTACCACGCCATCAAGGCGGGTATGGACATGGGTATTGTGAATGCCGGACAGCTGGGCGTTTACGACAATATCCCCGCCGAGCTCCGCGAAAAAGTGGAAGACGTTGTGCTGAATCGCAATGAACAGGCAACCGATGCGCTGCTTGCCTTTGCCGAAACCGTAAAAGCAGGAGAAAAAGCCATAGCAAGAACCGAAGAATGGCGAGGCCTTCCCGTTGAAAAACGCCTCGAATATGCACTCATCAACGGCATCACCGATTACATAGATCAGGATACCGAAGAAGCACGGCTCAAATACAACCACCCACTCCATATCATAGAAGGTCCGCTCATGGATGGAATGAATGTGGTCGGCGAACTATTCGGACAGGGAAAAATGTTTCTGCCACAGGTAGTGAAAAGTGCAAGGGTCATGAAAAAATCTGTGGCCTATCTTACTCCTTTTCTTGAAGCGCTAAAAACAGAAGCATCCTCCAGCCAGCCAACAGTGCTGCTCGCAACCGTGAAAGGCGACGTGCACGACATAGGCAAAAACATCGTGGGCGTAGTACTGGCATGCAACAACTACCGCATCGTTGATCTCGGCGTTATGGTGCCGGCCGAAAAAATACTGAACAGAGCCCGTGAAGAAAAAGCTGATATCATCGGCCTCAGCGGACTCCTCACCCCTTCTCTCGATGAAATGGTTCATGTGGCCGCAGAGATGGAAAGGCAGGGCTTTAAAATCCCTCTGCTCATTGGCGGGGCCACCACCTCCAAAATCCATACAGCCGTTAAAATTTCTCCCGCTTATAGCCATGCAGTAGTACATGTCAATGATGCTTCCAAAAGCGTGACCGTATGCAGCAGCCTGCTCTCGGAAGAACAGAAAAGCAATTTCTCGGCTGAGGTCTCAAATGAATATGATAAAATCAGATCCGAATACCTCGGCCGTAAACCGGATGTAAAATACCTCAGCCTGCAGGAAGCGCGGAACAATAAAGTAAAACCAAACTGGAACTCATACGCTCCTGCCATTCCGGCCTTCAGTGGTATAAAAGTGTGGAAGTCCTGGCCGATCGAAGAAATCATTCCTTACATCGACTGGAGCCCCTTCTTCTCTACCTGGGAAATGTCCGGTACCTTCCCGAAAATCCTGGAGCACCCACGCTATGGCGAGGAAGCAAAAAAACTTTACCGCGACGCACAGGAAATGCTCGCCCTGATTGTTCGTGAAAACTGGCTCGAGGCAAGAGCGGTGCTGGGTATCTTTCCTGCCGTCTCTGAAAACGAAACCGTTATGCTGCTCAACGACAGCAAAGAAGTGTTCCATCGTTTCCATTTCCTGCGTCAGCAATCAGATAAAGATGGAAAAGGCCACAACGCCTGTCTTGCAGATTACATCCGTCCTCTTGAACAGTTTAAGAAAGATCATATATCAGATTTTATAGGCGCCTTTGCCGTTTCTGCCGGCTTCGGCATTGAAACCAAACTGGCAGAATTTGAAAAGGAACATGACGACTACCGATCTATTCTGCTCAAAGCACTGGCCGACAGACTCGCAGAAGCTCTGGCAGAACTCCTCCACCTCAAAGTGCGCAAAGAATTCTGGGCCTATGAGCCGAATGAAAACTTGAGTCTTGAAGAGCTGATTCGCGAAAAATACCAAGGCATCCGTCCCGCTCCGGGATACGCCGCCTGTCCCGACCATACCGGAAAACCCGACATCTGGTCTGTTCTTCAGGTAGAAGAAAACAGCGGCATACGGCTCACGGAAAGCAATGCCATGTACCCCGCCGCATCTGTCAGTGGCTGGTACTTTGCACATCCCGATATTCAATACTTTGGTGTAGGAAAAATTGGCAAAGACCAGCTTGAAGAGCATGCTGCAAATACCGGCATGTCTGTGAGCGAAACAGAAAAATGGCTTGGCCCCAACCTGGCCTACTGATGCTGCTGTCAGGGATTGGGCAATTGCATTTTCACTGATTTAACATGTACTTGGGCGTGCCCCCCGGCCCGGCCAATGCGCTCATTTCAAATCAAACATTTAACCGCAGGCCGGGGGTCGGGCCATACGCTGCAAGTCCTCGCTGCGCTGCACTCCGCTGCGGGCTTTCCGCTGCTGTCCCTCACGCAGCATTTCGTTTCAAACACCGAAGCAGCTGTTAAATCGCTTAGACATTGTCTCAGGGCTAAATCTTATAAATAATATCTAGTAGATTTCAGGAGGGGATAGACAAAAAATTTAGTTATTTTGTAATTGTGTTGACCGCCAAGGACATAGAACTTAAGCTCAAACAAATCAAGCCCGAACTTTCATCAAAGTTTCACGTTTCCCGCATTGGCTATTTCGGTTCTTATGCTTCAGGCCGTCAAAGTCAAAACAGTGATCTTGACTTACTCGTTGAGTTTTCTCAACCTATTGGATGGGACTTTTTTTTACTTGAAAAATTTCTGGAAACCTCAATGGGTTTAAGTGTTGATCTTGTTACTGAAAATGCACTTAAAGAGCGAATTAAAAAATCAATTTTAACCCAAGTTAAGTTCGTTTGAAAACAGGGGAGAGAGATCCTATCTTATACTTAGAGGATATGGTATTATCCATGCAGAGGGTTCAGGAGTATCTTCTCGGACTCGATTTTCAGCACTTTAAATGGGATTACAAAACGGTGGATGCCGTCATAAGAAATTTTGAAATTATCGGCGAGGCCAGTAAAAAATTACCGGATCAGATAAAGCATAAGTATCCGAATATTCCTTGGGAAGAAATGTATCGTTTAAGGAACAGAATTTCTCATGAATACTTTGGCATTGATTATGAAATCATCTGGGATATCTCAACAAATCATTTACCCCAAAATCTCTTGGATGTTCTGGATGTATTAAATCAAGAAAAATAATTTATAATGTCTGGGGCGATGCCGGAGGCTCTTATGTAAGCAAATTGTGTTCCTCCCTTTCTACTCGCATAGGAGCTTCTAAAGAGAAAATCGATATCTGATTCTACCCGTCCACGGAACCAGCACCTTCAGTAAAAATTACAGAGATTTGATGTCACGAGAATTGTAAGGTTTTCATATGTTGGTTCTTTTTTAGCGATTAGAACACCAATAGGAGACCCTTCTTTTTTACACACATTTTTGGGACAGTATCGCCACCAAATCGAAAGCCCGCGCCAGGGGGTGAAGGGGCCGGCCAGCCGGGTGGCGTGCTGTAGAGGCGGTAAGTAAGGGCGGAAGATTTTTCGCCCCCTACTCGCCCCTACAGCACGCCACGGAACCCCCGCAACACCCGGCTACCCGCCTAAGACTTAGTTAATATTGAAGGAAAAGCCTGCAGGCGGGGAGAGGCGCCCCAATTCATGAAGAAACATTAACAAAGAAAAATATAATATACATAATATGTATATATATTATATAATTGCGGCCAACGCAAACCCTTTGGTAAAGCAGGAACAATTCTGCCTGCAAACACAAATCAGACCGTCATGATCTCCTTCTCCTTCACCTCAATGTGCTTGTCCACACGGGCAGAAAAATCATTGATGATGTTCTGAACATCCGTCTCGGTCTTCTTGGCTGTATCCTCGGGCAATCCGTCTTTTTGCATCTTCTTCACCCTTTCCAGAATATCTCTGCGAATGGTTCGCAGTGAAATTCTGCAGTTTTCGGCCTCTGCCTTCGACTGCTTCACCAGATCCTTTCTGCGCTCTTCTGTGAGCGGCGGAACATTCAAACGGATAATCTTTCCGTCGTTCTGAGGTGTGAGGCCGATATTGGCCATCAGGATAGCCTTCTCTATCGGCTGCAGCAAAGACTTATCCCATGGCTGAATGGAAAGCGTGCGTGCATCCGGTGTAGATACATTGGCCAGCTGATTGAGGGGTGTCTTGGCACCGTAGGAATCAACTTCTATGCCGTCGAGCATAGCAGCGCTGGCCCTGCCTGCGCGGATTTTACTCAACTCATACTCAAAGTGCTCGATGGCTTTATCCATCTGCTGCCTGGCCTCTGCAAGCAATGCTTTTACATCTGTGTCTGCCATTGTTTTGTTTTATTGGGTAACTAATGTGCCTATAGATTCGCCCTTCATCAACTGCTTTAAATTACCGGGCTTGTTCATATCAAACACAAGGATGGGAAGATTATTTTCTTCGCATAGTGTAAATGCGGTAAGGTCCATAATATTCAGTTTTCTGCCCAAGGCTTCCTGATAAGTAAGCTTGTCGTATCGCTTGGCCTCCGGATTTTTCTCGGGATCAGAATCATAAATGCCATCCACCCGGGTTCCTTTGAGAATCACATCGGCTCCGATCTCAATCGCCCTCAGCGCGGCAGCAGTATCTGTGGTAAAGTATGGATTGCCTGTTCCCGCACCAAAAATTACAACACGCTCTTTCTCAAGATGCCTTACTGCACGACGCTTGATGAACGGCTCTCCCACTTCTTTCATTTCAATGGCCGTCATCAAACGGGTATAAACTCCTACCTTTTCTAAACCGCTTTGCAAGGCCATCCCGTTGATCACCGTGGCCAGCATCCCCATGTAATCGCCCTGCACTCGGTCAATTCCATTGTCTGCCGCCTGAATACCCCTGAAAATATTGCCGCCACCAATCACGATGGCAACTTCTACACCCATCTCAACTACTTCTTTGATCTCCAGGGCATATTCCATTACTTTCTGAGCATCAATGCCAAATTGCTTATTGCCCATCAGCGACTCTCCGCTCAGCTTTAAAAGAATGCGTTTGTATTGCATAAGACCGCGAATTTAAACTAAAAATCAGCGTATATGCTCCTTTAAAAACACGGAAGAAGCATCAGAGAAACAGACCAGGCCTTATCTGGTTGAAAAATGCGGTATAAACCGGGATTCAGTCCCCGCAGATCCTGCTGTCCGCTTCCGCTTTCAGTATGCCATTCCCGCACCAGCTGCCCCGAAAAATCAATCAGTTGAAGACGCCCGGCTTCAAATCCGCTGTACATCATCGAGCCGGAAGACGGATTGGGATATACGACAACAGAAGTAGAAGCGACATCCCTAAAATCAATTCCATCAATGACCGAAAACACATCCGTGTAAACGCCTGCATCGGTTTTGATCAAACAAAAGCGATTTCCCGAACTGCCTGCCAGCAGAAACTTTCCGTCGCCCGCCGGCTGAAGATCATACGGAATCGAAGGAACGGTATCAGGAAAAAAACTCAGCCCAATACAATTTCCGACGGTATCCGTCTCGAGCAGAAAGAAATTGAGCGCCGAATTCAAACTAAAACTGTTGGTGTACCCCGCAATCAAAATATTTCCACCTGACAACTGCAAAGCTGAAAAACCGGCCTCTGTCCCTCCTGCACCCATATATTTTTTCCAGAGAACATCGCCCTCTGCATTAACCCGACTCAGGTAAATATCAAAACCGGTCTGACCGACCAGAGTAGACTCCCCAATCACAAAAAATGAGCCGGAATTCTCCTCCAGAACAAACTGATTTCCGTTGTAGTTGGCATCACCAATAATCCGATCCCAAACGGCATCTCCCTGTTCATCCAGTCTTAGGAGATATACATCATAATCTGATCCCTGCCAGCTGTCTCCGCTCACGATAAATCCGCCGGTAGAAACGGGCCGGATCACCTGCGCATAATCATTGCCGGAGAATCCATACTGCTTCTTCCAGATCAATTGCCCGGCGGCATCAAATCGCACGATCAGAAAATCATTGGATGAACCATCTGATTGAGTTGCAAACCCACATGCGATATAACCTCCGCCCGGCACTGATTCAATGTACTTCAGCGACTCCCTGCCAAGCGACTGATCAAATCGATTGAAACGTATGAGCTGGCCCAGGCTGTCAAACTCCATAAAGAAAAAACCTGTTCTTCCGGCGCTGTCAGTCTCTCCCACTGCAACCAGGGTGCCGGCATCAGAAAGACATAGATAATTCCCCTGATCGGTATAAGGTGTTCCGTAACGCCATTCAGAAAGTAGATTTCCGTTAGCATCGAGCCTGCTTAACACCAAATCAAAATTGTTTAGCGAATCATTGGATGATCCCAGAAAATAAATACTTCCGGCTGTTGTTACTTTAACCGACTTACCCGCCCTCGACTCCTGAGCCAAGCCCCAGATGGAAATCCATTCTGCAGCAGCTGCCGTAACCTGGCACGAAACAATACATATCAGAAAACCGATGGCCCTCCGTATCATTTCCTAACGCCCATGAACCGATCCAGAAAGTGACTAAGCATCTGTCCGGCCGGAAGTTGCATCGCCGCAAAAAGTGCTAAAGGTAAAAAGCCAAACAAACCTCTTTTGAATGAACTGGACATCAATGAATCTATTGGGGCCGCCTGTTTTCTTTCATCAATAAAATAAAACACTGCAAAATAAGCTGCCAGTGAAATCATAAAAGCTGCAGTAGCAGTAAGTGTGCTCAAACTAAATTTAACCCTCTTGAACAGCAGCAATAAAAAACTCGCGAAAAGAGAGAGGTAAAACACATAGAATGTAATTCCATATAATTGTCCTCCATCTATCTTACCATAAGTGCCGCCGAATAACATGGCCTTCAAATATCCAAACATCAGGCTTAACTTCTCTGCCTGGTAGCCCTGATCAAAACTAAACCTTCCGCCCTGCCCGGTCTGCAACTTAAATTTCAGATACAGATTCCAGAGAATGAAAGGTAAAATCATTAAAAAAACCGCAAGCACAATGCGGCTGAAAAAACGTCCTTTTACGATAACCGGAAGCAATAAAATCATGGCTGCCGGTAAAAAAATGATCGTATCTCCTCTGATCCAAAGGGTCATGCCCATCATAAGTGCACTCAAAAACAGATATTCAGCCCTTTCCCCCTCTCTCCAGGCTCCTAACGCCATGACAGCAATGGCTGTATAAGCTGCAGCAGGCATATTGCCGAGCGTTAGTGCTGCATGGGCATACAACTCAGGGGTCAGCGCAAAAACCAATGTAAGTAATGCAGCCAGAGATTGATTACAAAGACGAAGCGAAATCCCAAAAAACGAAGTGATAAGTGCAAGATAAAACCAGGTATTCATGAGCTTGGATGTCTCTGCCCCAAAAAGATAGACATAGGCATAAGAACCATGAAGGAGAGGAGGATATACTCCCCCGGCCCCCTCAACATGATAGTCAAATAAGCTCACCTTTAGTTTTCCTTCCATAGCAATTACGCGCCCTAATTTATCAAACGACCCTATCGTGTCATGCTCTGCCGGAGGCCAGAAAAGACACTTTACGGAAATAATATAAACCAGCCAGGCCAACAATAACATCAGAAGTAATGCAGGCAATTGAACATCAGACGCTTTGATATTTATTTTTTTAATCCACTGGCTCCAGGCTTCCGCCATCCGGCTCACAGAAGCAAAGCAAACAATCGTAACACAGACCAATCCAAGACTCAGGCTGAAGGCAGTTATAGGAATACCAAATACATCATAAAAAAACATCAAAAAGGTTGAGAGTCCGACACCACTAAGCATGCTATACCCAATATCCTCCCAAATTCCGAAGTTCCGCGAAATCCGCCAGACTAACGAGAATCCGGCAAGCAATAAAAGAGACAATCCGGCAAGCAACATAGATTAAGGGCGATTAATTGGAAAAACAGCTTCACGTGCCGCACTTTGCACAGGATATCTTAGTTTCTGATAACCCCATGAATCAACCACAGCAACATGAGTAACTTTTTGATAAACATCCGGAAACATATCCCGGGCATCTTCAGAGATACACATTCGGGGATAAATAAAATACTCCACCCATTCTGAGCTGTGAAGAAAATTGTACTGACTGCGATCTCCGGTCACAGAATAAGGCGGTAGAAGTATAACAGCTGTATCAGGTGTATTGTCTATCAAATATTTTAGATAAGAATATGTAGATATTTTATATGATCTCTTGTCATCTAAAGTAAGTGGCTTTATTCTTCCTGAATTCACCTGTTGCTCAATATCTTGAATCTGCTTATAACTTCCCATAGCCATATCATGAACCGCCCACCTGTATCCCTTAGTGATTTGCTTTAAAAAAGACGTATCGTTTTGAATACGCATAATCTCCAAATACAACTCCTGCATTCTGGCCGTGTTTGCCTGTGAGCCTTGCTGCTGTAGCTGATTAAACTCCTGCATGAGTTGAGGAAGCTGATCCTGAGCCGCATTCATGGCATAGACTGAATAAACCAGCAGCAGTACAACAACTGAAACTATCACTTGTCGAAAAAACGAGCCGGCTTCTTTTACTGAAGGCTGCCCCGCAGCGCTCTTGGGAGACATTTCCTTTCTGCTCATACTTAATCTACAAACCTGAATTTGATCAAAACCCAAAGTGCCTTTAAGCCATCCTTCCAGTTCATTTTCTTGCCCTCATCAAAACTTCTGGGAAAATAGTTCATTGGAAGCTCCTTTATCTTGTATCCGCGCTTAGATACCTTTGCCGTTACCTCCGGGCAAAACTCAAAACGATCATATTGAAGAGGAATTGATTTGATAACGTCTGCCTTGAAAACTTTATAACAGGTAGCCTCGTCCGTGATATTCTGCCCGTACAAAACATTGGCGACCACACTCAGAAACCTGGCACCCCATTGATACGCCTTATACAAAGAACTATTTGTTTTATTCAGATATCTTGAACCATAAACCACCTCAGCTTCACCTTGTATGATAGGTCTTGTGAGGTGTATGAAATCATTAGGATCGGTCTCCAGGTCGCCATCCTGAATAGTGATGATGTCTCCTGTAGCATACTTAAGGCCGGTTTTGATTCCGGCAGACTTACCTTTATTGTGTTCGTGAAAGATCACCTTCACTTTGTCTTTATTCAGAAATTCATTCGTAAGAATATCTCTTGTACCATCCTTTGACCCATCATCAACAATGATAAGCTCAATATCCAAAGGAACAGCCAGTACTTTGGCGATAATCTCTCGAATGGTTTTATGCTCGTTATAAACGGGCATGATCACGGATAACTTCATGAATTTCTGAAAGGATATTGCACAAAGCTAGTTTAAAATAGGCAACTGCCCGAAATCAAAAAAGGCTGCAGTATACACTGCAGCCTGAGATTCGTAGTGGTTTTTATGCAGTTTAATGAGAAACGTTGAGTCGAGCCTGCAGGACACTGTTACCGTTACTTACCCTTATGGTGTAAGTTCCTGCAGCAAAATCCCGTGTTTCAATCTCTACATCTTCTCCATCCTTCACGAATTGACTGGTTTCTAAAACCAATTTACCCGTAATATCAAAAACCTGTAAGCTGAGCTGTTCTCCATCTTCCTTAAGACCTGAAAGATTCAAATTTGTACTGAGGTCGGCAGGATTGGGGTAAACATTCATACTCAATTCATCAGCCTGGGGTTCTCCCTGCCTTGACGAAGAAGTACAGGTTATTACCCAAACTCTGATATTATTGGTTCTAGCTGTACATCCGCTCAAATTAGCAATTTCAACCCAGTAGGTCCCATTTACACTGGCAAAGTAATTATAATTAGTCTGGCCTGCAATATTAGAAGTGCCTACTTTCCATTGATAACTGAGCCCCGGATCTCTGCTTGCCACTATCTCAACTGTCGATCCACGGCAAATGTTGGTTGAGCCATTTGCTGTGATGGTTACAGGAGGCCTTGGCAATATTCCTATATCATTGATGTTCCTAACTCCTCCAAGCACGGGATTACTTGAAGCAACTCTGATTCTGTAATGGCTTCCTGTGGCCTGAGCTGTTGAAATTGTTGCATTAATGGTTCCGCTGCTCGCAGTTGAGGTTAAAGATCCCAATGGTCTCGGAGATGCAAAACTACCGGTTGAATCACTTATCTGAGCAGTATAAATGTTTCCACTTCCCGGAATAAAGCTTGCTGTAAATGTTATAGGTATAACTTGACCCTGACAAAGTGTTGCCGGTATAACACTTGTGATCACAGCACCGCAATTGCTCGAGGATTGTACTGTGTAGCTTCCTGAAGTAAGACATCCGTTAACATCTGTTACAGTTACTGTATATGTACCTCCGGACCCTACGCTGATTGCAGAGGAAACAGCTCCTGTATTCCACAAATAACTGATTGCCTGAGAACTACTCAGCGTAAATGTGTCATAGGGGCAAATCAAATCCGTACTGGACGGCGTAATCGTAGGATTCTGAATGGCAAATCTGGAAACCGTTATATGATTACTGAAAACGGTATCCGAAGTAACGCAAGAGCGGTTGCTTCTCATTCTGCAATAAACAAGGTCTCCATCCTGTATTGAGGAGGTCGTGAAAGTTGTCTGGCTCTGTCCTGTGTTTATGTTATTGACAAACCAGGAATAGGTCGGAGCTGTTCCGGCATTGATTCCACTTGCTGTGAATATAACGGCCGTTCCCGGACATGATACAGAAGCACTGGGTGTGACAACGACTTGAGGTGTTACTATTGGTAAAGAATTGATGCCTATCTTGTTTGAAGTCACAGTTCGTGGGAATACACAGCCTGCATTACTGGTCATTACACAAGAAACTGTATCTCCTGTTTGAAGTGCACTTGTAGTAAAGACGGAATCTGTTACACCGGTTGAAACACCGTTGACCCTCCAGTCAAACACAGGAGCAGTTCCCTGGAAGTTGGTTGTGCTGCTGAATCGTACCGGAATGCCATCACAAAACTGACTTGTATTGGCTGATATAAGTATTGTTGGCAAGTTTGCTACCGTAGTGCTGACTCTAACAATTGAAGATGTCCTTGAACATGAATTGGTATTAGTCACCTTTACTTGATACTGACCGGAACTGTAGACCGGATAGGTCCGATTTTGTGCACCCTGAATGTCAAGTCCGCCAATCAACCATTGATAACTTAATCCTGTCCCCGAATTTGCATTAAGAACTACACTGTCTCCAGTGCAAAAAGTAGTAGCTCCGGAAGCGGTAATCGTAGCTGTGGGAGATGCAAAAACGGAAATGTTATACCCATTATCAGGGCCCAAAAATGCCGAACTTGTGGAGGTAATCCTCATTCTGTATAAACTACCGGCTGCTGTAGTGGAAGGAATAGTGATTCTAATTGTGCCTGCAGATGTTGCTCCGGATCTTGTTCCCAGGGAAATCGGGGTGGCAAAGGAACCTGTTGCTGAAGAAAGCTGCACACGGAAAATATTGCTGGAAGTATAATTTCCATAGGCAATATAGCTTATTGTAGCTGTGTCTCCCTGACAAAATCTTGTAGCAGTAAGCCCGACCAACACAGGGCCGCAAACACTGTTAACAGTAGTTGTGATTGGATTAGAAACAGCTGTACATCCTACTGAATTGGTTACTGTAACAGTAAAGGTTCCGGCAGTATTGACAACTATAGATTTGGTGGTTTCTCCTGTACTCCAAAGATATGTACCGTTTGCAGTTGCTGTTACCGTGATACTGGTACCGGGACAAAGATTTGGATTTCCGGAAACAGTAGTTGCGTTGGTTGGCGTAGCCCTCACGGTCATGCTTATGGCATTGCTGACAGCAACCGGATTATTCAGACAAACGTAATTGCTTGTAACCTGACAACTGACGGAATTCGTGTTTGCAAGAGTTGATGAGGTGAAGCTCGATGTAGTTACTCCTGTCGCAACTCCATTGATTCTCCAGTTATATGTCGGGTTGTTGCCTCCATTTGTAACTGATGAGGTAAATGTCACCGGGCTGCCACTGCATATATTTGTTTGGCTTGCAGAAATTGTAATCGACGGAACTAAATAAGGATTAACCGTCATAGTTATAGTGTTTGAACTTACAACGGCAGGCGATGGGCAATATAATGAACTCGCCATCGTACAACTTATCTGATCTCCGTCCTGTAAGTTTGAAGCCGAATATGTAAGTCCGGAAACTCCCGTAAAGTTTCCATTTCTGAACCACCTGATATCAGGGCTTGTACCACCGTTTACAGGATCTGATGTAAATATCACATTGGATCCATTGCAAATCGTTGTACTTGAAGCAGAAATACTTACAGATGTTGTCACCAAACTTACCATAGGAATGTTCAAGACATTCGAAGAAGGATCATTCGAACTAAGACAAGCATAATTCGATGTCATAACTACAGAAGCCTGAACATCTCCCACTACAGAACCAACCGAAACCACAGATCCATGGGAAGGATGCAGATTACCATCAATTGTCCATGTGAAACTTGGCTGATTTCCACCAAATGTTGAATTCGCTGTTAATGTAATGCTGCCGTTCTCACAGACAGAATCCAGATTAGAAATAATGGATACTGTAGGATCCTCAAAGTCCACAACCTGAACCGAAATGTTATTTGAGTTCGCCGTCGCGCTTGTCACGCAGGCCTCGCTGCTCGTCAGTATCACACTCACCACATCTCCGTTGCTCAGGCTGCTGCTGCTGTAGCTGCTGCCTGTGCTGCCCGTGCTGTTGCCGTTGATCTGCCAGTCGTAGCCAGGACTGACGCCTTCATTCGTTACGCTGCTCGTGAAGTTCACCGTGCTGCCGTCG
>CAZUHX010000013.1:0-28754 GCA_964620795.1 uncultured Chitinophagaceae bacterium
TCCGCTAGCGTTCATCCTGAGCCAGGATCAAACTCTCCGTAGTAAAAGAGTTCTCCGATATCTCTATCGGAATGTTCTGGCTTTATTACCTGTTGTGCTTCTTTGTTTTCTGCCAATATTTCAAAGAACTTTAGACCCGGCACGCTTGCCGGAGCTTAGTCAGTCTTGTTCTCTTCAGAACCGAAACCGTTTGCTCTTTCAAAAGCGGGGTGCAAATATACAACCCTTTTTTGAAGAACCAAATAAATTGGAAAATTTTTTTTGAATACCGTGGAGGCTGCGAAAGCCCGACTTTGTATGAATCTCTTCCAAAATTCTGCAGCACGTAATCACTACGCTTCGCTGTGTTTTTCCCTGTTGTCTTAAAGAACGTTTCGCAAAAGGGAATGCAAATATAGAGCCCTTTCTGAAACTTGCAAACATTTGTTCAAAAAAAATTGAGAATTATCTGCCCGCTTTTCATTAAAATGCCCTGAACCCCTGATTTTTCAATGGTTTCAGGCTGCTATTCTTTTTTAAAAAAATCACCCTTTTCTCCTTTTTACATCCGGTTTGCTCCTGGAAAGTTGCTTAATGTTGTGGATTTCCCTTCACCAAATACCAGTCAACCCAGGCATCCATCTGGTTCACCGAGTTGGGCCGCAACAATATCTTCCGATCTGCATCCAGCAAAAACATCGTAGGCGTGCCAAATACATAATACGCCTCTACTACCGGACTCTTCCACTTTTTGAAATCACAACTGCTGATAAACGGAAAACCCTCACTGAATTCCCTGAACTCTTTCTCGCTCTCATCCAGCGATACAAATATCACCTCCAGACCCTGCGCCTTCCACTGTCGGTACAATGAAGCGATGCGCGGGACCTCCTCCTTGCACTTCGGACAAGTGCCCGAACCAAAAACCAATAACGTATATCGCGACTTCATCTCACTCAGCTTCGCCGGGCGAGCCCCCTGCATTTCCGCAGGATAAAGCACCAGGCCCGGAAATTCAAAATCGGGAGCCGTATTGCCTTTCTTCATGGCCCGATAGGTTTCCAGCTGCCGCGCCAGATCGCTGTTTACCGTACAGCTCACTTCATTGAGCACCTTCAGCGCCAGATACTCGGAGGCCTGAAACAAACTGTGCCGCTCCAGCAGATCAAACAAATAGTCGGTTACTTCATTCAACTTTTTCTCGTCCTTCTGCAAAACCGGCAACATGGCATCTATCGAGATTTTCATCTCTGCAAACACCGAATCCAGCGGCTTTCCGCAGTTTTCCAGCAACCAATAGTGGCTCTCTATAGCATCCTTGAATAGGCCGCTCTTATATAAACGCGCATCGGTATAATCTAAGCGGCGAAAGGCTGCAAGTGTTGCGGGGATTTCTTCCGATCGATACTGTGCAATGGTAGAAACCGAACTTATGAGCTTGCGCATGGGCAGAAACCAGCGCACATAACTGTCTTTCGGCAAACGGGAGAGATATAAGGAGTCTTCTTCCGCTATGCGCTGCTTCTCTTTAAGAATAGCCTTATTGGGAGCGGCCTGCACCGAAAACAAAGAATCGCCCCTGTATATTTTTTCCAGATACACCCAGGCCGTAAGCGCCTGCTCCCTGCGCGGATGTTCGCGCGCATACCGCTCAAACAGCAGATTTTCGGCCCCTTTGGTAAAACGCAGGCTTTCCAGCTGAACCAGCGCCTCGCCATTCACCTCTATATCCTCACCGCTCAGGATCACAAACATCGGTTTGTCATCAGACGATTTTAAAAAGCCCACGCCCCAATCACTTTTGCCATAACTGAGCCGGAAGCGGCCTTCCTCATCGGTAGTACCCGAAGCGATGAGATAGGTTTTCAGTCCGCTGAATCCCTCCAGGCGGATGGTCTGGTTTTTCAGCAAAGACAATTTTCCCGAAACCGACTGAGCCTTACCCTTGCCCAGCAGGAATATAGAGAGGCTAAACCCCAGTGCTATTTTCATCATCCTCTTCATACCGTATGATAATTGATCTGCGAAAATAAACAAGCCGCGCATAATTCGGTTCGAAGCTAAAGCGAAATCAAATCAACGGACGGGGTTTTAGTATATGTGTTTTAAATATTTGTTTTATAATGATTTGGGCGCCTCCCCTCCTTCGTCGGGGCCACGTCTTGCAGGGCTGCACTTCGCTCCGGCAGTGCGGCGGGAAAGTTTTTTGCTGAAGAAAACGTCATGCTATGCCGCCCTGCTGCCTGCGGCACCCTTACAGCCGTTGGCGCGGCCTGATGGTAAGATAAATGTTTTTTGCTGCTACTGTGAGGGATGGGAAGGGTGGCGAAGCCAGCCGCTTGCGGCCGAAGCGAGAGCGAAGCCCTGTACAGCCCGGCCCCGCAGGGGCACAGCCTTATAAGCCGACTTGACGCGTCCTAAAAAAGGTTGAGCGATTAGAGATTATATGTCTGCTTTAGGACAATTCACCAAATAAAAAGAAGTTGTTGGAAACCTATTTGCGCCGGTAGGTTTTTCAAAGACCTAATTCTTAATACAGCGCACCGACTGCCCGTTGGCTCTGTAACTTGCTCCATATGGTGCTGCTGATGCATCTGTAATTACAAGATTCTGCGCATTGGTTGAATTCAGCGTGCTGCTCCAATATCTGCCTTCAGTATAAACCAAAGTAATTCCACCGGAGGTTCCTATGCGATAACCGCCTTTTGTAAGTTTAAGCGGAGAAGAAAAAGCACCGGCAGCATTATTCGAAGACCAGCTTAACAGCTCTGAATTCCATTCTGCACTGGAAGGGATACGGTAGCCTAACGGGCACGGATTGTTTAACCCGTGTTGAGCCTGAAATACAGCTGCTTGCCAAAGATTGTTGTTTTGCGGACTACGCCAATCAAAAGGAAAACTGCTGGTATAAATCGGAAATGCATGTCCGGGTTGATCGCTGCTGCTGAGTCCTGTTATAGGACTTGCGGCTCTGCATTGGTGGCCATCAGCCAATCTGCCCCACTGATACAGATCTCCTGAAGCAAACAAATCCTCGGCATTATTTGCAGCTCTTGATCCTCCCAAATTACGATCCATCCAAACCTTTGCGGTTACCGGATTAAGCACGTCAACCACTTCTGTTGGAAATCCATTACAATGAATGGTTCCTGAAGGATATCCGACATCAACCACTCTGCTTAGTGTACAAGTCTTCCCGCCTATATTGAGAGCGAAACTGGCGGTGCCGCTTGAGGCAGGTGTGCCTGTAATAGAATAGGTCAAACTTCCCGAGCCGCTTGCAAATGTTCCTGCTGCAAGCGTGGCTGTAAGGCCTGTTACGCCTGTAGAAGAAACAGTCTGTCCGCTATGGTTCCCGCCATTGCCACCTGTATAAGGCACACTGCTGCTCACGCCGCTGGCAGCTATGCCTGAAGTCAATGTACCATTGTTGGTGGCGCTGCCGCAATTCAATGCTGTGATGGTGCCGGGGCAGATACCGCCACTCGTCCAGACCAGCATACCATCGCAATGCGTGAGCAACTGACTCTGTATGCTGGGCGCAGGCAGAGAAACCCAGGCGCTGCCATTCCAGTACAAGATTTGATTTTGTGCTGTTCCGTTGGTAAGACCAGGCCCGGCAGGGCCCGTACTTCCTGTGGCACCGGTAGAGCCTTGTAGCCCTGCGGCGCCTGTTGCGCCCGCAGGACCTTGTGGGCCCGTGGCTCCCGTGCTGCCGGTGGCGCCGTTTGCGCCCGCAGGACCCTGAGGACCCGTGGCTCCACTAAGACCTGAAGCATTTCCTGCATATAATGCATAAGGCACACTCATCAACTGCTGCGTGCCCATAGAAGTATAGCTGCTGCCTCCGTTCTGATCTATCAGGGTCTCCAGAAAATACGGACCCACTGCCCAGTCTACACCAGCCAAAGTGCCGGTGGTAGCGCTGCCGTTGCCCAGCACCAGATTCACCAGACCCAGGCTGCCGGTGGTGGCAGAGTGGTTCTCGGCAAACACGACGGTTCCCGCGGCGCTGCCCTGATGCAGCGCAAAGCGGATGCTTACTGCCCGGCTGCTGAGCACATTGCCGCTGCCGTCGCGCACTACCAGTTGATAATTGATGCCCGCCGGAGCCTGGGCGTTTGCAGATGCTGAAAATAATAAAAGTAGAAAAAGCGTGTAAATGGTTTTTCTCATGATCAGAACTGTGCTTTTATGATTTTATAAATGAATTTTTCTTTTTCTTTTTGAATCATCAGTTGATAAACACCAGCTGCCTGCTGCGACAAATCAAGGCTCTCCTTATCACCAACAAAATCGCCAGTGACAACACATTTACCGGTTAAGTCAAATAGTTTGAATGTGGCTCCGGATGCGGCTTCTATGAATATCAAATCATGAGCCGGATTCGGGTAAACGACAATAGACGGAGGCGTATCCATATTGCTTTCGTGGTCCATTTTTGAGCATCCTCCTGTCTGGCTGTTTACCGTAACAAATGCATATGGACCCACGCAACCGTTGCCCCGACCTGCTACCTGAACCCTCGCATCTCTGCTGCCCATGGTAAAGGTGAAAGAGCCGGATGTGCTTGCCGTACTTCCTGCCGCATACAATACACCCCATGCATATGTTGCAGCTGCTTGTGAACTTGCCGTGCAATTAACGAACACTCCAGGGCAGGCTGCGATAGGTGAAGTGGTTAATACAGGAAGGCCGGGTGTGTTATTCACTACTGTGGTTCTTGAAGCCGGTGTACCTGAAACCGGACTCGCCTGCACTGTGACATTCGTCGCACTAACTGCATAATTGGCAGTGAAAACCACCCTGATACTATCGCTGCCCTGACCTGACTGTATTGTACCTGAAGCCGGAGGAGACAATGACCATGTATAACTTCCTCCCAAGCTAGCCTTATAGCCCGTTGCAATTCCTGAACAAATTTTTGAAGGGCCTGATACCGTAAGCGAAGCTGCACAGTTGCCGGCGGTCACGTTCAGCACAACGGCTTCTCCCGAACATGTAGAATTGCGCGGTACACAGCGAATGCTTGTTGCTCCTGCCTGAGGAAATCTGATCTGCACACTGTTGCCACTGCCCGTTATTACAGCCGAGTTTGTCGCACTCCAGCTATAGGCGGTGATATTGCCTGAAATACCGCTGATGGTATATGTGTTGGTCGCTGTTGCAGAAACACAAGGCGTTAAACTTCCTGATATCAGCCCCCCGATTGGCGGACTCACTACTGAAATGTTTACGGCTCGTTCTGAACCGGACAAGCAACCAAAACGATTGATCGCTCTTACTCTGATGGTATGTGTTCCTGTAGCTGCACCAACCGAAACAGTTACCGGGTTAGACATGGTATCGGGCGAAAAAAGTGCACCGCTTGTTGAGCGCCAGGCAAAAGAAGATGCACCGGAAGATGCAGCAGTATAACTCCCCGTACCTCCGGAACAAACTGCCGTAGGCCCCGTAACCGTTGGGTTTGCCGGAACACTGCTCACAAATATGTTTTTTTGATATGTGATTCCGGTTTGCGCATTAAGCAGCTGTAAAACATAAGTACCCGTATTAATAATGCGGATGTTCCGGCTCATTCCCGTACCGCTGATGGTAACACCGACGGAAGGGCTTACCGTCCAATTAAAGCTGCCCGAGGCTACGCCCTGAAGTGTGTAAACATTTACTGCTGCCGGACAAACAGTATCGGGTCCGGTAATATTCAAATTGAGCAACAGCTGTGGTTGGTGGAAGCCCTGGCCGATGGACAGACCCGTGAGACTATATGACTGGGTGATAGGTTCGCCCAATGTGTATGCAAGCCGAAGCGAGGGCTGGCTGTACTCTGCACCGGCTGAGGCAATGACCGTTTGTGCTTGGGTTTCAACAAAACTCAGAGCAAAGAAAAAAATTAACAGAACTGTTGATTTTTTAGACAAACCGATAGCCATCCTTGGGGGTGTTTATCTTAAGATTTTACTAATTAACATCAAATTAAATATATAAATTCTTGATTTTCTAAAATTAGCTACGTATGAGTACAAGATAGAGCGTTCTGTTGCCAAATGCTGATCAATCAAGGTGTATTTATAAGGCGATACTGCTTGTGAGAACGATCTTTCGCCAAAGCAAAGGCATAGCAGAGTGAACTGTGAGGGATGGGAAGGGTGGCGAAGCCAGCCGCTTGCGGCCGAAGCGAGAGCGAAGCCCTGTACAGCCCGGCCCCGCAGGGGCACAGCCTTTTATAAAAAATACAAATACTAAATATTATTATTGTTTCGATTCTTCTTCCAGCGTGTGTAATACCGTTTGACCCACAGCCTGAAGCACTGAGGGGTCTATGATATCGGGATTGTCGCGGCGGGTATGCCAGTGAGAAGGAAAGCCTCCGTTGCCTGTTGGGCTGTATCCGATGATATCAATGACCGGTATTCCTGCTATTTTGTTGATGTAATAATGATCGTCGGTAACAGGAGGTGTGTTGATTTGCTGAAAATAATTTCCAAAACCCAGGGCTGCAGCATGACCCCATACACGATCACCCAGCCAGGCAGCATAATAAACGGAATTTTGTTCGCGGGTAAAGATGTTGCCCCGGCCACCCACCATGTCGAGCAGAATTCCCCACTCGGCTTTATAGGAAGGAAAATGTGGTGTGCGGCTCCAGTGTTGCGCTCCAAGGCAATAGGAATCTTCCGTATAAACGGATTTGGGTGCACGAGCTGTGTGACCGTAGTCTTCGGCATCTACCAACAAAAAGTCTATGCCGAGTTGGGCGCTATTTCCGCGCACCAGCCTGGCAATTTCAAGCAAAACGGCGACACCGCTGGCACCATCATCTGCGCCAATGAGTGGCGTTTGCATTCCATCTTCTTCCTGATCGCAGAAGGGGCGCGTATCCCAATGCGCTACGAGCAACACACGACGGCTTGCCTGAGGGTTTATAGAGCCAATGAAGTTTACTGCGGGCAGGCTTTTGCCATCGAATGTTTTAGCGGTGAAGGCTTGTTCGTAAAATGTGTCGCAGCGGGCAAGCAATTCTTTCCTGATCCAATCGGCGCAGGCTTTATGGCCGGCAGAACCCGGTATCCTTGGACCAAAAGCAGTTTGAGTGAGAATATGGCTGTAGGCTGAATCTCTGTTGAAACTGAGTTTCGGACTAAATGCCGGTTTGGGTTCAGTATTTGAGGCAGGAGTGTTTTCTGGTTTCCGGCCACATGAAATTAATAGACATATAAGAGAAAAGCATATCAAGAAGTGGCGCATTTTCAGGGGTTGAGATATCTGATAAGAGCATCGTAATGATCGCGGGTCAGATCGCGGGAACGATCTGAAGAGTATACATTTTTTACCTCATAACCGAATCTTTCGAGCGCAGAAAGGAATGGGCCGGCTTCGCCGCTGCTGAGCTTGATGGTAAGAGTGATTTTATCTGGATCGGCAGAGGCGGTGGTGTACAGTCCGAGGATTTTGAGGTTTTCGTCTTCTGCCAGCCTGCTGAGTTCTGAGAGCGAGTAGCTTCGGGACTCCATTTCGATTTCTATGATGGCACCGCTTTCGCGCACTTGCAGCCAGTCGCCCACCGAGCGAAGCAGATGATCTGAGGCGATAGAGCCTTTGTACTCTGGAGATTCGGCAGATTGTAAAACCGGAATTACAGAGAGTTTGTTTTCTGCTGCCACACGGATGGCCTGCATAAGATGATCTGAAAGAAGTACGTAAGCATTTCTTAGACGCAAATCATATTCAGACAAGACTTTATTGAGATCCTTTTGCTGAAGAATATCTTCGATGGAAACGATGCCTATAAATTGTTTTCCGCGCAGCACGGGTAGTTGAATGAAGTTTACTTCATGCATGAGCACCAAGGCGCGCTCGCCGGTATCGGTATCCTGCACGGCAGGAATTTTAGGAGTGATCAATTGATCGGTACTCATATTTATCTTCTACGCAATAGATGTAAATGTGGTGCTTTGCGGTTGTAAATTTTGCGCAAGAAATTTTTCTGTAAGATGATTAAACTCATAAGGCACTTCCATCATGGGTGCATGACCGCAATTATCGATGAGGTGTAATTGTGCGTTAGGCAAAAGTTTTTTGAATTCTTCGCCTACAAATGGCGGAGTGATGCTGTCTTGTTTGCCCCAGATGAGATTTACGGGATGTTTAAGTGAAGGAAGAATTTCGCGCAAATTATGACGTATAGCCGATTTGGCTATAAGAACAATTCGAAGGGCTTTATTTCTGTCGTTTACTGTTTCATAAACGTGTTGTACCAGTTCAGGTGTTGCCAGGGCGGGATTATAAAAGGTGCCTTCGGTTTTTTTTCTAACGTATTCCAGATCACCTTTTCTCGGATAAGTATCGCCCAGAGAATTTTCAAACAGACCCGAGCTTCCTGTAAGGGTAATACTGCGAATTCGCTCAGGCTGCTGATGGGCAAAAAGAATAGCGATATGGCCTCCCAAAGAATTTCCAATCAAATGAATATCCTTCAGCGCCAGCTCATCGCTGAATTCGGCAACAAAATGAACCAGGCCCGAAACAGAGGAGTTTTCGATATCTAGATCATATAATGGGAGAACCGGAACAATAACTCTATAATGCGGACTCAGAAATGCCATGGTTTCGCTAAAGTTGCTGAGTGTTCCAAACAATCCGTGAAGAAAGATTACGGTGGGGCCCGTACCTGCTTCGAGATAGCGGTATTTTCCGTGTTGAATGATTTCTGCTTGTGGCATCGGGGTAAAAATAGTTTTCTCTACCGTAAAGTGCTCAGAGAAGTTGATAATGCCTAAACCAGTTTTTGAGCATCTTCAGGCCATGGGGGCTCAGGGCGCTTTCAGGATGGAACTGAAGGCCCGAGCAGCGCATTTTACTATGGTGTATGGCCATAATTTCATTTTCGGGAGAAAGTGCACAAACTTCAAGCTCAGAAGAACAGGCAGGTTGCTGAAGAATGAGTGAATGGTAACGCATCACTTCGGGTGAATGTTCGGATATTCCGTCAAAAAAAGGCTCCTTTTTAAGAATTTGAAGTGTGGAGGTTTTGCCGTGCATGGGATAACGGGCCCGAACAAGCTCCCAGCCGAAATGCAAACCAATGGCCTGATGCCCGAGGCATATCCCAAGAATAGGAACCTGACCTACAGATCGGGCAAGATATTCCATCAGAAAACCTGCCTGTTCCGGTCTTTTCGGGCCGGGTGAAAGCAAAAGCGCATCATGTGGTTTTTGCAAAACCGAGTCGGGATTTTGATCATTTGTAAACAAACTACATTCTATTCCCAGCTGCAAAACATAGTCGCGCAACATGTAGGAAAAAGAATCGAAATTGTCTATGAGAATGACTCCGGCCAAGGCTCAGGGATCTAATTGTTGATCAACCTTAATCAAAGCGCCGGAGGCGATGCTGTCGGCCATGGCCAGGGCCTGGCCGGCGAGCGGAAATACAGAGGATGATTTTTCCAGAATTACGGGCGCCAGCGGACTGATCCATGTAAACACATGCGATCTTTGGTTTTGCTGAGGCACAAAGCCGCTGATCTGCCTGAGGATGATGCTGTATAGAAAAACGGCCGTAAATGCGTAGATGAATCCCCCGGCTATCTTATTGGGAGTGTCCAGGGCAAAGGATTTCAAAATCTGTTCGAGTATGAAGATGAGGAGGCGAACGGAAAAGAGAAGGAGAAAAAACAGAAAAACAACGGAAAGCCACAAACGTACCTGGGGGCTCATTTCTGTGAGCTTTCCCATGTGTTCTGCCGCCATTCCGGCAAAACGAAGAGAAAGGATTCCGGCCAGGTACAAGCCGATCCAGGAGATTAAGGCATAAATCAAACCTTTCTGAAAACCCCAGTAAAAACCCAGGGCTACAGCGATCACAAAAAAAATGTCAATCCACATCTCAGCTACCGAGCAGTTTCTTTACTTCTTCTGCCAGTAGTTTTCCATCGGCTCTGCCGGCAGCTTCTTTATTAACGAGACCCATCACTTTACCCATGTCTTTGATGCCGGTGGCGCCGGAGCTGCGAATCACTTCCTGCACCAATGCCGTAATTTCTTCTGCAGAGAGTGCTTTGGGAAGAAAACGTTCAATAATTTCTACTTCTTCCTTTTCTGTTTGAGCGAGATCTGCTCTGTTTTGTTGTTCGAAGATGGATATGCTTTCTCTTCTTTGCTTCACCAGTTTCTGTAGAATCTGAAGTTCTTTTTCGGCACTGAGTTCGGGGCCGGCTCCTTTTTCTGTTTTGGCAAGAATGATCGCAGCTTTGATGGCGCGAAGTCCGCGAATGCCTGCCTGATCTTTGGCGATCATGGCTTTTTTGATTTCGTCGTTGATGGTGTTTTCGAGACTCATATATTTAATTTTTTTGTGCAAGAATGGTTTCTCCGTCGGTAACAGTTTCTCCCACCTTTACACTACATTTATAAACAGAGGGAAGAACAACGGTAATTTGACTGCCCAGTTTGATAAGGCCGATGATCTCACCTCTTTCTACTTGCTGGCCATTCTTTAGAAAATCTTCTATTCTGCGGGCCACAAATCCTGAAATCTGAATCACTTTAAACTTGCTGCCATCATTTTCCTGAAACAACCATTCGTTGTGTTCGTTTTCGAAGCGAATACCCATTTCATTGTTCATCACAATGGCATTCCCAAATTCTCCTTTCACATAATTGCTTTTTAGCAATACTGCTTTACGTGGCGCTCTCTGGTAATGAACATGCAGAGGTGTCATTTGAATGGAAATCACCGTGCAAACTGAATCCACCTCACTGAGCAGAGACTTTACATGACCGAGGGTATTTTTAGGAATGCGGCTCATTCCCTCGGCATCCAGTTCGGTTATTGAAACCACCTTACCGTTGGCCGGACTC
Source organism: uncultured Chitinophagaceae bacterium (assembly GCA_964620795.1). Lineage (GTDB taxonomy): Bacteria > Bacteroidota > Bacteroidia > Chitinophagales > LD1 > CAZUHX01. The sequence continues at coordinate 10,843 of CAZUHX010000013.1, forward strand.
ACAAAAGCATTTTCTGCGGCAGGTATTTTTCTTTCCGGCTGACGAAGAAACCAGAAACGGTAAAAGAGGCCCAGCGAGATGAGCACAACAACTAAAAAGTAGAGTAATTTTCTAATCATGGTTTGTTTTGAAGCAGTAGATAATTTCCTTTAGAATCGATTTCTACTGCAGGTACTTTTTTATTTTCCTCGAAGTAAAGATAAGCAGGAAAAAGACTGTCCCAGAAAGAAGCGATTTTAGAATCAGCACTTGCTGCATTTTTAAACAGGCTGAGATTACTATTGCTCATTCTGAAGGGAAACAAATGTACAGGAATGCTGTCCTGTCCGGAAGATTTAGCCATAACGGCTAATACATAAATTTCATTGATGGCTTCATTGCCCATGGCGAGACATCCGCTTGAACTGCAATGACCGTGAATGTAGATATCTCCTCCGGGCTTCTGAGCATCAGAATGGAGAAGATCAGAAGGATTAGGATAATTAATTCCCAGAGATAAATGGTAATTACTTAAGGGATTAAACACCTGAATATGGTAAAAACCTTCAGGTACTTGAAGGTCTCCTTGCCTGCGCTTAGGACCCAACCTGCCGCTGATTTCGCAAATAGGATATTCTTTGTAAAGTTTTGCAGGGGCTGTATCGTTCCAAATCCATAGCTGAAGAACTTTCTCTTTTTTAAATCCGCGCAAATAAATCCGGAGATTATCAGCTTTAAAACTTCTGGATTGAATAATATTCATTACAGATTGCTCATTCTCTTCAAATGCATTTCTCACCCTGCTGAATGAGCGTTGATAGAGCTCGAAACTACTGGTATCTGAGCCGGCGGCAGAGCAAGAAAGAAGCATGACAGAAATGAGTAATGATAAAATCATAGTGGGATGCAAATTTATCTGAAGGCTGCTGATCAGCAAGAGATCTTTGCTTTTGAACGTTTCAACGCGCTATACTGAATACTATTAATTGATTTTATTTATTTAAAAATTAGAGCAGAAGTATAGGTTGTGTTAATTGGGTTATAAAATCAATGAGATCATTTTGGTTTTTAGCTTATCCCCATTAATAAGGTGTTTTCTACAGGAGATGTTTATTATAAAATGCTGATAATTAATATTTTATATACTTAATCAACCATCAGTGGATGATGAATTCACATGTTTGTGGGCAGAAAGATTTATTCACAAGAAAAACAATGATTGGTGGATAAGGTGAACCGAATTGTTTCTAATAGAGCTGCTTTGATCAAGTGTTATTTAATGGATAAAACATAGAATAGTTTTAGACGGATTATTCACGGTTTATTAACATTCCTTTCCTTAAAAAAGTGGGAAAGAGCTTCACTTATACAATCTCATTTCCTCGATATAGTGGAATACTTTTTCAGGAAGAAAGTACTGCATGGAATAACCTTTTTTTATGTTTTCTCGGATGAATGTAGAAGATATAGGCAAGAGCGGTAACTCAAAGTACTGAACGCTGGGGTGTTGAACAATATCTTCTAAACCATTTTCCAGGGTATGTCTTGCATAAACAAGAATCGAGTAATGATTCAGAATTTCTTTATAATTTTTCCATAAATGAAGAGTCCGGAGATTGTCTTCGCCCATGATGAGACAAAAAGAAATTTCCGGATGTTTCTCTTTAAGATGAGTAAGAGTATCAATAGTATAAGAAGGGCGGGGCAGATAAAATTCAAAATCTGATACACGGAGGTAGGGATTTTGATCTATTGCGAGATGTAAGAGATGTAGTCTTTCGTATTCATCGAGCAAGCTGCCTTTGTTTTTTAAAGGATTTTGCGGGCTGAGCATGAACCATACTTCGTCTAATGAGGCCAATTGACGCAGGTAATTGGCAATCATCATATGACCCTGATGAATCGGATTGAAGGAACCAAAAAACAAACCAACCCTTTTCAAAACCATCTTTTTTTGTAAAAGTAAAATATCATGCCTGCCGTGAGCAGGAACATTAAAGTCATTACGGCAGGATAACCGTATTTCATCTGAAGTTCGGGCATATGCTGAAAGTTCATTCCATAGATTCCGACGATAAAAGTGAGCGGGATAAAAATGGTAGAAATAACAGTGAGTGTTTTCATTACTTCATTCATTTTGTTGCTGCTCAAAGAATGGTACAACTCCAGGCTTGAATTAAGAAGGTCTCTTACCGTATCAAGTGATTCTGTTATCCGCAGGCTGTGATCATACAGATCGCGAATGAAGTATTCATTCTTTTTCTCGAAAAAAGAGATTTCACTGCGGTATAAAGTACCGATCATATCTCTGAGAGAAAGCGCATCTTTTTTAAAGCGGATTAAGCGTGAACGTATGTCCTGGATTTTATAAAGAGCTAATCGGTTCTGGCTTTTCAATACGAGGCTTTCGGCGGTTTCTGCTTCTTCAATCAGAAGATCATTGATGTTAAAATAGCGGTCCGTAACAAAATCAAGGTATCTGTAAAGTAAAAAGTCTTCTCCTTTTTTTCTGAGATCCGATACAGGATTGAGCAATTTTTCTTTCAGAATTTTTTCAGGTTCAGAAGGACTTTCTGCTATGCTGATCAGCAGATTGTCTTTGAGTATAAAACTGAGCTGTTTGCTGAAGTATTTTCCATTTTTTATTTCGGGTAGGCGGCAAACGATATAAAAGTGGTCTCCGTAGTCTTCCATTTTAGCTCGCTGTGAAGTATGGAGTATATCTTCAAGAACCAATGGATGCACAGGCATCAGAAGGTGGAGAAGTCTTTCAAGTTCTTTTTCCGTGAGCCCTGAGAAGTGAAACCAATGTTTATGGTTTAGGGTGTCATTATCGTTCAGATCTAAGGATTCCTGACCTTCACTAAAAATGACTTCCTGATCATTGTAGCGGCAATGTAAGATAAAGGGTTTAGTTTCGGGCGTCTCAAGATTCATTTGCTACGGAGCCTATGTTTAAACATACATACATAGAAAGTTCTTCTAATCCGCGAATAAAGTTCATCAAAAAACTCGATAAGGCGCAGGAGCGGCGTGAAAGCGGTTTGTTTGTTATTGAGGGTATGCGGGAATGTTATCTCGCCTGGAAGTCGGGAATCAGATTTAAAGAAGTGTATCTGCGCAAATCTGCGTATAGAAGAGACGAGGTATACAACATAATGGATATCCTGGTAGATTATGAACAGCAAACCTTTTTGTTGTCCGATCAGGCTTATGCAGCTGTAGCTTATCGGGAAAACTCTGAAGGTATTCTGGTTGTGGCTTATCAGCCAAAACCGCTTGACCCTTTTGAGCGTAAAGAAAAACCGTCACTGGCTCTGGTTTTGTGCGGCGTAGAAAAACCCGGTAATATCGGAGCTATGTTTCGCACGGCAGATGCTGCCGGTGCAGATTTGGTGATTTTCTGTGATGAGAGAACAGATCCCTTCAATGCCAATGTAGTGAGAGCTTCTTTGGGAACCATATTTACGGTACCCTTTGTTCAATGTGGTATTTCTGAATTGCATGAATTAATGGATTTCTGGGATTTAAAGCTTATTGCGGCACATCCTGAAGGAAGTTCTTATTATGATGAATTTGACTTTAACCAAGCTTCGGCAATACTGGTTGGTTCGGAAGATGAAGGAGTGCCGGGCAGTGTTTTAAGTATGGCAGATGCGCGATTAAAGATTCCAATGGAAGGAGTAATAGACTCCTTAAACGTGAGTGTCAGTGCAGCTTTGATGTTGTATGAAGCCAATCGGCAGAGGAGGCGTGCTGGACAATGAGTGCAGGATTTCATGCTTTCAGCTATCGTGATTTCAGATTGTTTTCGGCCACGCGTTTTCTTTTTACTTTTTCTGTGCAAATGGCTGAGACCATTTTGTCGTGGAAGGCTTATGCCATTACAGGCGATCCGCTGGTGCTGGGTTTAATTGGTTTAAGCGAAGCGCTGCCTTTTATTTTCAGTATTTTTTTTGCGGGATACGTGGCTGATCGTTACAATCGAAAATGGCTCACTGTAGTATCCATGGGTTTTTTGTTTCTGTGTTTTCTATCCATAGGTTTTTTGCTGCCTGAACTGAAGGCGGATCAGATTTTCTATTTATACTTTTTCATTGGTTTCAGTGGAATAGCAAGGGGTTTTTTGTCGCCCGCCATGCAGTCTGTTTTACCGAATATCGTTCCGCGGGAACATTATCCCAATGCTGCCGTTTGGAATTCTAATGTATGGCAGAGTGCAGCCGTAGCAGGACCTGCAGCCGGCGGATTGCTTTACGGATTAGTGGGGGAAAACACCTCATACATTCTTACACTTTTGGTGATGGCTTCTGCTGTGCCTTTGTTTGGCTTTTTGAAAACCAGTGGAGAGCCCGATTCGTCAGGAAGTAGGCGGGAAGGATTTTTACAAGCACTGCCGGGCGGATTGAAATTTGTTTTTGAAAAAAAACTCATATTCGGAGCTTTGCTGCTTGATCTATTGGCTGTTTTGTTTGGTGGGGCTATGGCCCTTTTGCCTGTTTTTGCTAAAGACATTCTTCATGCAGGTCCCGAGCTTTTGGGTATCATGCGCGCCGCTCCGTTTCTGGGATCGGTCAGTATGGGTTTGATTCTGGCCTTTTATCCTCCGGTTAAGCGAAGTGGAGAATGGCTTTTGATATCTGTTTTTTGCTTCGGTTTGTGCTGGATGGGTTTTGCACTCTCAGAACAAGTATGGATTTCTTTGCTGATGTTGTTTTTAACCGGTTGGTTCGACAACATCAGTGTGGTGATCAGGCACACCATTGTGCAAATGAACACGCCCGATCATATGAGGGGAAGGGTAAGTGCCGTAAACAGTATTTTTATTTCTTCCTCCAACGAAATCGGGGCTTTTGAAAGCGGGCTTGCCGCTCGATTTTTAGGAACCATTCCATCCGTAGTTTTAGGTTCCGTAATTACTTTGATAAGTGTAGGATGGATGTCTGTTTCTTTTCCCGAACTTAGGAAATATGAAATGCGCGACCGTTCTTAACCGCGTAATTTATCGAGGAGGTTGCTTAACAATTCAGCTTCTTTTTCGCTGATTCTAGTTTTGATTTGAGATGTTTGACTAAAGAGAATCGGAGATATTTCATGGAGAAGTTTTTCACCTTCTTTACTGATGTTTATCTCTACTCGTCTTCTGTTTTCGGGTGAAATTTTTCTCCGAACCAGTCCAAGCTTTACCAGCTTATCAACCAATCGGGTCAAATCAACACCTTTATCGAGCATCACGTCTTTTATTTCACCGGGAGAAATAGGTTGGGGGTGTCTGCCTTTGATAATTCGCAAAACGTTGTATTGCTGGGCGTTTATTCCAAAGGGGCTAAAGATTTCAGCTTCAGTATTGCGCCAGATGTTTGATGTAAACATCAGATTAACTGCAGCTTTGTGCCAGCTGTCGAGAAACTTTTTTTGTTTGATAGCTTCTTCAATTTTCATTTTGCGAAAATAACAACATTTGTTTAAACAATTATACAACAGGGCCGGTTCAACAATCCTTAACAAGGCAGCTTATTTTTGTATGCTTATGTTTGTAAGTTAAGTATGTCTTCGCAGCAAGAATCTTTAAAGGAGCTTCATCGGAAAACCGATGATTACATTCGGAAATTTTACCTGGATGAAGCACTGCGCGGGCTGATGTTTGCGCTGGCTTATTCTTTAGGTTTATTTGTTTTGTTTGTAGCTGCCGCATATTACATGAATCTGTCTTCGGCCGGCCGGGTTTTCCTATACTATGGTTTTGTTTTCAGCACATCATTGGTTTGGATACGATTTGTTTTATTCCCCTTGGGCGTTCGTATGGGTATTGGACGTGGAATGGGGCGAGAGCAAGCTGCAACCTACATAGGCCAGGCTTTTCCGGAAGTACGCGATGGCTTATTGAATGTTCTTCAGCTCGGCAAGCAGTTAGACGGAAATAAAGAGCTGATTCAGGCGGTTATTGCCCAAAAAGTGGGCGAATTAAAGCCAATTACTTTTTCTGATGCGGTGCGTTTCGGCAACAATTTAAAATATGGGATTTATGCTCTTTTGCCCATTTTGCTTTTAGCGGGTCTTGCATTCTGGAATCCGGAAATGATAGCCGGCGGTTCTGAGCGCTTGATCGGGCATCGTCAGAGCTTTGATCCGCCAAGGCCTTTTGAGCTGATTTTGGAGAACACTTCTCTTTCGGTAAAAAAGGGCAAAGACCTAATGATCAGCGTGAGGGCAGAAGGCAAATCTTTACCATCGGAGGTTTATCTGGATATAGCGGGTCAAAGAATAAGAATGAATCGTATGTCTGATGATCATTTTGGTTTTTTGTGGAGCAATGTGCAGGAATCATTGGATTTTGGATTTTATGCCGGCGGTTTTCTATTTGGCCGTTATGCTGTTTCTGTTCTGCCCGAGCTTCGTTGGAAGTCATTTCATTTATCTGCCCGGCCGCTGCCATATACCCGTTTGCCTGAAATTCTCTTGCAAAGCCCTGGAGCTGTTTTGGTTCCGGAAGGAAGCAGTGTTTCCATAGAGATAAAAGGAAGAGCAGGACAGCAATTGGAATTTCTTCCGGATAGTAGCAGCGGACTGCAAAGAAGAGCAGACAGAGGCACGCTTTTACTAAGCTGGCAGGCAGCAAAGCCTTTAGTTTATTCACTGATTATTCGTGAAGGCAAATACACGGATACACTTACTGGAAGTGTTCAGCTGATACCTGATCAATATCCGGTTCTTGAAGTAGTTCAGGAGGCAGACAGTTCAGCTGTATCCTATCGTTTTATTGCAGGAGACCTTCGGGACGATTATGGCTTTAGTGGTCTTTGGATGGTTCACAAATTGATTCCGGAGGACAGCAGCAGCAGAAAGCCAACAGAAATCAGAAACCCTATTTCATTTACTGCTGCGGCAACACAAAGCCGTTTTATGCATCAGTATCGCCTTTCAGATTTTGCACTTCAACCGGGTGATCGTTTAGATAGCTATGTTGAAGTTGCAGACAATGATCGTTTTCATGGACCCAAATATGTTAGATCGCAGCTCTGGTCTTATCAAATGCCCGGGCTGAAGGAACTTGAAAAACAATTAGAAAACGACCAGCAGGCATTGTCGGCTGATCTCTCGGGAAGCAATTCCAGAACGGCGCAGCTACAAAGAGAGACAAAAGCACTACAGGAAAAACTGCTTAACAAAAAGACTTTGAGCTGGGAAGACAAAAAGGCATTGGAGAAACTTGCTCAAAACCAGGAAAGTCTCAGGAAGATGCTGGAGGAGATGCTCAAGAAAATGGAGAAAAACCAGCAGCAGCAGGAAACCCTGTTTAAGCCAAGCGATGAGCTGCAGGCCAAGCAGGAAATGTTGAAGAACCTGGCACAGGAAGTTTTGAATAAAGAAATCAGCGAACTTAAAAAGAAAATAGATGAGTTATTAAATCAGCTGAATAAGAAAGAGGTGGTTCAGCAGATGGAGCAGATGCAGGCTGCTCAGGAAAATCTAAAAAACGAGCTCGAGCGTTTGGAAGAATTATACAAGCGTTTGGATTTGGAGCAGCGCATGGAACAAGCCGCAGCTAAGCTGGAGAAAATGGCCAAGGAGCAGGAAAAGCTCTCTGAACGGACCTCGGCTTTGCCATCAAAAGATGCGGATGGAATGAAAGAGCAGCAAAAGCAGCAGAATGAATTAAAGGAATCTGCGGCACAGTTGAAAGAAGATCTGGCTAAAATGGACCGCTTGGCTGAAGACTTAAAGACACAAAGCGACATGGAGCAGGTCGAAAACCAAACGGAAGCAGCAGAAAAGGATATGGAGGAGGCCTCAGAACAGATGGATCAGCAGCAAAAGGATAAAGCTTCTAAATCTCAGAAGAGTGCTGCAAACAAACTAAGTCAGGCAGCTCAGGAAATGCGCAAACAGCAGAAACAAATGCAGAGCGAACAACAGGAAGAAGACATGGAAGCGCTCAGGCAGTTACTTGAAAACCTGTTGGTAGTTAGCCATGATGAGGAGAAATTATTGAAGGAGGTTAAGGGCATAGACATAAATGCTCCGAGGTATGTGACCTTGATGCAGGACCAGCAGAAGATCAGAAGACAATCGGTGATGATTGCCGACAGTTTATATGCCCTGGCTTCTCGAATATTTTCTTTGAAATCATATGTAACTCGTCAGATCAATGAAGTAAATAGAAATATATCTGTTGCCATTTCTGAATTGGAAGAGCGTAACACTTTTAAAGCGGCGGGTTATCAGCAATATGTGATGACGGGTTACAATAATTTGGCCTTGATGTTGTCGGAGGCTTTTAGCGATATGCAGCAGCAAATGGCATCTCAGCAGCAAAACCAGGATCCGAACAGTCCGCCTAAATTGTGTAAAGGCGGCAGCTGCAGCAAACCGGGAACTGGCAAGAAAAAGAGCAACAGTCTGAGCCAGATGCAGAAGCAGCTGAATGATCGCATGACTAAAGCCGGATCGCAACCCAATTCATCATCCAAGCCCGGCGAAAAGCCCGGCGACAAGGCTGGCAGGGGAGGAATGAGCAAAGAGTTTGCGGAGCTGGCAGCTGAACAAGCGGATATCAGGAGAAAGCTTGAGGAGATGAACATTCTGGAGAATAAAGAAGGTAAGGGGCGTTCGGGCGACTTGGGTGAGTTAATTGATTTAATGGATAGAACAGAGAAAGATTTGGTTAACAAGCGGCTCACCAATGAAATGTTGCAGAGGCAGCAGCAGATTAGTGTGAAGCTATTGGAGGCAGAAAAGGCCAGAAAACAACAAGGCGAGGAAGAGAAGCGTGAATCACAGAGCGCGAAGGATGTAAAAGCGGGAATGCCCCCTTCTCTTGAAGAATATTTAAAGGCTAAGGAGGCAGAAGCCGACTTATATCGCAAACTGAGCCCCGATTTAATGCCTTTTTTCAAAGACTTATCATTAAAATACTTACAAGACGGCTCTCAGTAGAGAAAAAGGATATTAATTTGCAAAAAATTCAGAGATGGCATTATTGGAGAAAGGCAGCAAGTTTCAGATCAGTCTAAGGTCTGTTCCCGAATCAGTGGTCGAAATAGAACGCATGGTTGATGAAATCAATCGGTCTGCTGCTCTTTCAGAAGACATGTATGGTAATGTTTTGATCGCTCTAACGGAGGCGGTAAACAATGCCATTATTCATGGCAATCGCAGGATAGCTGAGAAGCTGGTGAACGTGGAGATTGCATTGAGCCCGAATGGCCGCAGGCTAGTTGTTATTGTTGAAGATCAGGGCGACGGATTTGATCATCTTTCCATAGCAGATCCTACGATTGAAACCAATCTGCAGGAGGAAACCGGCAGGGGAGTATTTCTGATGAAACAATTATCTGACATGGTCGTGTTTTCAAAGAACGGAGCCATGGTTGAAATGCACTTCAGGCTGTGAGGGGATGGCGGTTTATTTTTCATTTGCCGTAGCGGCATGTAAACCGGATAAAGAATCGCGAAAAATCTGGATAGAATTTGCACAAAGTGCTGTAAATCAATTAATTACAAAAAAAACCAAGCTTCGGTTTGTATTCATGGCAGACGATCAGTTGTTGGAAATCAACCGGCAGTTTCTTGCGCATGATGATTATACAGACATTATCACATTTCCTCTCGAAGAGTCGGATAGTCACCTTTCCGCCGAGATTTATATAAGTCTAGAAAGGGTAGCAGACAACGCCCGTCATTTTGGTTTGAGTTTTGGTGAGGAGCTTGCTCGGGTCATGGTACATGGAATTTTACACCTGTCCGGTCTTGGAGATAAAACGGTTGCAGAGAAGAAGCATATGCGCTTAGCTGAGCAGTCTATTATGGATTCGTTTAAATCGCTTTGGCAGCGTTCCACATGGAACCCTTTTGTGTAAAACATGTTCCACGTGGAACAACCGCATGATAAAAACAAAGAGAATTTATGTTTCCGGAATATGACGTCATTGTAGTAGGAGCCGGTCATGCCGGCTGCGAGGCAGCCGCAGCTGCAGCCAATTTGGGTTCACGGGTTTTGTTGCTTACCATGAATATGCAAACCATTGCCCAGATGAGTTGTAATCCGGCCATGGGAGGGGTAGCCAAAGGGCAGATTGTTCGCGAGATAGATGCATTGGGTGGCTATTCCGGCATCGTTTCAGATCGCAGTATGATTCAATTCAGGATGTTGAATCTTTCGAAGGGTCCTGCTATGTGGAGCCCCAGAACACAAAACGATCGCATGTTGTTTGCGGCAGAATGGCGAAAGATGCTTGAACAAACTCCGGGCCTCGACTTTTGGCAGGAAATGGTTTCCGGTCTGATTGTAAAAGACGGCAGGGTAGTAGGAGTAAAAACCGGAATGGGACAAGAGATAAGAGCCCGTGCGGTGGTGCTTACCAATGGAACTTTTCTCAACGGATTGATTCATATCGGTGAAAAACAATTCGGCGGCGGCAGAGCAGCCGAAAAGGCTTCTACAGGCATCACAGAGCAATTGATAGAGCTTGGTTTTGAACACGGCAGAATGAAAACCGGGACGCCTCCGCGCATAGATGGTCGTTCGCTGGATTACAGCAAAATGGAGGTGCAGGAAGGCGATGAAAAAATGGTCGGGTTTTCCTACAAAGCGATTCCCAAGCCCGGTAAACAAAAATGTTGCTGGATTACTTATACCAATGACAGGGTACACGAGGTGCTCAGAGAGGGCTTTGATCGCTCACCCATGTTCACAGGCCGAATTCAGGGCTCCGGTCCCAGATATTGCCCTTCTGTGGAAGACAAGATCAATCGCTTTGCAGATAAAGAAAGACATCAGCTTTTTGTGGAACCGGAAGGCTGGGACACCATAGAAATCTACGTAAACGGTTTTTCTACCTCGCTGCCGGAAGAAATACAGTACAAAGCCCTTCGCCTTGTACCCGGATTTGAAAATATGAAGATGTTCAGGCCCGGATATGCCATTGAATACGATTATTTTCCTCCTACGCAGTTGGATCCATATCTGGAAACCCGACTGGTTAAAAATCTTTTCTTTGCAGGCCAAATCAATGGTACCACCGGTTATGAGGAAGCTGCCTGTCAGGGCCTGATGGCCGGAATCAATGCCCATAAGGCAGCCCATGAAGAAGAGCGCTTTATGCTGGGCAGAAATGAGGCTTATATAGGAGTGTTGATCGATGACCTCATTCATAAGGGGACAGAGGAGCCTTACAGAATGTTTACTTCCCGGGCCGAATACCGCATTCTGCTGCGGCAGGACAATGCAGATCTTCGCCTTACAGCAATAGGAAAACAATTGGGTCTGGCCGATGAAGAGCGCTTTACTGCAGCCCAGGCCAAAAAAGAAGGTATAGAGAACATTAAGCGAATTCTTGCCGATGTTTCCCTAAGCCCGGATCAGGCAAATGCCTTCCTGCAATCGCGAGGCTCAGCCCCATTAGAACAAAACAGCAAAGCCCTTAAAGTACTTCTCCGACCAGGAATAGGACTTCAGGACTTGCTCACACTTCATCCATCATTGCAGTCTCTGGCTCAAATGCCCGATGATTGGAAGCTTTCAGCAGAGATAGAGCTTAAATATGCCGGATACATTGAAAAAGAGCAGGAGCTGGTCAATAAAATGTCTCGTCTTGAACACATTCGCCTTCAAGCTGATTTCGATTATCACAATATTCCATCCCTAAGTATGGAAGCCCGCCAAAAGTTGAGCCGAACTAAGCCTGAAAGCCTAGGTCAGGCCAGCAGAATCAGTGGTGTTTCTCCCAGTGATATTTCAGTTTTGATGGTTTACATGGGAAGACTATCCTGATGCAGCCTGTTTATCAAGTTAGATCTTTAGCCCAATTGTTGTTTTGCACATTATTGGCAGTTATATCCTTTGGATGCGCTCAGGAAATGAGCCCCACCGGCGGAAAAGTAGATCAGGAAGCACCCAAAGTAAAAAACACATATCCGCCCGCGGGAAGTACAGGTTTTAGGGGCAATGAGATTCGGATTGATTTTAACGAATATCTGCAGGCCGGAAGCTTTGCTAATGTACTTATTTCACCCGGACCGGAACAAAGACCTCTATTTCAGCTGAAGGGAAAAAGTCTAATCATCAGATTTAAAGAACCTCTTCTCGATTCGGTAACTTATCAGATTTATTTTGACGAAGAACTAAAAGACAATAATGAGGGTAATGTGCTCAAAGATTACACCTTTGCCTTTTCTACCGGAAACACATTGGATACAGGAACGCTGGGCGGACAAGTCTTGGACGCCAAGAGCGGTAAGGGTGTTGCCCGCTCTTGGGTTGGGCTTTATAAGAACGATTCAGCAGTGCTCAGTAATAAGCCAAACTTTGTCTGCCGTACTGATGCGGCCGGGCAATTTCGCTTCAAATATGTAAAACAAGGGACTTATTACCTCCGTGCATTTACAGATGATGACAATAGCCTGAGCTGGAATCAGCCAGCTGAACAGCTGGCATTTCGGGCAGAACCGCTTATTATCACTGCAGATAGCAATCAGAAAGAAAAGCTGTATATGTTCCGGCAAGAACCGGAGATTCAGGCTTTGCAGTCGGCGCAATGCGTTTTTCCAAACTTGTTGCAACTCAAGCTCAATAAGTTTTCTTCTTCCGGACAACTTCGCACTGTACCCAAACTCCCTTTTCAAACATGGTTTACCGATGAAAACAGAGATTCTGTATTGGTTTTTCTGCAGAAACCGGATACAGCAAGAATTTTGCTGATTTATGCCGAAAATGGGCAGGAAGACAGCCTGAGAGTTGAATGTAAAAAAGCAGCATATGTTAAAGATTCAACTCAAAAATACAACGTATTAAATGCTGATAATCAACAACTTATAAGCAAAAAAGAAGAAAAACCAAGCACCTTAAGCCTGGAGCAAGAGGCCGGAGAATGGCTTAAAATTTCCTTTCCTGCACCTCTGGAAGGAATAAACATTTCTACAGAGGCTGAATTTCTGCTTGATTCTGTCAGAAAAGTGACTCCGGATTCTGTACTTATATCTGAGGAAGATCCAAGAGTTCTTCTTTTGAAGTTCCCAGCATATAAAGAACGAAAGTTGTGGGCATGGATTCCGGAGCGCTGTCTGTTTTTTGCCGATGGCAGGACCAATGCCCCCTTTCGCCTCGAAATCACTAGTCCGGAAGAAGATAGTCGGGGAAAACTCGAAATTGCATTGACCACAGAGTCCTCCGGATATGCTGGTCCGATCAGGCTCAGAATATTCAATTCAGAAAACAAAGAGGTTTTTCGCCATTTTTCATGGGTTGTTCCATGCCGCATTCCAGCAGTTTCTCTGCCGCAGGGAACCTACAAAGCAGAAATTCTATTAGATCAAAATGCGAACCGCAGGTACGACAGTGGCAATTTTAATCTGCGCAAACAGCCTGAGATTATCTATTATCCTGAAGAAAGCCTGAGTGTAAAAGCGGGATGGCAACAAGACATAAAAATAAATATTCCATATATACATATAAATTAAATATAAAAACATTCGACTTAAAATGCTTTCTTGTTGTAATGCTTTTTTCACAATCAACACCCTGTCTCTTTACTCTCTAAAACACAATCTAAAATTTTCGATATGAGCAACCTTATCAGTGTGCGGGGCTTTAGCCCCCGTTTTGGTCAGCATGCCTGGATCGCTCCCAATGCTACCATAATCGGAGACGTTACGGCCGGAGATCATTTTTCAGCCTGGTTTCAATCTGTTATCAGAGGAGATGTAAATGCCATACGCATCGGAAATCATGTGAATGTTCAGGATGGAGCCATTATTCATTGTACATACCAGCAAGCTGCTACGGAAATAGGAAATCGCGTTTCTATCGGCCACCGTGCTATAGTGCATGGATGTACTATAAAAGATCGGGTGCTGATTGGCATGGGTGCAATTGTGATGGATCATGCAGTGATTGCAGAAAACACCATAATTGCCGCCGGAGCGGTGGTGCTTGAAAAGACCATTACTGAACCTAATTCTGTTTATGCCGGCGTACCTGCAAAAAAAGTGAAGGATTTGGACGAATACCACTTTAAACAATATATTGAGCGCATTAGCAACAACTATTCTCTTTATGCAAGCTGGTTTGAATCTGAACAATGAAGAATTGGTTGTGCTCACAGATGAGCATGGCCGAGACTGTGGTCTCATGCCCAAGATGGAGGCTCATCAGAAAGGCCTTTTGCACAAGGCCATTAGTGTAATGCTTTACAATAGCGCAGGTGAAACTCTGATACAGCAGAGAGCCGATCATAAGTATCACTGGCCCGGTATTTGGAGCAATACCTGCTGCAGTCACCCGCGTTCCGGAGAATCGTTTCATGCTGCTGCACAGCGGCGTTTGCTGGAGGAACTCAATATCGATGTCCCCCTGAATGAGCAACTCACATTTATTTATAAAGCAACGGATCCCCAAACAGGATTAACCGAATACGAATACGATAAAGTGTTTCGTGGAATATATGATGGTCCGGTTCATTTTAATCCGGAGGAAGTAAAAGCGGTAAGATGGGTTTCTGTTTCCGATTTGCGTGATGAAATGGCAGAACATCCCGAGCGTTTTTCTTTCTGGTTTGGAATCATTTTAGAAAAACTGGATAGGCAGGTATGAGACCGGACAAACTTCCACCGGATGCTTATCTTGAAATGCATTCCGGACCGGAAGATCCTCTGCTGCATGAGCTTTGGCGTGAGACAAATCTCAAGGTAAATATGCCGCAGATGCTCTCCGGACGTCAGCAGGGTGTGTTTTTGGAGATCATCAGCCGGATGCTTCGTCCGAAGTATATTCTGGAAATAGGAACATTCACCGGTTATTCAGCCATTTGTCTTGCAAGAGGATTACAGGAAGGAGGAAAACTCATTACGCTTGAGAAGAACGATGAGCTGCGAAGTATGAGCCAAAAGTATTTTGAGCGGGCCGGACTTCATGAAAAGATCGAGCTCATCAACGGAGATGCCATGGAGATCATTCCCGGGCTTGAAGTTGTTTTTGATTTGGTATTTATTGATGCCGATAAACGCGCATACAGCCAGTATCTTGAATTGGTTTTGCCACGCCTTAGACCCGGAGGAATCATTTTAGCTGATAATGTACTCTGGAGCGGCAAGGTTTATGATGAGAATGCACAGGATCAAGATACGCAAGCCATCCGGAAATTTAACAGGGATGTTGTGATGAGCAACGGCACCCGCCACCTGATCGTTCCTTTACGTGATGGATTGTTTCTGATACAAAAGGCGGAATGATCATTGGTGGCGCAGCTGGCAATGCCAAACAGAAAAACAAGGGCCATAATCCAATGATTTATAGATAAAATGGGGCGCCTTCCCGCTGCGCGGGAACCGGGTGTTGCGGGGGTTCCGTGCCGGCAGCAGGCGGCGGTAAGGGCGGAAGATTTTCTGCCCCTGCCTCGCCTGCTGCCGCCACCCGGCTGCGCCGGCCCCTCCACCCCCTGCCGCGGCTTTCTGCTCCTGCACACGGCTTAGCCAAGGGAAGAAAATGCAGCACCCGAGAGCTGAGCCCCCAAGGCACAATAACACATGAGTTCTCCTTGGAGTGTCAATATATATAATAAAATCAAATAAAAAAATTATCAATAGTAACCAAAGGGCTTGTGTTGGTTCAAACAAACTACTGATGTCATATACTGGAAGAGATGCGGCTGCTGCGCTTGACGTCCGGACATCTGCCTGCGGAAAGATCCCGTTCAGGAAAAACAGTTGGCGCTTTTAAAAAAGACTATTTTTCCATACAATGACAGCTGATCCCACGTTGATAAGAGAATAAACCTGCAGCGACAGAATACAGGCTGTTCCTATTTTTCGGCAATATGAACGTTCGTTTACATTCAATCCTTTTACTCAGTACTTTGCTGTATCAAACCGTGCTCAGTGCGCAGATTACCCAAGCCAAACTCGATTATATAGATAAATTTAAATATATAGCCATCGAAGAAATGCAGCATCATGGAATTCCGGCCAGCATCACTTTGGCTCAGGGCATCCTTGAATCAAACAGCGGAAAGTCTCCGCTGGCCACTGAGGCCAATAATCACTTCGGCATCAAGTGCCATAAAGAGTGGACCGGCCGCGGCTACTATTATGATGACGATAAGGCCAATGAGTGTTTCCGCATTTACGATAATGCCGAACACTCCTACCGCGATCATTCCGAATTTCTGAAAACCCGCAGTCGGTACGCTTTTTTGTTTGAATTGAAATCAGATGATTATAAGTCCTGGGCCCGCGGACTCAAGTCTGCCGGATATGCCACCAATCCGCAGTATGCCGAGCTACTGATCAAAAGCATAGAAGAGCTGGAATTGCATCGTTTCGACCACCGCAAGCATCAGGAAGAAGTGCTTGCAAGCCGTCATAGGAAAGAGAAGGAAGTTCCCTTGCCTTCCGTGAAGCAGGAGCGGCCTCCGGCAACGCAGGCGAGTTCTGTGCCGGCAGCACCTGCGCCTCTCGCAGCCTTTCCCGAATATTTTATCTTCAACGGTATCAAGGCCATCCGCTGGGAAGGACACAGCCTTGCACAAATTGCCGCTCACTACCGCAGCACCGAATCTCTTTTGCGCGAATACAATGATTTGGCGGCAGATGAACAACCCGAACCGGGAGAAAACATTTATCTGCAACCCAAGCGAAAACGGGCAGAAGCCGAATTTCACAAAGTGGCAGCTGCACAGAGCCTGCGCGACATAGCTCAGCTCCACGGAATCCGACTGGCTCGGCTGCTTGAACTGAACCGACTTTCGGCGGGGGAACAAGTGGCGATTGGCGAAACCCTCTACCTCAGAAAACAAAACCCGCAGAAACCTGCTACGGCTAAGGCTTCAGCCACGGTAGAATCCGGTCGCGCAGCGGAAGCATCCATGGAGTCTTTAAAAAAGGAATCTCCGGCCCCGCTAAACCAAAGCTCGGTTCCGGCTGTTTATACGGTGCAGGAAAAGGAAACGCTCTATGGCATTGGTCGGCGCTTCGGTATTCCGGTAGCAGAGATCATACATCTCAATGCGCTTACCGGAACAGAACTCAAGCCCGGTCAGCAGCTTAAACTCTTGCGGACTGAACCCTGAAAAATAAAATCTGATGCAAGGACTTTTGAAGATGCTCATGCCGCTGCTTCTTTGGAGCTGCCAGCAAGAGGCGCCGGGAAAACAGGCAGTTCCCGTCAATAATTTAGAAAAAACGAATATGGAAAATTTAGATACCATCACTCTGGGAGGCGGATGCTTCTGGTGTATAGAGGCCGTTTTTCAACGGCTTGAAGGCGTAAAGGCTGTGCGCTCGGGATATGCCGGGGGTAAAATCAAAAATCCGACGTACAAGGAAGTTTGCAGTGGTTTAACCGGACATGCCGAGGTGGTGGAAGTGGTGTATGATCCGGCGGTGGTTACCTATAGGGACATTCTGAAAGTGTTTTTCACGGTACATGATCCCACTACCTTGAATCGGCAGGGGGCAGATCAGGGCACGCAGTATCGTTCGGTGATTTTTTATCATCAGGAATCGCAGAAGACGGAGGCCGAGGAGTTGATACGGGCTCTGAATGCAGAGGGCGCCTGGGCAGATCCCGTGGTAACCGAGATAAGTCCGATGGCAGTATTTTACCCGGCAGAGGACTACCACCAGAACTACTACAACGACAATCCCAACCAGCCTTATTGCCGCTTTGTCGTAGGGCCGAAGGTGGAAAAATTTGAGAAGGTATTTTCAGACAGATTGCGAAAGTAGGGGCGGATCATCCTCCTCCCCTACAGATGGTTATCCACCTCTGCTATGCACGGGATCGATCGTTAGCTATTATATATCACGGGGCGGATGATGATCCGCCCTTACTGATTCCCAGATACAAGGGCGATATGCCTGATCCCAGAGGTGATGTGAGAGTAGGGGCGGATAATCATCCGCCCTTACTATGCACGGGGCGGATGATCATCCGCCCT
>CAZUHX010000014.1:0-4986 GCA_964620795.1 uncultured Chitinophagaceae bacterium
CGTAAGCGGATTCTTAATTTCATGAGCGATCTGCTTCGCCATTTCCCTCCATGCCGATTCTCGTTCAGTTCGTGCCAGCATCTGTGCAGACTGCTCCAGCTCAGCTATCATTTTATTGTATTCTCCGATCAGTAATCCTATCTCATCTTTTGCCGGATAAGATATAGGTTCGTTTTTGCGATTCAGTGCAAGAAAACTTAACTTCTCTGCTACAAGGCGCAGCGGTCGTGTTATCGAGTTGGAAACAAAAAATGCTACAACTGCCGCGCAGATCAGTAAAAAAACATAAACATTGAGCAAGGCCACCAGAAAGCCCGAAACCTCTGATTCTATGTTTCTTTCCTGTTCAAGATAAGGAACCCCAAGAAAGCCTATTTGCTTGCCGCTGCGATCACGCACGGTAGCATAAGTTGTAAGGTAATTCAACCCGCCGATTTTCTCCGGCAGCGTAATTTGCGGAAACTCGTTTTTCCTGAGTCTGCGCCATGCCTCATGATTCATGAGGCCGGCCTGAAGCCCTTTGTCGAAAATCAGTGGTTGTGAAGCAATCATCAGCTGCCCGAGGCTATCATACACATTTACCTCTACGGCATTGAGCTCGGCAAGACGCGCTACTTCAGGCGCCAGCAAATCATTGCTGCTTCTCGAAGAGAAATTTGCGCTTTCTGACCGGATGTAATATTCCAGATTGGCCAAAATAGATTTTTCTTTTTTCAATAATCGATCTCGGTAAAGTGAGGCATACTGACCACGGAAATAACTCAGCGTAATAAAACCGATGATTACAAAAGAAAAAATGATCATAAACATCATGGCCAAATTGATCCGAAGTCTGAAAGAGGGTACAATAAGCGGCAAAACGCTACTGGCTGAAGGGAAGAACAAACGGTAAATTAATAATATACAGATTACCAGAAGAGAATAGATACTGAGGAAATAAGAAAATGTGGCTACGGGCTCAAATAAACTTCCGGCAGGTAAACTCACCACCACCATGCGGTTTATGCCCACCCTCATCAACAGATGCTCCCATCCGTCTGCTGCAATAAACTTTTGGGATTCGGCTGCTGTGGGAAATTTCGTTTCCCAATAAAAAGGATACGGGTAATCTCCCTTTTGTCTGAGCAACTTATTGTTGAAGTAAATGGCATAATTGTATAGACTGTTATCCAGCCGGCTTTTAAGACTATTGCCTATAAGGAGCTCCGGGAATACATTTTCAGGACTGTATGATTTGGGGCTGAGGGTGATGGCCAAGCGGGCTGTTTTTCCTGAGTCCAGACGCAAAACCGCCAGAGAGTGGTACCGGTAATTCAGCAAAGTATCTGAAACATAAGTCAGCGAACTGTCCGGAAGCACGGGAAGACTGCTCTTCATTTCACGAATGAAGTCCTGCAGCTCAGGAGCGTCAGGAGATTTCAGCGGATTTCCTTCCCCATCATAAGCATAAAACTGAAGATCATATTTGGCAAAATATCCTGACAGATATACATAATTGATTCTTGACTGTAAATCTCGCCTGCTCAGGGCAGGATTGGTAAAAAATGCTTTGAGATACTGATCCTCCTGAAGCCTCAGCAATATATCGGCAAAAGAGTACTCGGCTATGTAATCGCGCTCAGCAGATAGTTTATTGGCATAAAACAGACGCTGATCCCTCTCCTTTTTTTCATAAAGACTTTCAATCAGGTAGGATGACAGAAAACTATATGCAGAGAGAATAATCAATAAAAACCGAAGACCGTTGTCTGTTGAATATTTAGACTTTTTATAAAATATGATAAATATAAATATGTATGCCGCGGTCCAAAGTGCCGCAAACACAAAAGTCGCTGCATCATCTGAATACAAGGAGACCAAAACGACTATGAAAAAGACAATAAGTGAATACCATAAAAAATCTTTGTATTCCTTGAATTCATATTGTATCGTCTCAAATAGTTTTCGCGCAATTAGATAGTGGGCTGCCTGAAGCATGGCCAATGCCAAAATTCCGGGCAGGCTGTAATAGTCAAGACTCAGAATATTATAAATCTCAAATGAAATGGTAGAATCTACAACCAGCGAGTTAAACACAAAAACGAGCAAGCCGCTCATGGCAAACAGTAAAATCAACATGAAGAAAGCCCGGAGCCGCTGCCCTTTTCGGAAAGCAGTTTCAGCAGGCACCATCGGGAATCGGAAAAACTCATACGCCAGCCAGAAAACCAGGATCGAATTGATCAGCAGATCCCCAAGACTCTGATTAAGCAATCCCGAAGCATAGTAACGCGGATTAAACAAGTCTGTGCGGTACAATTCGGCAGGGAAGTGCCATTTGATTCCAATCGCGCGAAACAGGATTACAAACAACAACAAAAACGGAAGCCGCCATTTGGAAGAGCCCGCACTGTCAAGGCCTCGCAAGCCGTAAAACACAAGCGCAAAAAGTGAAATCAAAAAAAACAATTCTCCCAAAATGCGCAGCTGGTCGGTAGCCGCCGGCTGCCCGTCAGCCGACTGATAAACATAAAACAATGTGTTGCCGCTCAGGTCCTTGATCGCAGCTGCCTGTGCTTTATTTTGTAAACTGATTTCAAGGCCCGCCGGAAGGGCAGATCCTATATTCCATTTATTGATCAGAAATCTATTCTCAATGGGATAATCATATCTCACAGGAATCAGTGCATTATACTGATCGCCGTTCTTCAGGCTTTTTCTGATCAGCAAATACCAACCGGTCTTGAGTCTGAGTAAAGCAGTGGTGTCCTGCAGTCCGGCCTGAAATTCACGAAACGGAGTTTCTATATTATTCCAGAATACAAGCCGGCCCTGACTCGATACAAACCAACTCAGCTGTACATCCAAACAAGACTGCGGCAATTGATCAAAACGACCTCCGTTTTTCTCTAATGACCGATGAACAGAAAACACTTCAGCCTCCAGTTGATTCAATTGTTCCTGAAGCTGATTTTTAAGCGCGATGGTATCGCTGAGCTGCGGCTGACTGAAAACCAGAAAGGCAAGGCTTCCTGCAAGAGCAAAAAACAAACTGTATTTTTTCAAGCTGTCACTCATTGCCTTTTTTCTGTTTGGCCAGATTCCACAGGGCATCCTTCTCATTCAGACTCATGTCTGCCAGCCTGCGGTTCATTCCGGCTGCCATTTTCTCCATCTCCGTGAATCGCTGAACAAACTTCAGGTTGGTGAGCTCCAGTGCCTCTTCAGGATCAACCCCCAGGAAGCGTGCATAATTGATAAATGAAAACAACACATCACCGAATTCGGCTCGTATTTCTTCCTGATTCCCGGTCTGAACAGCCTCTTCCAGTTCAGCCACTTCCTCTCTGAGCTTGTCCATCACCTGCCCGGTTTCTTCCCATTCAAACCCCACTTTAGCCGACTTTTCCTGTATCCTGAGCGCGCGCAAAAGTGCAGGTGCAGATTTCGGAACACCCTCCAAAGCCGACTTTTTCCCTTCTTTCAGTTTCAGCTGCTCCCAGTTGCGCTTTACTTCTTCCTCATTGCTCACCACCCAATCCCCATACACATGCGGATGCCTGGAGACCAACTTGTCGCAAACCGCGTTCAACACCTCCGAAACCTCAAACTGCCCCTGCTCAGAAGCAATTTTGGAATAAAAAACCAAATGAAGAAACAAATCTCCACACTCCTCCTTTATGCCTTTCCAGTCTTCAGAAAGAATGGCATCCGAAAGTTCATAAGCCTCCTCCAGACTGAGTATCCTGAGTGAAGAAACAGTTTGCTTTTGATCCCATGGACATTTCTCGCGCAATTCGTCCATGATGCGCAGTAATCGGAGGAATGCCTCTGAGGCCGGACTTTGTGTCTTATCTGACATATTCTGTTTTACAGGCTGAATTGCAGAAATAATACTTTTCAGCCTGCTTCACAAAGAGCTTCCGCTCTGCAGACAGAAATCAGGGGCGCGGGGAAGTAAATGTCATCTGATTATCTTTGGGCGCGAAGTTTATATTATGAAAAAAATCATTGAGTGTGTTCCCAACTTCAGCGAAGGAAGGAACAAGGAGATCATAGATCAAATTGCCGCGGCCATCAGCAGCACCGAAGGTGTAAGCCTGCTGAATGTTGACATCGGCCAGGCCACCAACCGCACCGTTTACACTTTTACCGGCGACGAAAACAGCGTGGTGGAAGCCGCCTTCCGCGCCATCAAAAAAGCCTCTGAACTGATAGACATGCGCCTTCATCAGGGCGAACATCCGCGTTTCGGGGCTGCCGACGTTTGTCCGTTTATTCCCATTGCCAATGCAAACATGGAAGATTGCATCGCCTGTGCCCGAAAACTTGGCGAAATGGTAGGCCGCGAACTTAGCATACCCGTTTACCTCTATGAATTTGCCGCATCTGCCGAACACCGCCGCAATCTTTCCAATGTGCGGGCAGGCGAATATGAAGGCATCCCCGCCAAAATCAAGCTGCCCGAATGGCAACCCGATTTCGGTCCGGCGCAATGGAACGAACGCTCAGGCAACATCGCCATCGGTGCCAGAAATATCCTCATTGCCTACAACGTAAACCTCAATACCACTTCCGTGCGCCGCGCCAATTCCGTGGCCTTCGATGTGCGCGAAAACGGGCGGAAAATCAAAAATGCAGATGGCACGGAAATCATTCAGCCCGGTACCTGTAAATCGGTGAAAGCCATCGGATGGTTCATCGAAGAATACGGCCTGGCTCAGGTTTCCATGAATCTGACCGACATCAGCACCACGCCTATTCACATCGCTTTTCAGGAATGTGTAAACAGTGCGCACCGCCGCGGCATGCGGGTCACCGGCTCCGAACTGGTAGGTCTCATCCCGCTTCAATCTATGCTTGAGGCAGGAAAATATTTTCTGAAACAGCAGAACTTGTAAACAAAGGAAGAGGAAATGTTAAGGGTGTGGCAGCTCTCGGAGAGAAGAATCCAGTACCGCCGAAGACTCCTGCCCTCGCTCCTGTTACAAAAACAGTAAAAGTAGA
>CAZUHX010000014.1:4996-7358 GCA_964620795.1 uncultured Chitinophagaceae bacterium
TTCAGGAATGCGTAAACAGTGCCCACCGCCGCGGTATGCGGGTCACCGGCTCCGAACTGGTGGGACTCATCCCGCTTCAGTCTATGCTGGACGCGGGTAAGTTTTTTCTGAAACAGCAAAATCGCAGTGCAGGGGTGAGTGAAGAAGAACTCATTCGCATCGCCATCAAATCTATGGGGCTTGACGAACTGTCTCCGTTTGATCCACAGAAGCGCATCATCGAATATGTTCTGGCTGAAGGTGAAAGCCGTCCGCTAATCAAAATGAACCTGCGTCAGTTTGCCAACGAAACAGCCTCCGAATCTCCTGCTCCGGGCGGAGGTTCCATCTCTGCCTATGCCGGCGCTCTGGGCATTTCACTCGCTACCATGGTAGCCAATCTGTCTTCACATAAACCCGGCTGGGACGAGCGCTGCAGCGAGTTTTCAGCCTGGGCCGAAAAAGGACAACACATCAAAGATCAGCTGCTTGCCCTGGTAGACGAAGACACCCGTGCATTCAATAAAATCATGGATGCCTTCAAACTCCCCAAAGGCACAGATCAGGAAAAAGCCGCAAGAAAAGAAGCCATTCTTCAGGCCACCATCTATGCGATTGAAGTTCCGTTTAAAGTCATGCTCCTGAGCTGGGATTCATTTGAAATCATCCATGCCATGGCAGAAACCGGCAATCCGAATTCCGTTTCAGATGCCGGAGTTGGCGCGCTCTGTGCAAGAGCTGCCGTTTACGGTGCCTACCTCAATGTACAAATCAATGCAGCAGGCTGCTCAGACAAAACATTTGCCTCGAATATGACTTCCAAAGCAGAAGCTTTACTTAAAGATGCCCTGCGCAAGGAACAGGAAATTCTGACCCTGGTAGAAGCCAAAATCAAAGGCTGATATGTATTCCGGGAAAGAATTGCTCAGCTTTATAGAAAATGTCATTTCAAAGGTAGGGCCCAGAGAAGGAGGAAGTCCCGCCGAAAGAGCGGCACAGGAACATCTGCGCGAGCTGCTTCTTCCGCATACATCTAAAGTCAGGCTCGATGAGTTTGAAGACCACCTCAGTGCAAAATTCATGGCCATCCGGTTATTTGTTGCTGTCTACTTCATCGCGATGATCCTTTCTTTTACTTTTCCGCATTACGCACTTTTTCTCGCACTGGTCAACACCACTTTTTTCCTCCTCGATTTTGTGGCCTTTCGCAGCTATCTCAAATTTCTGTTTCCCCGCAAAAGATCAAGCAACCTTTCTGCTGTACTCGAACCAAAGGGAGAGGCAAAACAAACCATCATCATTTCGGGCCACATAGACAGCACCACCGAATTTACCTGGTGGTACAGGCTGGGTGAAACCGGACTCAAACTCACTGTGTTGGCAGGCCTTCTGCTTGCATTGCTTCCCTTGCCCATTCTGCTCAAACTCCTTCTGCCGGGAAGCATGATCTCCGAATCGGCGGCATGGCTTTTTTTAGCACTCTCTCCCCTGCTCCTTACTTACTGGCAAATGAAATCGGGAGATCCTACCCCGGGCGCTCAGGACAACCTTTCGGGTATCAGCATCGCCCTGCACACCTTCCGCCATTTCGCTGAAAATCCATTGCAAAATACCCGAATTGTATTCTGCAGTTTCGGATGCGAAGAATGCGGGCTCATCGGCTCTTCCAACTATGTGCAAATGCGCATGGAAGAATTAAAAAAGCAAAATCCTCTTATCATCAATTTCGATTCCGTTCGGCTGGAAGAAGAAGTTTCGGTCATCCACAAAGAACTGATGAATGGCAGCAAACACGATCCCGGCCTGCTCGAAGGCATGGAAAAAAGTTTCCATGATCTAGGTCTGCCCGTAAAACGCGCAGGCATTCCCATCGGAGGAACGGATGCGGTACCCTTCAACCGCGCAGGTTTCAGAACCCTGAGTATCATCGGAATTTCAACCAAATCCTACGACTTCACTTACCATACCCGGCATGATCTTCCGGAGCACGTCTCACCCAATGCACTGGAAAACTGCCACCGGGCACTGATCAGATTGATTAAAAGCTCTGATGAAATCCGCTAATCCTAATTGGGAAATCCGGCTGTAAAAAAAGGTTTTGCATTGTTTGGGGGCCCCGCAGCCCACCGCCTCGCTTCGCTTAGCATCGGTCTGCGGCCGGGCTGTTCGCAGCACGGCCCTTCGGGCAGCCTTCTTCGCAGGCTCTGCTCCCATCCCTGGCCCAATTGCATCGTACTTGGCCCAAACCCTTTAGATACGCAATAAACCCCTATATTTGCGGCCTTAAAACCAAACTATGAGCACTGCTACCGGTACACTAAAGTACAAAGTTAAAGATATCGCCCTGGCCGACTGGGGCCGCAAGGAGATCCGTCTGGCTGAG
>CAZUHX010000014.1:7368-12259 GCA_964620795.1 uncultured Chitinophagaceae bacterium
TGTCTATCCGCGCCGAATATGGCCCTTCTCAACCCCTGAAAGGTGCCCGCATCGCTGGCTGCCTTCACATGACGATCCAGACCGCCGTTTTGATCGAGACTCTGGCTCATCTGGGTGCCGAAGTAACTTGGAGCTCCTGCAACATCTTCTCTACCCAGGACCATGCCGCTGCCGCCATCGCTGCTGCCGGAATACCCGTTTTTGCCTGGAAAGGTCAGAATGAAGAAGAATTTGACTGGTGTATCGAACAAACCCTCTTCGCCTTTGAAGGAGGAAAACCCCTCAATATGATACTCGATGACGGCGGCGACCTCACCAATATGGTGCTCGACCGTTTCCCCGAACTCGTAAAAGACATCAAAGGGATTTCTGAAGAAACCACTACCGGAGTTCATCGCCTGTATGAGCGCGTGCGCAACGGAACACTTCCCCTTCCGGCAATCAATGTCAACGATTCTGTGACCAAATCTAAGTTTGACAATAAATACGGCTGCAAAGAATCTTTGGTTGATGCCATCCGCCGCGCTACAGATGTAATGCTGGCAGGAAAAGTTGCTGTGGTTGCAGGTTATGGAGATGTAGGCAAGGGCTCTGCCGAAAGTCTCCGCGGTGCAGGCTGCCGCGTAATCGTTACAGAAATCGACCCCATTTGCGCGCTTCAGGCTGCTATGGATGGATTTGAAGTAACAACCATGGAGGATGCCGCTCCCCGTGCCAATATTTTTGTAACTGCTACCGGAAACGTCAAAATTATTACCGACCGTCACTTCAAAGCCATGCGCGACAAAGCAATCGTTTGCAACATCGGGCACTTCGACAACGAAATTGATATGGCCTGGCTGAATACCAACTACAAAAACACGAAATACACCGTGAAACCGCAGGTTGATGTATTTAATGTTGACGGGAAGGAAATTATCGTTCTGGCAGAAGGCCGTCTGGTGAATCTCGGCTGCGCCATGGGTCATCCTTCTTTTGTGATGAGTAATTCCTTCAGCAACCAGACCCTTGCTCAGATCGAACTTTGGAACAACCACAACAATTACGAAAATAAAGTATATGTGTTGCCGAAGCATTTAGATGAAAAGGTAGCTGCTCTTCACCTCGATCAGATCGGAGCTAAAATCACCAAATTGTCTGCCGAGCAAGCAAGCTACATTGGCGTTGAAGTGGCCGGTCCTTTCAAGAAAGATCACTACCGCTATTGATTCTTCAACTTTCCGAACTCAAAAAGGCCGCACCTCCGGTGCCGGCCTTTTTTTCTTTATGGACGTAACTCCTGCACGCAACAGTATGAGCAGAGCGTATGCACCTGCACAGATTTCAGATAAATCACAGACTTTTGCAGCATGAGCCGTCTTTCCGTTAATATCAATAAAATCGCTCTGCTGCGAAACTCACGCGGAGCCAACCTTCCGGATGTGATTCGTTTTGCCCTGGATGCCGAAAAGGCCGGTGCACAAGGCATCACAGTGCATCCGCGGCCCGATGAGCGGCATGTCCGCAAATCTGATGTTTATGCGCTTAAAGAAGCAATCGCTACAGAATTTAATATTGAAGGCTATCCTTCACCTGATTTCATGAAAATGGTGCTCGAGGTAAAGCCTCATCAGTGCACCCTGGTTCCCGATGAACCGGGACAGCTCACTTCAGACCACGGCTGGGACACGGTGCGGCATGCCGAATTGCTGAAAAGAGTCTGCTCAGAACTAAAAAATGCAGACATCCGTGTTTCGCTTTTTGCAGATCCCGTACCGGAAATGCTTGAAGCTGCGGCCGTCTGCGGTGCCGATCGGGTAGAATTCTATACCGGCCCTTATGCGCACCACTATTTCGAAAACCGCGAAGCAGCCATCGCACCATTTGAAAAAGCAGCTCCCCTGCTCCGGCAACTCGGCCTGGGGCTGAATGCGGGGCACGACCTGAACCTTGATAATCTGCATTTTTTCAGAAGCCGGCTGCCGGATCTGCTGGAAGTTTCGATCGGGCACGCCCTGGTAACAGACTGTCTTTACTATGGTTTAGACAATGTAATTCCCATGTATTTGAAACAACTGGAAATGCCGGCTCAGATTTGAGCGCAAGATTTGAGATAAAATTCTACTTTTGCAGTCCTTTTGGAATACGCGGGCGTGGCGAAATTGGTAGACGCACCAGACTTAGGATCTGGCGGGGCGACCTGTGGGGGTTCGAGTCCCTCCGCCCGCACTAACAAACCAAGCGGATTATAAAACAAGGCGGCAATGCAGATTAGCCAACAGTCAACCTCAGCACTCACCTCCTCCATTACCCTGGAGGTGAAGAAAGAAGATTACATGGGTCGGGTAAAAAAAGCCCTGAATCAAATCGGGAAAACCATTCAGCTGAAAGGATTTCGCCCGGGAATGGCTCCGGCAAGCCTGGTGCAGCAAATGTATGGAGATCCCGTTCTTGCCGATGAGGTCAATAAGATGCTTGACGAAGAGGTACGCCGCCACATCACGGAAAATGGGCTCGACATCCTTGCCCAGCCTATTCCCATCGATGAGCAGCGTCTGGAGTTGAACTACAAAAACCCTTCCGACTTCAGCTTTACTTTTGAGGTGGGCCATGCCCCTGAAGTCGATCTGGGCTTTGTGCAGGAAAGTCCGGTATTTACCCGTTTTAAAATCCGCGTAGAAGACGATGCCATCGAGCAGGAACTCGCACAGATGCGCAAGCGCTTTGCCACTTATGCTTATCCCGAAGATGTTCAGGACAATGACATTCTATCTTTTACCATAGAAGAATGTGATGCCCAGGGCAATCTGAAAGAGGGTGGAATCAGTGCCGTAAATAGCCTGATGCCCGATATGTTTAAGGCCGAATGGAGAGATAAAGTACTTGGTATGAAAAAGCAGGATAGCCTGCTGCTTCCGGTATTTGAAGCCATCGACCGCAGTGCAGAAGAAGTGAAGAAGCAGGTGCTTAATCTTACCGAAGAGGGAGCAGCAGCCGGTGAATGGTTTAAGTTCACACTCAACAACATTACCCGTTCGGTTCCCGCAGAACTGAATGCAGAGTTTTTCGCCAAAGTTTATGGCGAAGACGGTCCTTCTACCGAAGAAGAAGTACGCGACAACATTCGCAAAGATCTGGAGGCTTATTATGAAGGCCGCACAGACACCCTTCTGGTCAACGATTTGTACCGCAAGCTGATGGACAACACTCCGCTTCCGCTCCCTGACGCATTTCTTAAGCGTTGGATTGCAATGAGCCAGGAGAAGCCGGTTAGCGAAGAGGATATAGAAAAGGATTATCCCGGTTTTTCGCAGGCACTGCGCTGGAGTCTGATTCAGAAAAAAATCGCTTCCGAACAAGGTATTGCCGTGAGTCGTGAAGAGGTAGATGAGCGCATACGCTACAATCTCATTCAGCAGCTTTACGGCTATGGTCTCACAAACATTCGTCCTGAGTGGGTCGAAAACTTTATGGCCAAGCAGCGCAAAGATGAGAAAGTGGTCAGCCAGGCCCGCGAGCAGGTGCTGGAAGATAAAGTGCTGGGTTATGTAAAAACCCTGGTACGTCTCGAAGACCAACTGGTAAGTCTGGATGAGTTCAAAGCCATGGTAGCGGCCAATAATGCCGCAGTAAACCCGGCTTAGTGCGGTTAAAAGTGGTTAAGCCTCATTGGTAAACCGCTGAATCATCGCTTTATTTGAGAAACAGTCATCAGGTCATGAGCAACAATCAACATTCCGAATTCCGAAAATTTGCCGTGGGCCATCAGGGCCTCAGCGGCGGCAGGGTAGATGATTATATCCGCAAGGTCTACAGCACCCATCCGGTACACAACCTTACGCGCACGGTGATCGAGGAAAGACCCATGCCCTTCAGAGAGGTAGATGTTTTTTCCCGACTGATGATGGACCGCATCATTTTTCTGGGAACGCCTGTAGATGACTACATCGCGGCCATTATTCAGGCACAGCTGCTGTTTCTGGAGTCGAGCGACTCCCGCAGCGATGTTCAGATTTACATCAATTCACCCGGCGGAGAGGTATACTCCGGCCTGGGCATTTACGATACCATGCAGTATGTGGCCATGGATGTAGCAACCATTTGCACAGGAGTTGCGGCCAGCATGGCTGCTGTATTGCTTTGCGCGGGAACACATGGCAAGCGCACCGCACTCCGGCATGCCCGCATCATGATTCATCAACCGCTGGGCGGCATTGGCGGCAAAGCTTCTGAGATTGAAATTTCGGTGAAAGAGATCCGGAAAATCAAGGAAGAACTTTATGAAATCATCGCTCAGCACAGCGGTAAATCACAGGAACAAGTTGAAAGAGACTCGGATCGTGACTATTGGATGAGAGCTGATGAAGCCAAAGAATATGGCATGATTGACGAAGTGCTGAGCCGCAGCAAAGGCAATAAGGAAAAACTGATTTAAACTGCTGAATGGCGGCTAAACAAAATGAACTCTCCTGTTCTTTCTGCGGAAAGAAAAAACGCGAAACACAGCTGCTGATTTCAGGCATTGATGCACACATCTGCAACGATTGTGTGGTTCAGGCCGGAGCCATCATGGAAGAAGAGCTGAAGCCCAGGCAAAAGTCTTCTCAGACAAAGCAGCCCAACGTTCAGCACAAACCCAAGGAGATACGCGCATTTCTGGACCAATACGTGATCGGGCAGGATGATGCAAAAAAATATCTCTCGGTTGCCGTTTATAATCATTACAAAAGACTCGCGCAAAACAAGAGTGAAGAGGTTGAGATTGAAAAGTCTAATATCCTCCTGGTAGGACAAACCGGAACCGGGAAAACCCTGCTTGCCCGAAGTATTGCGCGTTTTCTGAATGTTCCTTTTACCATCGTCGACGCCACTGCCCTCAAGTCGTGCTTGGACAGAAGGCGTTAAATCAACG
>CAZUHX010000014.1:12269-14828 GCA_964620795.1 uncultured Chitinophagaceae bacterium
ATGTAGGCGAAGATGTAGAAAGTATGCTTTCACGATTGCTCCAGGCCTGCAATTTCAATGTGGAAGCCGCCCAGCAAGGCATCGTGTACATTGATGAGATTGACAAAATTGCCCGCAAAAGCGACAACCCTTCCATCACGCGGGATGTGTCCGGAGAAGGCGTTCAGCAGGCTTTGCTCAAAATGCTTGAAGGCTCAGAAGTTTTGGTTCCACCCCAGGGCGGAAGAAAACATCCGGAGCAAAAGCTGGTCAAGGTAGATACCTCCAACATCTTGTTTATCTGTGGCGGTGCGTTTGAAGGTATAGACCGCATCATCTCCGCCCGGCTGAATCGCTCAAAAATCGGATTCAAAAAAGAAGAAAAGGGCAAGAATTCTGAAGAAGAGAATGTACTGCAGTTTATTTCACCGGTAGATTTGCGGCAATTCGGGCTCATCCCGGAAATGCTGGGGCGCCTGCCGGTGCTGGTGCATCTGGATCCGCTTGACGGACCTGCGCTGAAACGCATTCTGACAGAGCCCAAAAATGCACTCATCAAACAGTATCAGAAAATCTTCAAGGCAGATGGCATCACGCTCACTGTAACCGAAGATGCCATTGATTATATTGTAGAAAGAGCGGTAGAATACAAATTAGGTGCACGCGGCTTGCGCTCCATTTGCGAAGCTATCATGACCGATGCCATGTATGAGCTGCCTTCAGAAAAAAATATCACTGAGTTTGTGATCGATCGCGATTACGCTGCTCTGCGCATGTCGCGCTCCAACCTTGACCGGCTGCTGGCCGCCTGATCATTCAGACTTTTCGCCTAACACCTACTCCGCTGAATTCTATATACATATAATATATATAAATATAATCTGAATAGTTCACAGACATTCTCATTCGTTATTCTCAAAATCAATCCCCCTGCTCGTGCCGCTCGAGCAAACGGAATACCGGATTTTGCTCAACCAATCCCAGCTGACATCTGTACTCTGAACACACAGACTCCAGCACCGATTTAAAATGATATCCGATGGAGCCCACCACATGCACCGGGTAATCGCGAAAGCCCGGATAGCAGCAAACATGCGCATCAAAAAACTCCCGAAAACCCGTGCCGACCAGCTCATCCGCAAACTCGCGCTCTGTAGTTTCGCTCAGCACCCGTGCAAATGAAGCCAAATACACATTGGGGTGCGGCCTGCGGTATATCCGGTCAAACAAAGTTTCCTTTTCTGCACCGTAATCATGCTTCATGCGATACTGAAGGTCGGCAGGTAATTGCTTGTAGAGGTATAGCGTAACCAGTTTTTTTCCCAGCCAGGCACCACTGCCCTCGTCTCCCAAAACATAACCCAATGCCGGCACCTGCTCGCTCAACTCTGAGCCATCATAAAAGCAAGAATTGGAACCTGTGCCCAATATACAGGCAATACCGGGCTTTCCGGTCCAGCAGGCAAGCGCAGCCGCCTTCAGGTCATGATCAACTTTAACCACCTCAGCTGCCGTAAAAAATGTCCTGAGTGAGCTCTCCACCAGGGAATTCCGTTCCGGACTGGAGCAGGAAGCTCCGTAGAAATAAATCTGTCTGGTCATTTTACGCAGTGCCTGCAGCTCCTCATTCCCTTCCAGCACCTCCAGGATACTTTGAGACGTATGAAAAAGCGGATTCAGCCCTGCAGTTCTGATCAAATTCCGGCCGCTGCCCAGCCAGTTGGTTTTTGTAGAGCCGCTGTCGGCCACCAGAATTTCCATATTTCTTAACTTGACAAGTATGTAAATCTATTAGTTTTACATAATCACAAGATACATCATGAAAAACATCATTCTATTTCTTGCCATGGTATGCTCGGCGGGGATGCTGCAAGCGCAACCCGGCTCAGGCATGAGATCAAGCGTAAACCCACAGCTGGCGCCCTTTTATCACGGTGTAGCCTCCGGCGATCCGCTCAGCGACCGCGTCATTCTCTGGACCCGCATCACCACTGCAGATCCCACTGCAAGCGTAGAGTGGGAAATAGCCCTGGATACCAACTTCACACTTCTGGTGCAATCAGGTATCGTGACCACCGATCAAAGCAAAGACTACTGTGTGAAAACAGATGTAAGCGGACTGCAGGCCGGTACCTGGTATTACTACCGCTTCCGCCATCAGGGCGTAAACTCCATCATCGGAAGAACACGCACGAGCCCAACAGGAAACGTGGACCAGCTGCGCTTTGCCGTGGTTTCGTGCTCCAATCTTCCGGAGGGCTATTTTAACGCATACCGCGACATTGCCAAGAAAAATGAAGTAGATGCCGTGATACACCTTGGCGATTACATCTACGAATACGGCAGCACTTCCTCGGTGGATACTTCCCGCAGCGCAGAGCCACCCAAAGAAATCACAAGTCTGGCCGATTACCGCATGAGGCATTCACAATACAAACTAGATCCTGATCTTCGCTACTGTCATCAGCAGTATCCGTTTATTACCGTATGGGACGATCACGAAACCACCAACAACAGCTGGAGAGATGGAGCCGAAAACCACACCGACGGCACTGAAGGAAACTGGCAAGACAGAAAGTC
>CAZUHX010000014.1:14928-23389 GCA_964620795.1 uncultured Chitinophagaceae bacterium
ATGGAGCCGAAAACCACACCGACGGCACTGAAGGAAACTGGCAAGACAGAAAGTCTTTCGGTAGACGTGCCTACTTTGAATGGATGCCCATCCGTGAGCAGCAGCCCGGCAACGATTCCATCATCCGCCGCAGCATCAATTGGGGCAATCTGCTTGATCTGATCATGGTAGACACCAGACTCGAAGGACGCGATGAGCAGGTGGGTGCTACCAGCGCTGCAGTAAACGATACCAGCAGAACTTTACTTGGCGCTGATCAGCGTCAGTGGCTGTTTGATCAGCTTTCGAATGCACAAGCAAAATGTAAAGTGATGGGCAATCAGGTCATGGTCGCACCCCTTACCATTTTCAACACCCCTGTTAATGCCGATCAGTGGGACGGCTATGCCGCCGATCGCAGCCGTCTTTACGATCATGTCCTCAATAACAACATCAGCAACTTCGTAGTACTCACGGGCGATATTCACTCGGCATGGTCAAATGATCTTCCGTACAACAACTCCTATAATGCAAGCACTGGAGCAGGCTCAGTAGGTGTAGAATTTGTCTGCACTTCCGTTACCTCAGGCGGTGCGCCTTCGGTTCCTCAGAACATTATTCAGTCGGCCAATCCGCACATCAAATTTGCAGAGCTCGCCAAACGTGGGTACACCCTGCTCGATCTGGACACACTACGCGTGCAGGGCGACCACATTTTTATGAGCACCATTACCAGCAGAAATTTCACCCCCTCAGTGGGTGCTTCCTGGCTCTCCGCAGCCGGCACCCGCTTCCTGAGCCGCGCTTCAGCTCCCATTCCTGCAAGAATAGGCATGCCTTATCAGGCTCCTCCCATCGAAGATCCTTCCATTCCCAGCTCAACCGGGCGCACCGACGATCTGGTAGTGCTACAGTGTTTCCCCAATCCGCTGGAACAAAATCTTGGCGTTCAATTGTATCTTGAAAAACCTGAAGCCATTGATTGGCAATTGTTCGGGATGGATGGCCGCCTGATAATGAGCGGAAGTATTCCTGCGGCCGAACCCGGACTTAATTCATGGCTTGTACCGGTAGGCGAACTGGCTCCCGGACAATATACCTTCAGCCTGCGCACCGCAGCTCGTCAGGCATACAGCAAGCTGATCAAAACAAAATAGTCGGAAGGGCGGCCAGCCGGCGGGCCTGGGATTCTGCAGCCAGGCTCCTTTCTAAAAAAATGAGGCTGCTGTAATTGAGCTGATCGGCTCTCCTACCCGCCGTCTGCGCGTTTTGCGCCGCTCCGCTTCGCTACGGCCCTTCGGGCCCGGCCCGTGGCCCGGCGGCTCCAACCGCTGCCGCACTCTTTTTCCTTCAAAAATCGCGTTGTATGTATGGAAACATAGGATGTTCTTCATCTCATTGAAAAACATATTATGGCCTACATTCAAATCCACAATAATCATCCGGGCATTATCGGATTGATGATGTATAAATATGATTCCGGAAGAGCCCTGTCGGCACTGGCACAACAGCTCCTGCACGGACCTTCCCCGCTAAGCAAGGGAGAAAGAGAACTCATTGCTGCCCATGTATCCCGGCTCAACGGCTGCGCATTCTGCTGCGATTCACACACGGCTGCAGCCAATGCACACTTTGGTGATGGGAAAAAAATGACGGAATCCGTGCTTGGAAACAAAGAAGACACGATGATTTCTCATAAACTGAAGGCATTGTTGCAGCTTGCTTCACAGGTGCAGCAGTCGGGCAAAGCAGTTAAGGAAGAACATATCGCCGCAGCCAAAGCGGCAGGAGCCGAAGATGAAGCCATTCATGATACTGTCCTGATAGCCGCAGCCTTTTGCATGTTTAACCGATACGTAGACGGCTTAGGCACAATAAAAGCTGCTCAATCAGATTATCCTGCCATGGGAGAACGGATGGCCAAAGGGTATTTACTTCCTCCGGCCTGGCTAATGAAGATCATGCGCATTTTTGTAAAAGTGTAATGTATTTAAACCGCAGCGGCTTTACCACCTAAAGATCTCTTCAATATTTATCGAATCGGCATTCACAGCTTCTCCGGCCGCGCAAATGACTTTTACATCTCGTGACAAAACAATAAAAAAGGCCGGCTTTCGCCGGCCTTTTTTTAACCAATATGCTTGAATTACTCCGCAGCAGTCTCGCCTCCTTCTGCCTTCGCAGCCTTACCGCGCGCAGCTGAACGACGAGTACGTTTCTTGCCTTCGGCCTTTCCAGCGTTCTTGTTCTGGGTATAGATTTCGTTAAAATCAACCAGCTCGATCATCGCCATTTCAGCCGCATCTCCCGGACGAAATCCAGTCTTGATGATACGTGTGTAGCCTCCGGGGCGCTCGGCAATCTTAGGAGCAATCGTACCAAACAATTCCGTGATGGCCTCCTTGTCCTGCAGATAGCTGAAAACAATCCTGCGGTTGTGGGTTGAATTCTCTTTACCCTTGGTGAGCAATGGCTCCACATACACGCGAAGAGCCTTCGCTTTGGCTACTGTGGTAAAGATACGCTTGTGGCGGATCAATGCTGTGGCCAGGTTAGCCATCAGCGCTCTGCGGTGGCCGGTCTTGCGGCCCAGGTTGTTAACCTTATCTCCGTGTCTCATGATTCAGAAAGTACTTAATGATTAGTCTTCAAGATTGTATTTGGAAAGATCCATGCCGAACGACAATCCCTTTTCGTGCAGCAAGGCTTCGATCTCTACCAGCGACTTCTTGCCGAAGTTGCGGAATTTCAAAAGATCGTTGGTGTTGAATTGAACCAGCTCCATCAAAGAGGTGATTTTGGCCGCCTTCAGACAGTTGAATGCCCTTACGGAAAGATCAAGATCTTCCAAAGGAGTCTTCAGCAGCTTGCGCATGTGCAGTACATACTCATCTACCATTTCAGTTTCAGCAGCTGCAGGAAGATCAAAGGAAATATGCTCATCCGTGATCAGCATCAAATGCTGAATCAAAACACGTGCCGCTTCCTTAACTGCTTCTTCCGGATGAATAGTGCCGTCTGTGGTTACTTCAAGAACCAGCTTTTCAAAGTCTACACGCTGCTCAACACGGAATGGCTCAACAGAGTATTTCACATTCTTGATAGGTGTAAAAATGGCATCGGTAGCAATGTATCCGATGGGCTGCTCCTTATTGGTCAATTCGTCGGCAGGAACGTAACCGCGGCCTTTGCCGATGGTCAGCTCCAATTCAAGATTCACTGAACCGTCCATATTGCAAATCACCAGATCGGGATTGGTTACCTGATAAACGTTGGTGTGCTTTTCAATATGTTCAGCGCGAAACTGTGAAGCGTTTTTCAGAGAAATGTAAATCTTATCATTGGCATTCTCATCATCCATCACCTTCTTCAGACGAACCTGCTTAAGATTCAGAATAAGCTCAGTTACATCTTCAATCACACCCTTGATGGTAGAAAATTCATGCTCAATTCCCGCAATTTTCACTCCGGTAATGGCATAACCCTCCAGAGAGGAAAGCAGAACACGGCGCAGAGCATTGCCTACGGTAACACCGAAGCCGGGCTCAAGAGGTTTGAATTCAAAAATCCCCTCAAAATCGGTGGCCTTCTGCAGGATGATTTTATCCGGTTTCTGGAAAACGAGCATTCCCATGTGAACGAGTGTTTAGTTATATAAAGGATTACTTAGAGTAAAGTTCAACGATAAGCTGTTCGTTGATGTTCTCCGGAATCTGATCGCGCTCCGGAAAATCAACAAAGGTACCTTCCACCTGCTTTTCATCAACAACGATCCAGTTGAATTTCTTGCCGCGGCGACCCATGGAGTCCTGAACCACGTGCAAGCTCTTGGAGCGTTCGCGAAGTGCAACCTTATCGCCCGGACGAAGAGTGTATGAAGGAATATTAACCACTTGCCCGTTTACGGTTACGTGCTTGTGAGTTACCAGCTGACGAGCCTGGGCGCGGCTGTGTGAGAAACCCATGCGGAAAACGGCATTATCTAAACGCGCCTCCAGCAACTTCAAAAGGTTTTCGCCGGTGATGCCCTTCTTGCGGGCAGCTTTCTCAAACAAATTGCGGAACTGACGCTCGAGCAAACCATAGGTATATTTGGCTTTCTGCTTCTCTTTCAGCTGCACGGCATATTCGGAAGAAGACTTGCGTTTTTTAGACAAACCGTGCTGCCCGGGAGGGTAGCTGCGCTTGTCGAAATATTTGTCTTCGCCGAAAATGCTGTCTCCGAACTTACGGGCAATTTTGGTCTTGGGTCCTGTATATCTGGCCATGCCTTAAGCTGTTTCTTAAACTTGAATTGAAATTAAACTCTTCTCTTTTTGGGAGGACGACAACCATTGTGCGGAATGGGTGTGATGTCGTAAATCATGCTCACTTCGATACCTGCGGCATACAGCGCGCGAATGGCCGACTCCCTTCCGGCGCCGGGACCTTTCACGAACACTTCTACCTTGCGCAGGCCTGCTTCGTGAGCCGTCTTGGCTGCTTCCGATGCGGCCATCTGAGCGGCATAAGGAGTGTTTTTCTTCGAACCGCGGAAGCCTACCTTTCCGGCAGAACTCCAGCTGATCGCCTGACCCGTGTTGTTGGCGAAGGTAATGATGATGTTGTTGAAAGTAGCGCTGATGAACACTTTGCCATCTGCATCTACTTTTACAACGCGCTTCTTGGCTTTTGCTTTGGCTACTGCCGAGGCCGATTGTGGTTTTGCCATGATTCCGGAATACGTTATTCGTTAATGATTACTTGGTTGCTTTTTTCTTGTTGGCCACCGTCTTACGCTTGCCCTTGCGGGTACGTGAGTTGGTCTTGGTACGCTGACCGCGCACCGGCAATCCCTTACGGTGACGGATTCCGCGGTATGAACCGATGTCCTGCAAACGCTTGATGCTCGACTGAACCTCACCGCGAAGTTCACCTTCCACCTTCAAGTGGTCGCCGATGTACTTCAGAATGCCATTCAACTGCTCATCGTTCCAGTCCTTTACTTTTGTATCGGGATCGATGCCTGCAGAAGTCAAAATTTTGAGTGCGGTGGTGCGCCCGATGCCAAAGATATAAGTAAGGCCTACTATGCCTCTTTTATTCTTGGGAAGATCTATACCAGCTATCCTTGCCATGTTGGAATATGGGGTTTAATTATCCTTGTCTTTGTTTAAACTTGGGGTTCTTCTTGTTGATGATGTACAACACCCCTTTGCGCCGCACAATCTTACAGTCGGCACTTCTTTTCTTTACGGAGGCTCTCACTTTCATGGTTCAGAAATTATTTATACCTGAAGGTTATTCTTCCCTTGTTGAGGTCATATGGACTCATTTCTACCTGCACCCTGTCGCCCGGAAGAATCTTGATGTAGTGCATCCTCATCTTTCCGGAAATGTGGGCTATAATCTCATGGCCGTTACCCAGCTTCACCCTGAACATGGCGTTGCTCAACGCTTCGGTGATCGTTCCGTCCTGTTTGATTAAGTCTTGTTTTCCCATTGGCAGGTAGAAATACCCATTACCCCCTTTAAAAGGGACTGCAAAGATATACTTTATCCACAAATTCAGAAACTTTTTCCGGGTATTTTTCCGATTGTCTGTATTCCTGAGCAGTCAGACCCGGCCCTCAGCCCGCTTTTGAAGGCGAAATTAGCTCGGAAACCGGGCGCCTCCCCCGTCTTCGGGATCCTCCGGCCCCTGCGCCGGGGGCCAGGTCTTGCAGGGCTGCGCTTCGCTCCGGCCGGGCGTCCATAGCCACTACCCTTTCCGGACAAACCCTAATCCTCCGCCCGTCTGCCTTCGGCACCCTTTCAGCCCTTGGCGCGGCATTTTGCTCAAAAAAATCCGGGCTTTTTCAAGCTAACTGATTCAGCGGCTGTAAGATGGCCCTCAGGAATAACATTAACCATTAGATCATGAAAGTTTCCCTTCTGACATTCAGGTGAGTTCATGTAATTCGGATTATCCTGTATATTATCAGTAGCACTTCATGATCTGTATGGTTGGCACCATCTCTAATTTTTACCTTTCCTACTTTCTACTAAACGGAAAGCCGCGCCAGGGGGTGGAGGGGCCGGCATAGCCGGGTTGCGGCGGTATGGCGAGGTAGGGGCGGAAAATCTTCTGCCCATACCGCCGCCTGCGACGCAACGGAACCCCCGCAACACCCGGCTCCCGCCGAACAACCGAAAAATGATGAAGCAAAATTTTACAGGCGGGAGCGGCGCCCAATTTCATTAGCTAAAATATATCCTTAATGGACTGTATATCGGCTCAGGCCATTCGTTATGCATACTGCCTGAGTCCGTCGCTCCGGGAAGAGCACTTCAATATTGAACAGCTACTTCTCAGAAATCAGCCTGCGCTTGCGTCCGGCTTCATATAAAAGGATTCCGGCAGCCACCGATACATTCAAAGAATCAAAACTGCCCTGCATGGGCACGCCCACCACCTCATCGGCCTGACGAAGCACCTCTTCTCCCAGGCCCTCTCCTTCCGAACCAAGCATCAATACCACTGGACGGTTCCAGTTTACAGAAGCAGGATCAGCCGCTCCTTCTTGATCGGCAGCCAGCACATGATAGCCGTGTGCCTTCAGCATCTTCAGACTAAGAGACAGACTTTTGATCCGGCAAAGTGGCAGATGAAGTAAAGCACCGGCGCTGGTTTTGATGGCATCGGCACTCATTCTGGCGCTCCCCTCTGAAGGAAACATCAAAGCCGAAGCTCCAAAACAGAGGGCCGATCGGGCTATGGCACCCAGATTGCGCACATCGGTGACCTTGTCGGCCAGCACAATCAAGGGCGACTCTTGTTCACTCAGCTGCCGCAGCAATTCTTCCAGCTCCACGTAAGCCACAGGAGAGAGCAAGGCCAGTACACCCTGATGGTTAATCCCCTGACCTGCCGCCGAACGGCGCAGCAAATAATTGAACTTCTCTAAAGGAACCACCTGAACAGGAATTTCCTTCTGGGTACAGAGATGCCTGATCATGCGCACCTCCTCACCCTCGCTTCCGGGCAAGATGACCACCTTCTCAATGCCCCGGCCCGAACGAAGCCCCTCGATCAGCGGCTTACGGCCGGCAATCACCTCATCTTTTACTCCTTCCATCAGGGCTGAGGCATTCCGGAAACCTGAACAAAAGACATGCGGTAGGCATTGAATTCCTTGTCGAGTGCATCTGCTCCGGCAGGATCATACTGACGAGAAGCCGTTAAAAGCTCCTGCATAGAATACAATTGCTCCTGCACGCCCCTGTTCTGAATAAATGCCCCTTGCTGAAGCTGAGCCAGATAGTAGCTGTCTCCTGAAGACCTGGCATTGTCCAGCTCAGTTTTGTAGGCATACTGATAATAGTTGAGCTCATCCTTGGCTTTGTCCCACATGGCTTTCAAATACTTGCGACCCTTATCGGCAGCGCCGGCCTTGAAGTAAAGCTCCGGAAATTGTATGCTAAACACATTATAGGGAACCCGGTCTGAAGGCATTTTCGCCATGCAGAAATCCAACACCTCAACAGCCTGCTCTTTTTTACCCTTGGCAATGAGTGCTTCTGCCAGTCGGGCGTAATTGCCACGCACATTCATGGTCATGCGCAAATTGTTCTCGTCAAGATAGATATCAGGATTTACATCAATACCTCCAAAACGAAACTTCTTCATCATATTATTTAAAGCGAAATCTGTGCGCACCGGAGCACCGATCGGACTTCCGGATTTGTTTTCTCGGGGA
Source organism: uncultured Chitinophagaceae bacterium (assembly GCA_964620795.1). Taxonomy (GTDB): domain Bacteria; phylum Bacteroidota; class Bacteroidia; order Chitinophagales; family LD1; genus CAZUHX01. The sequence goes on from CAZUHX010000014.1 coordinate 22,626, forward strand.
ACGATGCGGTAGGCTAACCCTTCCAGCTGGAAATATTTGTCGAGATTCAGATATGCATCCGGACTCACCGAAACGGCAAAATAGATGGGTCTTTCCTGAATATTATTGGCCACGATATCCAGCGTCATGAGATCGTTCTTGAGCAGCATGCCGTTGCTGATGGACCACTGCATGCGCGGGCTGAACTCATCCATATCTTCCGGATCCAGCATATTCATTTTTACGGCCGTAGCAGAGTCTATGTCTATGTAAAAGTTTCGGGTAGGCAGATAATTGTCAGGTTCTCCATATCCCATATTGGCCTTATTGCGCGGATCTTCGCTGGCAATGAAGGCCATTACGTTTTTCAGAGGGAGTGCAGTTCCCTCAGGCAAACGGGGATTGCGGCTGTAGCGCACCACATCGCGGCGGGAAGCCCTGATCTGCTTGGGTTCAAAACTCAACTTAAGGGGAGCCGCCTCATTTGTTTTGTAACGAAGTTGATTGATGTACCAATCTACTCCCAGCAAGCTCAGGTTCACAATCCGGATATCTGTGCGAATGCCTTCTACCTCTTGTGCATACCAGAGCGGATAGGTATCGTTGTCACCTTGTGTGAAAATGATGGCGTTGGGCTGACAGGATTCCAGATAATTGATGGCAAAATCGCGGGCGGTGAAACGTCCGTCGCGGTTATGGTCATCCCAGCCTTCTACACCCATCAGGACAGGCGCAGGCTAACATTGATTTTGTCATAAGGCAACATAAAAGACATGTAAAAGACA
>CAZUHX010000014.1:23399-28738 GCA_964620795.1 uncultured Chitinophagaceae bacterium
TCAGGACAGGCGCAGGCAGTGCAATCAAAAACGAAAGGGCCGCAGCGCCGGCAGAAGGGATTCTGCTACTCAGCATTTTGAAGAGTGCAATCACACCCAATCCCATCCATATGGCATAGGTAAAGAAAGAGCCTACCAGACCATAGTCGCGCTCGCGGGGCTCGATGGGCGGCTCATTGGAATATACCAGCATGATGATGCCCGTGGTACCGAAAAACACCAGCAGTGACCAGAAAATTTTATCGTGCTTCAGATAGGTATAAACCAGACCGATCAAGCCAATGATAAACGGAATCATGTAGAAGCTGTTTCTTCCTTTATTGGCAGCCATGGAAGCCGAGAGTTTGTCTTGCGGCCAACGGGGATGACCCCAGGGGTGAATGAGGTTGTCTAAAGCCGGAATACCGATAATCCAGCCTCCGTCGTCATTGGCATAAGTGCCCTGGATGTCGTTTTGCCTTCCGCTGAAATTCCAGAAGAAATAGCGGAAATACATATAATTGATCTGATACCGGAAGAAGAAAGAAAGATTATCGGCAAATGAAATATGATCTTTTACTTCATATCTGCCGCTGCCGTCCTTATTGAGTTCTGCTGCATACTGCTGTGCATTTTCCTGCTGATAGGATGGGAAAGTGCGCATCACATTTCCTGTGCCCCGGTCAATAACATCGTAATCCGGTTTCAAAATAGCGCGATAGGCCTGCTTTTTACCTTCCTCTTGCCAGAAGCCAAGACGGGGGAAAGGCATTTTATCGGCAGGATCGTAATCGTAATCAATCTTATCATCCACCTTCACGTACTTTCCCAGTTCGGCGTCTTTCATCCATTTTTCGCCCACAATTTTGGTAGAAACCGGCTGTGTATTATAGGCCGGGCCAAACAAGAGCGGGCGGTCGCCGTATTGCTCGCGGTTCACATAAGCTTCGATAGAGAAGGGATCTTCCGGACGGTTCATATTGATGGGCGGATTGGCCACAGAACGGATAGGCACAATGATCCAGGAGGCAAATCCGAGGTAAACAAACATCAGACAAACTGTAGCGAGGTAGGCGTTGTATTGAGCCGTCTTGCGTGTGTAGATCAGCGCAGCGATTATACCTGCCACGATAGAGAGCAGAAGAAAAATTGCTCCGCTGTTGAAAGGAAGTCCAAAGCTGTTTACAAACAATTTGTCAAAACCTGCCGCCATAGAAATGGTTCCGCTGATGACTCCTTTCATGATGAGCCCCACCAAAAAGAAACCGAAGATGTTGGCGAGAATAAAGCCGAGGATGCCCGGTTTTTCGGTCTTTTCAAAATACCAGACGGTGGCCACAAAGGGAAGAATCAAAAGACTGAGCAGGTGCACTCCCACCGAAAGACCGGCCACATAGGCGATCAACACCAGATATTTATCGCGATCCGGCTCATTGCTGTCGGCCCATTTCACAATCAACCATGCCTTCAGCGCCATGAAGAGCATTCCAAGTGCATACACTTCACCTTCCACTGCCGAGAACCACATAGAATCCAGAAAAGTGCTGGCTAAGCCTGCAATGATTCCGGCGCCCAGCACGGTGTAAATCTGAAAAGAATCGGGCTCGCCTTTGGCCGGGAACAACATTCTTTTTCCGAAGAAAGTGGTGATCCAGAAGGCAAACAGAGAAACAAAAGCCGTAGAAAGAGCCGACAGGAAGTTGATGGTGAGGGCAACTTTTGAAGGGTCTCCGAAGCTGAACAGAGAGAACATTCTTCCGATCATGATAAAAAGCGGAGCACCGGGAGGGTGAACCAGCTGAAGTTTATAAGCACCGGAAATAAACTCGCCGCAGTCCCAGAAACTGCCCGTCTTTTCCATGGTTAAGGTGTAAACCACAAGGGCTACGGCAAATACGGCCCAGCCGGTGATGTTGTTGAGTTTTTTAAACTGTTGCATACCTGAATTACTTCTTCGTCAGATTTTTATAGGTTTTTAAAACAATGGGTGGTGTAAGATCCACAGCAAGCTGAACAAAGCGGTTATAAAGCTTCATTCCACTGCTGTCTTGTCCGCTGCGGGCCACAAAATCGGTGGTGATCCGGTTATCGCCGCCGGATTTCACTTCACCTTCTGGCCTGCCGTTGGTGTAATAGTAAAATGCCATACTCTTGCGGCTGCGGTCGGGCGGACAGTTGAGGGGGTCGGGATGACCGTGATATGAAAAATCGGTAGTACTGAAAATGGCCATGCGGTTGAATAGAGGAAGAATTTTCTTCTCGCAGCCTTTCATGTCCTTATCCCACAATTCAAAGTGCCCGCCATAGGATTCATCCCAGTTTTCGTTGAGATAAACCAGAAGATTGATTCTGCGGTCCAGGCCGGTGACTCTGTGTTTATTGAAATCTGCATGGATTTTAAGAAAACCGCCCGGTTTGATTTGATGAAATCCACCTCCTTCGAAATACGGGTCGGGTAAAAGTGCGGGGATACCGGTAAGATGGCTCAGAAAATCGAGCATGGGCTGGCTATTGATAAAATGCGCAAAAGCCGTGGCTTTGGGGCCAAACCGATATTCGCCTCTTGAGGCAAGTTTGTGTTCGTTGGGATTATTGAAACGGATATCGCCTTTATCTCCCAATTCCGGAAACTCAGCCAAAACCTGACGCAGTTCATCGGGATTGAAAAAGTTGTCAAAATAAATATTGGGAAACGGGCTCGCATTCATGTAATCATCATGCCGGCTTTTGCCGAGCTCAAGCAGCGCATCGAAAGAAACGGGAAGAAATGGGGAGCGGTCCATGAATAAATTTTTAGCGCACTTTGACGATGATACCGTTGCCGTTGAGGTTATGAATTACCATTCTGTCCGGGAGACCCAGCTGTTCATTGACCAATCTTGTAATGCCTCGTGTGAGAGGGAAACCATAATCGTTGAAGATGACCATTCCACCTATGCTCAGGCGCGGCCAGACCCAATCGAGCACATCTTTACCGCTGGGGTAAGCATCTACATCAATATGGCAAAGACTAAAGCTTTTGTCGGCAAGCAGATGGCCGGTATCGTCGGGGAAAATTCCTTTGAGAAGCTCCACATTGCTGAGACCGGCTTTGGTATTTACCAGGGAGCGCACAAAATCCAGGGATGTGTCTGAATGTTCGCCTCCTTTGTAGTAATTGTCTTCGGTTCCTGTTTTCACCACACCTTCAAAAGTATCGCAGGCGTAGATGGTTTTACCGATATTTTCTTTTTTGAGTCTGGTTCCCATCAGAATAGATGAAGATCCTCGCCAAACGCCCACTTCGAGAATATCTCCGGGAATACTTCGGGTGGCGGCCGGAGCCTGCCACAATTCCCAGGCCTGGTAGCGGTTCACGAGGGTATTTCCCTGCACCGAATCAAAAGTGCGGTTAAAATCTTCGTCCTTCAGCCAGGGGGCATAGGTATTTGCGGGGATGATGATCTGGTATTCAAGACCCAGCAGTCGTGATACAAAACGATAAGGCGCTCCTTTCAAACGAATGTAGGCAAAAGCGGCCTGGCTGAGTATTTTAGAGAAATCTGCCATAAACACGCAATAATACGCCATTTAAGCGACACTTGGATTTTGGCAAAACCACTTCAAAGGCGCAGATTTGGGGTTCATGATGCTCCGGCTTTCAGAAAATAAGATTGCACTGCTTTGCTTCGCCTCGCTGCTTGTGCTGGCCGTAGTTTTTATGCGGGAGCGCATGATTTTTCTTGACACTGCCTACATCCTGTTTTTTCTGGCCAAGACCGGTGATTTTGCCATTCAGAACTATCGTTTTGCGGTGGCTCCCATCCAGGCTGCGCCATTGGCTGCCATTTGGGCCGGTCTGGATATCTATTGGGTCATGCTGGCCTATTCCCTGGCTTTTGTACTTTTTCAAGCGGTAATTCAGGGATTGATCCGCTTTGTTTTGAAAGATCAGGACATGGCCAGAGCCCATCTGATGATGCAGATCTTTTTGGTGTCGGGCACATTTTTCTGGACTCCCTCAGAGCAATTTCCCGGACTTGGTATATTGATGCTGTATCTGGCGGTGGTTCGCAACCAACATGGCATTCTTTCAAAAACTTTCCGATATGTTTTGGCAGCCCTGCTCTTGCTCAGTCTGGTCTTTGTGCATCCGCTTCTATTCATACCGCTGGGTTTTGCTTCGGTCTGGTTCTGGATTGCGGAAGGGGAAATGAAAGGCCGGAGGGCAAGATTCTGGCCGCTCAGTCTCGGATTGTTTCTGATCGTTTACGTTTTGAAATCGATTTTTCTGAAACATCCCTATGATGCGGGAGCCATGAGCAATCTGAAACATTTCGCACAGTGTTTTCCCGATTATCTCCATTTGCATTCAAATAAGCAGTTTTTACAGGCCCTGGCCGGCCCATTCTGGCCGATGCTTCCTGCGGCAACAGCCGTGCTTTGGGTTTTGCTAAATCAAAAGCGATGGAAGCTAATGGGCTGGTGGCTTGGTTCTTCTGCAGCCTATCTTTTGCTGGTAAATGTCTCCTACAAAGACGGAGCTGATTGGTTTTACCTGGAGAGTCATTACCAAACCCTGGGACTCATCACGCTGATTCCGCTGGCTTTTGAGGTATGGCCCGGAATTCCGCAAAAGTGGTCGGGCGCAATGCTTGTTTTATTCATCGGACTGCGAGTGGCGGGTATCATTAATGCAGCCGAGCCTTTCAGCCGAAGGCTGGAGTGGCTGGGGGAGCATCTTTCAGCTCGGGAAATGGAAGGCAAAATCATGGAGCATCAGGCAGAACTGCCGGACGACATTTTGATGATGAGCTGGGCTGCGCCTTACGAAGCCTGGTTATGGAGTGCTGAAGCGGGGAAACCCTTCAAACACTGGGTGGTTACTGAAACCCCGGGAGAGCTGAACTGGGCGCTTGGGGAGCGGCAGGCAGTGGTTACGCGCTGGGGGGTATTCCCTTACCGGGAGTTTCCGCTTTCCTATTTCCGATTTGCCTCAGATAGCAGCACTTACAGGCTGCTTCCCTAAAGAAGCTGAAAAATCACTTGTTCAATTCATTGATTGGCTTATTTTTGCCGTCCGATTGCCCGATCGTCTAATGGCAGGACTACGGATTTTGGTTCCGTCTGTGGTGGTTCGAATCCATCTCGGGCAACCCTGTAAAACCGCACTGAGAAACAGTGCGGTTTTGTTTTTTCGGAGCACGCCCGTGCTTGCACGAAGGCGGGCGGAGAAAAAACAAAACCAGACCGAAGGTCGGCGGTTTTGCAGGGTTTAGCCCCCCTCCCGGATCAGCGAGCGAAGCGAGCTAATCCGCTTTCCCCAAGCACGCCCGTGCTTGCACGAAGGCGGGCGGAGAAAAAACAAAACCAGACCGAAG
>CAZUHX010000015.1:0-8177 GCA_964620795.1 uncultured Chitinophagaceae bacterium
AGGAATACCGGCTCCGCCATGAATGAACCAATGGTTGAGCGCCACATTCAGCAGCAAGCCGCCAATGGTGATCAGCATACCGGGCAGGGTTTTGCCCATGCCATCGGCCACCTGTTTGAGCCCGTAAAAGAGAAAAAGCGCAGGGCTTCCGGCATTCACTATGCGGAGGTAATTAGATGCAAGCAATCCGATTTGCTTGTCCTGCCCAAGGAGATAAAAATATTTGTCTGCAAGGCCTGTGATCAGCATAAAACCAATACTCAGCAATAGGGTGAGCGGAAAAACGGCTGCCAGACAACGATCCCGGGTTTCACGATCTGAGGCGCCTTCGGCTTCACTCACCAAAGGCGCAATTCCCATGAGAATACCAATACCGAGGAGATTGAGTAAAAAGTACATGGTGTTTCCCAGCCCAACGGCCGCAAGTGCTTCCTCTCCCAGAACACCCACCTGAACGGTATCAAAGAAACCCATCATGATAAATCCCAGCTGCCCGCCAATAACGGGAAGAGCCAGGCGTGTAATGCGACCTATACTTGAAATCAAAATGCGTTGATCAGACAATTGGTTTGGATTGAGAACGAGCCCGCAGCATAAACAGGCTGCAAGATGTAACGAATTTACCTAAGCCCGAAAGAAAAAGATGGAATGGTCTGAAATGTGATGAAAGGGATATGATACCACATAGAATTTAAATCCCGCTCCTAAAAAATTTGGTTGCATCAGATCTTTGGGCGCCTCCCACCGCCTGTCATTTGTTGCTTCAAAATCGGCTGAATCTCAGGCGGTGGGCCGGGTGTTGCGGGGGTTCCGTGGCGGCGGCAGGGTCGGTAAGGTAAGGGCGGAAGATTTTCCGCCCCTACCTCGCCCCTACCGCCGCCACCCGGCCTTCGGCCGGCCCCTCCACCCCCTGGCGCGGGCTCTCGTTTCTACTGGCTATCAAGCTCTGCCCATAGAGAGGAATCGGAGAGCACGTCATAATGTTTAGCCAGACGGTAAAGACATTATTATTTCATATAAGAAAAAATATCATCGGCCATTTGAGCTGCACCGGCTTCATTCAAATGACAATCATCATAATACATTCCTGAAGACTTTATGGATTCAGAAGCCGGTATCCATACTGCCGAATTTTTTCGAGCAACTTCCATACCCGCCGTATTGAAAAGTGCTATCCCGCGCGCCAGGGCAGCAGTAGTGTAATAGGTACATCCGGGCTGCAATTGATAGCGACCTATGCCGCCCATCCAGAATTTCGCTTCTTCGGTAAGTGTATTGTGATCCCGCCAGGCAGTAGCCACTTCTGCCACATACACCCGGGCTCCCCGTTTTTGCCAAAAAGATATCTGTGTATTCAGGTTGTTGCGATAATCATGAAGTGCTTGTCGCAAGTCCGGAAGAGTATCTGAGAAATTCCTGCAGGCAGCACGATGCTTTCTCCACCGGGCATAAGCCGATCCCTTATCATCAAGCAGTGCTGCATTGCCTTTAACAACGGTATTTAGGCTTAGTCTCCAACTTTTCCAGCGTGCATATAAGGCGGTGCTTCTCAGGCCTTTACCGGACGGTCTTACAGATTGCACAAAGGCATTTCTTCCAATACTGTCTAAAATTTGCGGATTGATTTTAAGAGCCCCGGGATGATTGCGGGCAAGCACAAACAAAAAGTCGTTCAGTCCACTGAGCAGCAAGACCGACCGGGGCTTCAGATCTTCCGGAACTGCGCGTATCCATGCGCAATGTTCGCGACCGGTATGACCACTTTTCCCCGCTGCAAAAACCTGTATCCCAACTCCTGCATTCCTGAGATTTTTTTGTAAAAGCATGGGCCAGCTTTCCTGTTGGTCGAGATAAGTACATTCTACCACCGAGCCTCCCACAATCAGTAAAGTGGGCAAGTCCTGCTGCGGAGGATCGCCACGCAGCCCCAAACGATTGACCTGAAACACTGCGGCACCGCTCACTCCCTGCAGCAGGAGACTGTCGGGGTGCAACACATGCCTCAGTCCCGGTTCAAAGAGATAGTATTCACGGTTTTGCACTGCGAAGCTTCGGAGAGAAAACTCTGCAGCACATAAAACAAAAAGGCCCGATATTGCTATCAGGCCTGTTCGTATTAAAATTTCTCTCATAAGTTTCCGCGCAATTCCTGTTCGCGCTCTATCGATTCAAACAGTGCCTTGAAATTGCCTTTGCCGAATGATTTGGCACCACAGCGCTGGATGATTTCATAAAAAAGTGTGGGGCGATCTTCAACAGGCTTAGTAAACAGCTGAAGTAGATAACCTTCTTCGTCACGGTCAATCAGTATGTTCAGTTTCCGCAGCTCCGACAAGTCTTCTTTGATTTCACCTACCCGATCGAGTACATCTTCGTAATAAGTATCGGGTACATGCAGAAATTCAACTCCTCTGGAGCGAAGTTCGGCAACTGTTTCTATGATATTGTCGGTAGCCACCGCAATGTGCTGTACTCCTGCTCCGCGATAAAAATCGAGGTATTCTTCAATCTGTGATTTTTTCTTTCCCTGAGCGGGTTCGTTGATGGGAAACTTTACATATCCGTTCCCATTGCTAACCACCTTAGACATCAGTGCGGAATATTCGGTAGAGATGTCTTTATCATCAAAAGTGAGCAACAATTCAAAGCCCATCACTTTTCTGTAAAACTCAACCCATTCATTCATTTTTCCGAGTTCCACATTTCCCACACAATGATCAACGTGTTTCAGTCCGACAGACTTAACGGGAAAAAGACTCTGACGTGCCTGAAAGCCCGGGAGAAATGGACCGTTGTAGTTTTTTCGCTCTATAAATTTATGGATGGTATCGCCATAGGTTTGTATGGCCGAAATCATCACATGGCCATGTTCATCTTCGAAGCGCGTGGGCTCCATCACCATTTCTGCTCCTCTGGCAGTGGTTTCTGCCAATGAGCGGGCGGCATCATCTACCCAAAGTGCCAGCACTTTCACTCCATCTCCATGCAACTGCTGGTGACGACCGATTTCGTGATCGGGTGTTAAAGCGGTGGTAAGAACCAGACGAATTTTCCCTTGCTCCAGCACATAAGAGGCGCGGTCGCGCTGACCGGTTTCCGGACCGGAATAGGCGATCAGTTTATATCCCCAGGCAGACTGGTAATAATAAGCCGACTGCTTGGCATTGCCCACGTAAAATTCAAGGTGGTCAGTACCGAGGAGCGGAAGAAAATCGCTTGTTGCATTGCTGCTCTCTGATTGAATATGACTTGTTTCCATATGTTTTATTTATAGCCAGGATTGGTAATAATTTTTCTCTTCTATGGCGAGAGCATCTTCGGTGATCCACAATGGTTTGAAGGTATCAACCATGACGGCCAGCTCGCGGGTTTCCGTTTTACCCAGACTGCGCTCGATGGTTCCGGGATGAGGACCGTGAGGTATTCCAATCGGGTGAAGGGTAATCATTCCCTTCTCCACATGTTTGCGACTCATAAAATCTCCGTCGACATAATAAAGCACCTCATCGGAATCTACATTGCTGTGGTGGTATGGTGCCGGAACTGACAGTGGATGATAATCGTAGAGTCTGGGCACAAATGAACATACCACAAAGTTGTGTGCTTCAAATGTCTGATGAACAGGAGGGGGCTGATGAACCCGGCCTGTAATGGGTTCAAAGTTGTGAATGGAAAAGATATAGGGATAATGATACCCATCCCAGCCTACTGCATCAAAAGGATGCGCAGCATAGGTGTAAGGATAAAGCAGACCTTGTTTTTTTATATGAACAAGAAAGTCGCCTGTTTCACGATGGGTCTCCAGATTTTCGGGAGTGCGCATATCGCGTTCGCAGAAGGGAGCATGCTCCAGCAACTGACCATATGCATTGCGATATCTTTTGGGAAATTCAAAAGGCGAAAAGGATTCAACGATAAACAGTCGGTTGGCTTCGGTATCAAAATCTATCTGATAGATGGTTCCTCTCGGAATCATGACGTAATCGCCATAACCAAAGCGGAGTGAGCCGAACAGTGTTTTAAGTACACCCGTGCCTTCATGCACAAATATCATCTCATCGGCATCTGAGTTTTTATAAAACTCATTGCCGGTACCCACAGCCGGAGCTGCAAGTACGATATGGCAGTCGTTATTGACCAATACCGGTTTGCGAGAAGATAGAAAACTGCCTCCGGGTGCGATACTGAAGCCCTTGTAACAGCGATGCTGCATATTGTGGACTGAACTGACTTTGGGATTGAGATCCAGCGGTTGGCCGATATGCTTTACGAGTGTAGGCGGATGAACATGATATACCAGGGAATAAATGGAAGAAAAGCCTTCAGTGGAAACAAGCTGCTCGTGGTAAAGAGAGCCATCTTCCTGTCTGAACTGGGTATGACGTTTAGGTGGAATCTGACCAGATCTGAGGTAATGCGCCATAGATTAAAATTAGTGACCCAAAGGTAACTCTTTTTAATTCGGAGGAAACTGACTGTGGTTAACCGCCTGAAACTTCCCGACCTGCAGGCAGCAGCAATAAAAGAAAAATACAAAGTACCAGAGAGACAGCCGCCGAAACAGCAAAGAGAGACAAGGGACCATACCACTCCCACAACCATCCTCCGGCCAGACCAGCCAGGGGAGCAGCCAGTGCCTGCATTCCCATCAGATTGCCGAGGGCAGTTGCCTTTTCATCGGGAGGAACAAGAGTGGTGATCCAGGCTTTGGATACCCCTTCCGTGCAAGCGGCATAAGCGGCATAAAGCATAAAACCTGCGATAAAGAAAGGAAGGCTGTCTCCTATCCCAAAAAGTAAATAAGCAGCAGAAAAGAGTCCGAAACCAATAGAAAGAAGTGCTGAACGGCTAAAACGGTCGAAAAAGATACCTGCCGGATAAGCGAGCAGGGCATAAAGCAGATTGTATCCGATATAGGCAGCTAAGAGTGAAGTGTCGTCAATACCGTCATTTTTCATTTTGAGCAGAATAAACAAATCGGTAGAATTCACCAGTGCAAATGCAAACAAAAGGAAATACAATCTTTTATAAAGTGTATTCGCCGACAATACATATAAAAAAGAAATATTCCATTGAAATGGTTTTGAAGAGTCAGACAAACCAGACTTTCGCTGTCTGATGAGCAAAGTGAGCACCACTGCCATCAGCCCGGGAATAAAAGCCCAAAGAAAGAGAGCCTTGTACTGCCCGGGGTTTAGATGGAGAAATGCCAGGGTAAACAGCGGACCGATCGCCGCGCCGAGGGTGTCCATACTTCTGTGAAACCCAAAAACTCTGCCCCTGTGAGATTCTTCGCTTTCATCAGCGAGCAGTGCATCTCTGGCGGCAGTGCGCACACCCTTGCCGAGCCGATCGAGACTTCTGGCAGCAAACAAGCCGGGAATGACGGTCATAAGGCCCATCATTGGCTTACTGCAGGCGCTCATCAGATATCCGATGGTAATGAACCGCTTCCGTTCTCCGCTGCGGTCGCTGAGTGCCCCGAAAAATCCCTTGCTCAGTCCCGCAACAGCCTCGGCAATGCCTTCCAGCAGACCGATTCCTGCGGCACCCATTCCCAAACCGCTCAGGTAAAGTGGCATGATGGGGTAAAGCATTTCACTGGAAAGATCCGTAAACAGACTAACCAGGGAAACCAGAATGATATTCCTGCTCAGGAAACCCATTCTGCTGTAGGCTTATTCTTTGGCTGCATTAAAAGCAAAATCAGCACGGCAATCAATAACACAAAAGAAATAGAAACCGGAAGTACCCGAAGCAAACGTATACTTTCGAAAGCCTGGGCAGAAAAATAATCGGGGCCGCTCAAAGTGAAGTAGAGAGAAGGCCCGTAAACAGGCAGAAGAATGATCCAGCTGCAAATGATCAAACTGCGCAGCAGGCCTTTGGTCTTAAAAATCAGTATCCATAAAAGCACAGAAACAGGTATTACACTGGCGTACTGGTATTCCCAAACGGTATTGTAACTCATAAAAAAGGTAAGAGAAAAAGCGGCTGTTAAAAGCAAAACATAAAGCTGCTTCCGATCCGTTCCTACCATGGGATAGAGCAAAGTTAGTCCGAAGCAAATCCAGACCGGAATTTTAAAAACCGCCGGACTGATCATTTTGCCAGTGATCGTATTCACAAAAACTGAAAGAGAAAATATTTCTATATGATTCAGATAATGAGAAGACTGCGCGATAAGATTGGTCCAGTGAATGCTGTTGTCGAGCATGTATTCATTCAAACGGAAGTTGTTTTTATAGATGTTGAGATTTTCACGGATAAATTCGGGATGACTGATCAGCCATAAAGTTTTATGAATCCCAATGGCCTGCGGATTGAATAAAGGCACAAGCAGCATGATCACAGAAACCATACTGTATGTCCCAAGCACAAAAAGGGTAGATCTTCTGAGATTTTCAGCAATCAGAAAAAGCGGAATCATCAAGACCACTACCGGTTTAGAAAACAAAGAGACCATGAGGCCCAGCGCAAACAAAAGCTTTCCTCCCCTTTCTTTCCCCTGAATACACATGAGTATCCCCGCAAAAAGCAGCGCCAGGGCAAGAACGACCGGCGCATGCCAGTTTCCCACATACAGCATCCACCAGGCAGGAAAAGAAAAACTACTCATCAGCAGCACGATCCCCCTTGATCTTCCCGGCGGAAGACTGAGACCCATTAAAAACCCTCCGAAGAGAAGAGTCAACATTTGGGTGATGTTCCAAAGCCACCAGGATGTTTCAGGCGAAAACCAGGAGTACCATGAGGTGATCCATACGGCAAAAGCGGGATGAGACAAATACCAGGTCATACTTCCCCCATTGTACCATGGAGAACCGCCCCAGGTATCATACATACTGCGACCTTCCTTCAGATTCAAAAAAGCTTTGGGTCCGCAATAAAAATCTATTCCTTTTACCGAGGCGTGTTCTGCTGCCCAAAAGAAAGAATTGAGCCAGCCTGTATGCAGTGAAAAAAGAGAGAACAATACCAAAGCAATGCTACCCGCCCAATAGAGCAAAGGGATTCCCGCAAAGTGGACAGTTGCTTTTTCTTTCATTTCAAAGAAAGCTGTCTAGTGCAAGCACATAACTTTCTAAACCAAAGCCTGCAATAATGCCCTTGCATACTCCTGCAAGCAGAGATACATGCCTGAAATCTTCGCGGGCATAAGGATTGCTGATGTGCACTTCCACCACAGGAGTTGAAATGGCGGCCACTGCGTCGCGCAGTGCCACTGAAGTATGCGTATAACCACCTGCGTTAAGTATGATACCTGAATACCCCTTTGTACAAGACTGTATTTTATTGATCAGTTCACCTTCCACATTGCTTTGGAAATACTCCAGCTGAACTTCATGTGCATATACTTCCCTGATTTCATCTATAAAATCACCCATAGATATGTTTCCATATACATCCGTTTCTCTTGTCCCGACAAGATTCAGATTCGGGCCGTTTACAATAATGATTTTTTTCATAATATGATCGTGCTTAATCCATCAAATTTAATTCAAGTCGGCTTATGTAAAGGCCAACGGCTTCAGCCAATGGTGCAGAAGGTCTTATGAAACCAAGATTTCTTATTCTGTTCATATCTGCACAAGTGTAATACTGGTATTTGTCGCGTATGTCAGAAGGAATATCAACAAAGCGAATGTCTTCCTTCAGATTCATGCTTTTAAAAACAGGTCTCACAAGATCAAGAAACGATGAGGCCGTGCCGCTTCCCGCATTATAGATTCCTGAAACGGGACGATTCTCAAGAAAAAAAAGCAAATAATACATCAGATCTTCAACAGAGTAAAAATCCCTGAGCTGTCCGCCATCGGCATAGTCTGGATGATGGCTTTTAAACAACTCTACATATCCTCTGCTTTTCAGCTGTTTCCATGCGTGAAAGACCACAGATGCCATCCTCCCCTTGTGTTGTTCGCCATAACCGAACACATTGAAAAACTTGAATCCGGCCCAGCAGGAAGGCTTTTTAACGGACTCCAGCACATACATATCAAAAAGCTGTTTCGACAATCCGTATGGATTGAGCGGCTTGAGCAGTGGGATCAATTCCGGATCATCTGAAAAACCATGTTCTCCTGCTCCATAGGTAGCGGCAGAGGATGCATAGAAAAAGGGAATGTCATGGGTACTGCAAATCTCACAAAGCTGTTTGGAGTAACTCAGATTGC
>CAZUHX010000015.1:8187-28264 GCA_964620795.1 uncultured Chitinophagaceae bacterium
GATACAGGCTGCTGACCACCACGCGATTGCGCAAGGCATTTTCGGCCAGCCATTCAGGAAATTCATCGCGGTCAATCCTGAGTGCTGCAGGTAAACCCGATTCATTGACTGACTTTTTTTCGTCACCGAAGCGATCTACCAAAACCAGGGGAAAAGAGTGCCTCCCGGCAACAAAGGAAGCGAAACGGCTGCCAATAAATCCGGCGGCACCGGTGACAACCAGAAACCTCATTGGGAGGGCCATCCGTAGAGGATTTTACGGTTCATGGTTTCTCCCTCGGCAGAAAACAACTGAATGATCACATAAGTGGTCGGGATCCACCCGGGCTCCCGGTTCTCTTCTTCAAACCATTTGCGATTTTGCGCTATCATCCTTCCATCGGGCAGTATCAGGTTGAACGTACCATTCTTCCAACTTGAGGAGCCGTTTAAAACAATTTTTCCATCTGCATGAAAATACACCAGCGGAATTTCTTGCTGCAAATCGGCAACAGAAACCGGAGGTGGCAAAGAAGAAATCTGAATAGAATCTATATCAACAAAAAATTCTACGCTGCCTATGGCGCGATATGTAGCAAAACGGAAGTAAATATTTTCTCCTGCAAAAGCATCCAATGAAAAGCCTTTTCTCTTAAAAAGAAGTGTTGGGCTGTGGTTGGAACTGTCTCTCCTATCTAACTCAATCCAATTCACAGAATCGGTTGAGACCAGCACCCTAAGCGCATCTCCACTCTGAAGCTGAGCAGGAGTGCTCGGATAAATATTGTCTTTCACAAAACGATAACTGAATTGCAGGTAGTCGGCACTGCCCAGAGGACCGATCAAAGGACTACTCAAGGAATCTGAACGATTAGCTCCTGTGAGCCAGGCAGCAACAGCTTTGCCATCTTCCAAACCATGATTAAGATAAACTTTCATGTCGCCGGAATAGGCAGGCGGTACCTGCTGAGAAATATATCCATTAAAATTCTCAGTAAAAGGAATCGGCCTTTGAGCCGAAACTGCAAATGAATTAATCCATGCAGCGAGCACAAAGGCCGTCCTGAATATGTAGGTTGTCGTCAGTTTCATGCTGACTGTTTGATTATTGAATATCCGCCGGGCTTCGGATCAAAACCTGGCGGTTATTGAACTGAGAAACAATACATGTAATATTTCTTGAACACGTAGGATAAGCTGTTGCCGCAAAGGCCGCGGAAGACTAAGTGTATCATGTAGTGGTGCCGGTTGCATCTGTTAGTGTTACGCTCCCGCTGTAATTGCCGGAATTGCCGCTTAATGTAGCTCCTAAAATTGTAACCAGTGTTGACTCACGAGCCTCACTCAAACCGGATACCGTAACTACCTGAGGTGTAATTGTTCCCGTTCCGGTTTTAACAGCATTGGTCAAAGGGACATTATTAACCTGCAACAAAGAGCGATACTCGCTGAGCTCAAGTCCTGATACATCGACCTCAACCTCATCACCTACATTAAAGGTATGTGCAGCTGCAAAGCGCACCACAATACCTCCGGTGCTGTCCTGGATGTACAAATTCTTACTGTCTACATTGGTAAATGACCGGTCTGAGATCACAATGCCCTTAATCTTTTTTCCATCGGGAGCTGTAGTGGCTGTTCCGGTAAAAGTGGTTCGCAAAGCCCCGATGCTGATCATAGGATTTCCACCACCGCAGCGCTCACCGTAAAAAGGCATATCGGTGGTGTCTCTTAGCAGTAATTGTGCATCGTTACCGAATACACTCATCACAGCCGTCATATTGCCGCGACCTGAGGGAAGCGGCTGATTGGCAAACAGAGAATATCCGCTATTGCGCACAATAATGGTGCTGCCGTTACAATCCTTAATGGTGCGGTTGTATGAAATCTTATTTACTCCATCGGCATATGTAAGGCCAAGCTCACTGCTTTTTACTTCCACCGAATCTAAACGAATGAGTCTGCTCTGATAACCGTTTACATCTGCAAGCAGCTGAGGTATAGTTACTGAGATAGGCTCCACCTGCACATTATACTTGCCTTTGAAAACATGTTGCCCTGCAAGGTTGATGGGAAGCTCTGCAAGTTCTGCGGGACTGACAGTACTGTCTATGTAACCTCCGATCTGGAGCAGATTATTATAATCGCCCATAACCAGTCCATTGAGTTTGATAAACAGTCTGCGACCGATAGGGTAATCAGTGTAAAGATTAGTGCCGTCGAGGCGGAGTGAAATACCTGCAGTTTCATCCTGAATGATGAGTGTCTTGTAAAAGTTACCGCTGCGGTCATCAGCAATCACCACACCTTTAATGATCAGGTCTGTGTCCAAACGCATCAGCTCTCCTGTGTACATCAGTTTAAGCTGTGCTATGGTGATATTGGCCTCCAGATTAGGATCTTCACCATCCGCAGGAGGTGCATCAAATTTGTCTTTCACACAAGAAGACATTCCTGCAAGCAGCAGAAGAAACATGAGTGTCGGGAATCGAAGAAACTTCATAGGTGTTTATTAAAGTTTTTTGAAAGTTTTGATTTAGTTCATCCGGAAGACGATGCTTATGAAATAAGTAGCTCCGAAGTTGTAAAAGTATCTTGAGGGAAATTTGTTCAGATTGCTTTCAAAGAAATCAAATCGCAGTTGCTCAAACCCACCGTAACGCATATTCGTATTGTTCAGCATATTGTTAACGCCGGCGTTAAGTTGCAAATACATCGGGCGCTTCAGCCCTTTCGCATACTTGTCAATTTTAAAGGAATAACCTCCAAAGAAGTCGAGGGTGTAGAGATGTTTCAGACGTTCCTGACTAACGGTCTGCTGCCAGAGTGAAGAGTTGGGATCTACCAGGTCGAGTGCGGGTTGTGTCCTGCGGGCCGGATTGAAATCGGTCCACATCCAGTCGTAGTAATTGAAACTCAGATTCACAAACCAGAAATAAGGCGACCGGTAAGAAAGCCCGATGCTGCTTGCCAGCTGCGGAGAGCCCGCAACATTAAAGTTATTGATATATACTGTTTGCCTGTCTGCTACCGTAGCTGAAGTATTGTCGCGTGTAATGGTAGCCTCCGGTCTGGAAGTGTATTGATAACGGCCAATTGCTGCAACCGCAGTAATGCCAATTCCTTTCCAGATACTGGCATCAATTGCGGCCTCACCGCCATAGTGCCTGGTGTTCATACCGGTGAGTGTATAATTCACAAAGGTTCTGAAATCATCATGAAAGAAATTAACTGTATTGGTCTGATTTCTGAACTCAGTATAATATCCTGCCAGCTTGAGCTTAACCTTGGGCGTACGCAGATTGTAGCCAGCCTCAGCAGAATAATTGACTTCATTTGACAATCCTCCGGCCACCTGATTTCTGGTGCGGGGAGAGAGGAAGGCATTTTCGAATAATGGAGCTCGGGTTTGGTATAGACCGTGCGCAAACACATAATTTCTGCCATCGATTTTTCCGGTCACGCCTCCCTTCAATGAGTAATTGAAGAACTTCAGTATTTCTGATTTGCCAAACGAGTTTTCCGGAAAGAATCCGTTTCGCATATTGCCATCTCTCCAGTAAGCTGTGTATGTGAGCTCTCCCGCGGCAAACACATCAATATGATTTGTTTTGTATGTCAACTGCAACCAAGTGGAAGGCCTGTGAATAATGGCCCGGTAATCATAACCAAATACGTCTCCCTCCTTCAAAATTCTGTTAGGCCTGTTCAAATCATTCTGCTGAGTGTTTGGATTGTCGGGGAAGTCGCGGATGGCAAACTGATTGATATCGACATAGAAATCTGCCCCGAGTAAGTCCTTCACCTTCTTGTAATATCTGGAATTCTGGTATACATACATCAGCCCTGCGGCAATATCCAGATGATCTCCCAGGGAATGATTGTAATTGGTATAAAATGTAGCACGCTTATTATCAATCACCCGATCTTCTACGATATATCTGGCTCGCCTGCCAGTCACCTGATTTCCCGGAATTCCATCTGCATCCTGAATGGTTTCCAGACTGGATCGGTTGGCCTGATACATTCGATCCCAGTTGATCTGCATGAGATCTTTATTGTTGGCATACAGGTTAAATGCCTCTACCCTGAGTGCCGAATCTTCAATAAAGGTAGGAAGGTATCGGTAAAAATCCGGTCTGGGATCGGGTGCATTGTTCCAGTCTATGGCCGAACTATTGTTGGTGCCAAATAAGAACGAACCTGTGGTTTCGAGCGTAATATTGTCTTTAATCTTCCACTCGTGACTCATGATGATCACAGGCGTATGGAACTCATTTACGTTGGCATTCCGCTTCTTTCCATTCTGCCAGCCCCAGCTGGGATTGTAAAAATTGGTTCCCGCCAGAAGATAAAACTGCTGAACCGAAGGCGTGGAGCGTCCCAAACGGGTAGGAGCACCAAATACAGTGAGATTAAGTGAATGATTTAAGCCGAACAATTTCTCTACTGCTAAAAAATAGGAATATCCGTCATAAAACGTACCCGGCACATAACCTTCCTGGGCCCAGCGGCGACTCACAGAGGCAGATACCGCCCAACCCCCTTTCATCAAGCCTGTAGAATAAGTGGCCATTAATCGGTTTCTGTATTGGCGGTTGGTAGCTGCGTAAGAAACCCGCAGTTCTTTTCTTTGGCGAGATGCACGGGAATCCAGACTAAAGGTTCCCCCTACCCCACCATAAAGATCTGTATTGGGCATCAATCCCAACGAATTTTCGCGGTTGCGCATCACATCATTCAATCCGCCCCACAAACTCCAAATGGTCCGGCCGGTAACCAGATCGTTCATCGGAGCACCATTCATTAATGTAGTAAAATGACTGGCATCGTAACCTCTGAGGCGGAAACGAACCGCCATAAACGTGAAGGAGGTGGCACTGATAAACGGATCCCTGGAAGCCGATAATACTCCACTTACATTCTGAGCAGAACCATCCTTCATATCCGAATCTGAAAGAGTCATGGTAGGAATGTTCTCCACCTGATTCTGACTGCGCTCTGCGCTCTGTTTCAGATCGCCCAAATTCACCAGCGGCTGGTCAAGGGTAACGGGCATTTCCAGTAAAACACTCTTATCCAGCAATACCCTAACAGATTTGATTCCATACGGAATGCCTTCAAGAATAAACGAGCCATCCTGCCCGCTTGAAGTACTCAATGACTCTCCGGCAATTTCAATAGTTGCACCTTCTAAGGGGAGTTCCTGAAGATTGATAATACGGCCTTTAAGCTGCGCTGTCTGGGCAAATAAAGAAATACTTAAAAATGCGGAAAGTAGGATAGATAGCAGTTTTCTGCCCATAGCAAGGGTTTTTCAAAAGAGCGGCCAAAGTTAATATTTTTTAAAAGCCCCGATTCCTTTTTTACCGCTTTCCTGTTTTAAGTCAATGTTAAGAAGCCGCGCTGCAAATCGCTTTTCCTACATTTGCGCCAATGAATACTCACTGCCTGCAAAAAATCAGACTTTTCAGTCTGGCTCTGATGTTTATCCCCATGGTGATCTGTGCTCAACAAACCTACCAGATCAGCTGCGTTGGCTTTTATAATCTCGAAAATCTGTTTGATACCATCAATCAGCCTGATGTGAATGATGAGGATTTCACGCCTGCCGGATCAAACAATTACACACCTAAGGTCTATCAGGACAAATTACACCGACTGGCCACCGTACTCTCTCAGATCGCAACGGAAGTCACACCCGACGGCCTGGCCATGTTTGGGTCTGCCGAGGTAGAAAACCGCTCAGTATTAGAGGATCTCGCAGCACAACCGGAGTTGAAATCCAGAAACTACCAGATCATCCACTACAACTCTCCTGATGAGCGCGGCATAGATGTCTGTCTTTTTTACAATCCCAAATACTTCAAACCCCTGAGCTCTGAAAGCCTGAGGGTACCGCTGGTTTCTAAAGAAGGTGCTGCCCGTGCAACTCGCGATGTGCTGCACGCCTGCGGAATCCTGTCGGGAGATACCGTACACGTTTATGTGAATCACTGGCCTTCCCGCAGAGGAGGAGAAGAAGCATCCGCTCCGGGCAGAGCCCTGGCTGCAGGCGTGGCCAAAGCCAGTATGGACTCCATTGCCTCAAAAAACCCCAAGGCCAAATTTATTCTCATGGGCGACCTGAACGATGATCCGGTAAGCCCCAGTGTGGCCAAGGTACTGGGTGCAAAAGGAAAAACAGAAGATGTAAAACCCGGCGGTCTTTTCAATCCCTGGACAGACTTTTACAAAAGAGGCATCGGAACTCTTGCCTACAATGACTCCTGGAATTTGTTTGATCAGATCATCATCTCCGAACCATTCCTCAGTAAAGAACAATCGGGGCTTTTCTATATGAAAGCGGCTATTTTCAAAAAAGACTACATGATACAACAATCAGGCCGCTACCGCGGATACCCGCTGCGCACATTCAGCGGCAACCGATATATAGGCGGCTACAGCGATCACTTCCCCGTTTACCTCGTTTTCCTCAAGAAGAAATAATGCACAAAACTTTAATCCTGGCCGTCAGCCTGCTCATTAAGACATCATCCGGCTTTGCCGCCGAACCTGCCGCCAATCCAGCTGCGCTTCAGTTTTCCAATGTCAGGACCTATGCGCTCAACATGAGTTTTATTCCGGTTGCAGCCGATGGCTATCTGGTCATCAAGTCAAACGCTCCCGTAAGCTTTATCCCTGCCGACGGAATCGCTTATGAAAAGGGGCAAGGATTACCGGGCGGAGGGAAAGTAATGTCTGTTGGAAACATATCTGCTTTTGCCGTAAGAAACGTTTATGCCGGACAAACAGCGCATTTCGCCGTGTTTGCCTACAATGGTTCCGGCAGCAATATTGATTATCGGCAGTCGGCTCCCGCACGAGACTCTTTAAGATTACCCGAAGCAAATCCCGGCAACTATTACGGAAGTCTTCACCCCTCCTCATCCAACTTTCTCAGCGACCTCACGGCTCTGATCAAAAACCACACCTACGTCAACTATTCAGATTTTGATGGCAACATAGTACCTGCCATCTATGAAAGAGACACCACCGGCAGCAGATGCGTCGTCAATTGCTGGTACTCGGGAGAAACCAAAACCTACTCGCCTCCTTTTGGCTTTACCAATATCGGCTACAGCCGAGAACACCGCCTTCCCAAAAGCTGGTTTACCACCGGCGGAACGGCGAATACTACCATACAGGCTTCAGACTACCACAATCTTGAACTCACCAACCTCAATGAAGTAAACACCAAGCGTTCCAACAATCCATACGGAGAAGTGAATAATGCCAGCTACACCTACCTCGGCTGCAAACTGGGAACCGATAGCCGCGGAAAACTGGTATTCGAACCTATGGAGCAGCAAAAGGGCGATGCCGCCCGTGCAGTGTTTTACATGATGACCGCCTACAACGGCACCGGAGGCAGCTGGGCCATGAACGATTTGCTTACGCTATCTTCTGATCAGGACATTTCCGTTTTGTACAACTGGCATCGCAATGATCCTCCCGACGCATTCGAAAAGACTCGTCATGAATACGTATTCTTTCTTCAAAACAACCGCAATCCGTTCATTGATCATCCGGAATGGGTAGACTGCATTGAATTTGATGTGTTGATTAAAAACAACAACTGCCAAACGCTTGGCAGCAGCAACAATGATCTGGTGAGCAAGGTTTATCCCATCCCATCTTCAGATTTCATTCAATGGCAAACCACAGGCTCCGGCTCAGGGAAAGCCATACTTACAGACCTGAACGGAAAAATATTAATGGAAACCAAATATGAAGGAGCACAGGGAAATGCAAGCATGCACCATCTGCCTTCCGGCCTTTATTTACTTCAACTTGAACAAGACGGCAGGCAATACCACAGCCGAATCGCAAAATGGTAGAATCGACTGCAGGATAAACGGCCACTGCAGATTACTACCTTCGGCCTACAACATGAACAGATGTCTGCCTATCCGGCATTCTAAACACTTTTTACGCATACAATATTGACCATGAAGTTCAAGCTGTGCCTGCGTATGTAAAGCGTGCCCGGCCTTCCATCCCAGGCCTGACCAAGAACGGCTCACTTTATTGTTTTCCGCAGAAATGCCCGCGATGAATGCTACAGCTTTTTCACAATATTCCGGTATATCACGTAACTTTCCATAAGCAAACAAAAGTGGAATCGCCACATTAAGAATTAGCAGATCTATTCGCTCCTCCCCCATTCCAAATTGAAGCTGATGAAATAGTTGTTCCGCCTCATGTGAATCCGGAAGCGCCGGACTGAAGCACATGCGCAATTCCTCTATTGATCCTAACACCATCATGTCGCCCCAGTAAACAGATCGGGAATGCCACCACCAGGCCCATTGCAACAAACGAATTTGGGGAAACCCCTGTGGGCGCATTCGGCTCATTTTCCATTCCTGAGGCCGCATTTCTGCTTCTACATTCCATAATCGCTTCTGAAAGCGATACTCCTGAATCAAAACTTCTTTCATCAGAATTTCTGCACTGGAATTGAGCAGGCCCGATTGTCCAAGCACCATGGCAGCTAACGAAGTGAACTTTTCTCCTTGCCTGCGGTAAAAAGCGAGGGGCATAAGCCATCCTAAACGCTCTCCCGCTGCATAATTAGCAGCACTTTGAAAATAGCGCATCAGTAATACCCAAAGCAGCCGCTCCCAATCACCGCCTGCAGCCTGCAGCATCAGACCAATCTGTTGTGTTTTACGCTCCAGCCGCTCAACCATCAGTCGCTCAGCCCAAAACTCAATTTGACTGAACTCAGGAACAAGCGGCCAAAGACGGCTACACGGAATGAACTGATCTGACTCCATGATCCTGCGATATCGCAACAACAATTCCTGCGGCAACAATCCACCTATCTCTGCCGTGAGAGGAAGCAGCGCATTGCGAGGATCTGCTTCTTCCAAATCATGCCTGAATACCAAATGAAGAATCACCGTCTGATAAGCAGGATCAAGATGATGAGCATGACGAAACCAATCAGAACTGTTGACATGGATTTCAATATGGCCGGCAAGAATAATTCCATCGATTTGTATTCTGGCATGGCTGAAATCGGGACCGGAATCTGTATTCAATTCTCCCGGTCTGATGATGCTTATTTCCCTGCCATGCAGACTATGTAATCTCTGCATGCCTTCAAAGCCCGTTTTCCAGGCAAACTGTAAAAGAGATTCACCGTCCATCCCTCCTCAATAAGGGTAAAGCCTGCTCAATGGCAGATTGCAAAAACAGAAAATCCTCCAGGCCTACATAAAAACGCACAAAATTCCAGGGAAGTTTTCGTTCCGAATCAGGTGTTCCGGCTGAATAAAAAGAGGCTGCCGGAATCTGCAGCGACTCATATCCACCCCATGAAACAGCCATTCGGAAAGCAGTGAGCGTATTGCAAAACCTTTCCATATTCTCTTCAGCGTCTGCCTTAAACCATACAGCCAGCAATGCTCCGGACCAGCTCATCTGCTCACCGGCCAGGGAAAATTGAGGATGTGACTCTAGCCCGGGGTAGTGAATGCGCTCAACTTCAATTCTTGATTCCAACCAACGTGCAAGAGCAAGTGCAGTTTGACCGGAGCGCTCCAGCCGAAGCGGCAATGTACGCAGACTGCGAAGCATAAGCCAGGCATCATGCGGCGAAATAATACCGCCAAGCGTCATATACTCATTGCGAAAAATCTCATCAATGATTTCCTGCCTGCTAAGCAAAACACCGGCTACCAGATCAGAATGCCCACCGTAAAATTTGGTTCCGCTGTGCACTTCAATATCTATACCCATCTCCAGCACTTTCTGCCCAAGCGAGGTACTGTAGCTGTTGTCTATAACACTGATGAGGCCATGCCGCTTGCACCAGGCTGAAAGTGATTTGAGATCCTGGCATTCAAGAGTAAGCGAGTTGGGACTTTCCAAAAACACAAGTTTGGTATCTGATCTTCTGTTATCCTCAAAGGCAGCCGTTTCAGTGCCTTCCACAAAGGTCGTTTCTACGCCAAAACGAACCAGATACCTGCTTAGTAAATTAAATGTCCATGAGTAGGGCCTGGCTACACATATCACATGATCTCCTGCCTTAATCTGACTGAGTACCGCCGCGGCCACTGCCATAGCCCCACTCGAAAAAATCAGCGCATCATCCGCAGCTGCAAGAGCCGCCAGTTTCTTTCGTAAAATTGCTGTGGTGGGATTGCTGCCACGCGTATAAACAGGTACTTCTTGTTCGCGCCGAAAACCATCTCTTAGGGCAGCAACCGTTGGGAAAACAAAATTGGAGCTCTGAAGAAGCGGAGGAGCTATAGATCCAAAATATTCTTCATGCTCTTCGCCGAGGTGATTCAGTATAAAATCCAATGATTCCTTCGGCATGACGATCAATTATTTAGAAACAGGTGCCTGTACTCGATTTTCAATAGCGCGCAAATTAGCAGCAGCAAGACGAAATCCGGGCTCGAGCTTCACCACCTCATTAAGAAAACCTTTGGCCTGTTCTGTCTGTCCCATATCCAGAAGACAAAGACTCTTAATGTTCAAAGCTGCAGCCATAAAACTGACTTCTTCACTGCTTCCATCGGAATTGGTAATGGTCACTTTCCTTGAGGCCGCATCCTTACTTCCGATGATCTGATCGGTGGTTGCCATGCATTCTCCCATTCGTTTAAGCTGATACTGAATTCCTGCCACCTGGTAGAGATAAAACAAATCTTTACTCAGCTGATAAAGCTTTTCATAATCAGGTAACGCTTCTTTAACCATTCCGAGTTGCTGCTTTGAAAGCGCGACTACTTCAATTACTTCCTTGTTGTCCGGCTTTTCTTTAAGAATAGATTCCCCAACAAGAAATGCCTGACTAAATTTCTCTGCCGTGAAATAAACATACATCAAAGAGTCCCGAAACTCTTTTCGCTCGGGTTTGAGAGTCATCATATGCAGGACTGCTGTAGCAGCTGATTGCAAGTCAAGATATTGGAGGGACTGCCGATAGATTTTGTATTGAATTTCAAAATCACCGGCAACCGACTTCGGCTGTGCAATCAAAAAGCTACTGCACATCAGCAAACAGCTGAATAGAACATTTTTCATAGTTTGATTTACTGTTCCTGCTCCCTGGCTTCAAGCAATCGGGACATCTGTTGTTGAATCTGATGTGCACGATCACCGGCCGCGGCAGCAAATTTAATTGATTTCGAATTATAAATTATATCTCGTGAAGAATTAACAATTACACCCACCTTTTCATTCCGTCCTTTCCACACTTCCTCAAGTGTGCCTCCCTGGGCACCAACACCCGGAACCAGCCAAAAATAAGATCCGGTTATCTTTCTTACTTCCTCCAGAAGTGAAACGCGGGTTGCTCCAATCACAAACATGAGCTGCTCTGCCGAACCCCATTGCATGCACTTTTCGAGAACATGCGCATACAAAGGCTTTCCTCCGCAATCAAGCAGTTGAAAGTCGCGATGCCCGGCATTGGAAGTTAGCCCGAGAACAATGGTTACTTTATCCGGGTATTCCAGAAAAGGTCGTATGGAATCTTCTCCCATGTAGGGTGCTACGGTAAGCGCATCCACCCCGGCTTCCTCAAAAAAAGCACGGGCATATTGATGAGCTGTATTGCCGATATCTCCGCGTTTGGCATCTGCGATGATGAACGACTGAGGATCTACAGATCGGATAAATGAAACCGTTTCCAGAAAGATTTCCCAACCTTCTTTACCAAGTGCTTCGTAAAAGGCGAGATTGATCTTGTAAGCAATTGCAGAAGACGAGCAGGCTGAAACAACTTGACGGTTAAAATCCAGAACTCCACGGGGATTTCTGCCGATACCTTCTGGCAAAAGCCTCGGATCTGAATCTAAACCGACACACAAAAAGGTTTTGCGCTTCAGAATCAGAGCAGCAAGTTCAGAGACCCTCACCGGAAAAAGTATTTAGGTTTACGGCCTCTACTTTTCTAATCTGCGGTACAGCTCGCAACACTACCGCTTCTATACCGGCTTTCATGGTCATGAAGCTCTGCGGGCAGGTGCTGCAATTTCCAAGCAATTTAACCTGAAGAACCATATCCTCCGTAAGTCCGACTATTTCAACGTTCCCCCCATCATCTTTTAGATACTGGCGGATGCTGTCTAAAGAAGTTTCAGAAAGCCTGATTAGCTCTTGCTGTTCCATTTCAGTTGACTGATGTCGCCTGCTTCTGCGCGTTGGCAATCGCGATTTGCCGCGCAGCTGTTTCGGCAATTTGGCGAAAGTAAGCAGTTTTTGCGTCATTACTTTCTGCTACAGGGCTTCCTGTATCGCCTCCTTCACGGATCGGCATCGCCAAAGGAACTTCGCCCAAAAAAGGCACTTCATATTCTTCGGCAAGCCTTCTACCACCGCCTTCACCGAAAATAGGGAAACGCCTACCGGGCAACTCTTCCGTTTCAAACCAGGCCATATTTTCAACTACGCCGATGATAGGAACCTGCAGGTTCTCAAGCCTGAACATCGCTACAGCCTTGCGGGCATCGGCCAGAGCAACTTCCTGAGGAGTAGTAACTATAATAGCGCCAGTGACCTGCATGGTCTGGGCAACCGTGAGGTGTACATCGCCGGTTCCGGGAGGCATATCAACAACCAGATAATCTAGTTTGCCCCACAAACAATCGGTCACAAACTGCTTCAATGCCGAAGTAACCATGGGCCCCCTCCATACAATAGCCTGACGATCATCTGCCAGTAAACCGATAGATAAAACCTTAATTCCGTGCGTTTCAAACGGAAGAATATAGAACTTCTCTTTTATCTTTCTGACATCAGGCCGTTTACCCCTGATACCAAGCATTGTGGGAACAGATGGCCCATAGATATCTGCGTCTATCAAACCTACGGAAGCTCCAGTCTTAGAAAGCTCGATGGCAAGATTCACTGAGACTGTGGATTTTCCCACTCCTCCCTTTCCTGAAGTTACACAGATAATGTTTTTCACACTGGGCAAGACATTTATTGAATTGGCTCGGCGGCTTGTAACTTCAGAACTGAATTCTATTTCAAACTTCCCTTCATATTCAGGCATCTCAGAATGCAGTTCACGTAAACAATCCTGCTTGATCCGTTCCTTTAGCGGACAAGCCGGAGTCGTTAGTGTAAGCAAAATATGAACTTTATCTCCCCTCTGTTCTACTGCTGTTACCATTCCCAAACTAACCAGATCACGATGTAAATCAGGATCATTTACGCGGCTCAATGCACGCTTCACAAGAGCTTCTGTATTCATAGGTCGCTGGTTTTATATTGCATAGATAAGCAGGTAATGGTATGTGATTGCCGCCTGCCCATTCTTTTTGATTAATTTAAACTACCGGCCTGACAGTTTATTGGCTACGGCCTCTATTCGTCTGGCACGGGTTTCTTCCTTTTTAGCTTCATCAATCCAATCAAGGTAATGCTCCCTTGCACTGACCTTCAATGCCAGAAAAGTATTCAGTGCATCTCTGGCTTGCAGCATGTAGAGCAAATCTTCAGGCAACTCTCCCTCGTGTTTCATCTTATCTGTAAGTATAAGTCTTTTTATCGCACCAGACTTTTGTCTCGCCAGGCTGCAAAGAATACGTGACCGTATAGTTGTAGAGGCTATACTGATTCACGATCTGATCACTCACTTCCACATCGGTCTTGCCAAAATAAAAAGCCTTGAGGCGACCATTGATATCCTGATAAACTACAATATCATTGTCTATTTTGTAACTCAAAGGGAGATATCTTTCAAGCCAATAAGTTTTACCGTTGTAATAGGCATAAAAGTTATTGTTGTTATCGGCGTAAATGAGAATATTTTCCCTCAGATCCATCATTTTAGGATGATTCTGCAGCAGCAGGGTTTCTTCGCCTTCATGTATGGCAAATAACTGATCCAACACGTTCACATAGACGAAAAATCGTTCTCCTATGTAGTATTCCTGAAGATTATTAATTGAACTTTCCTCCTGAATCCCTTCATGGTAGAACTTATAGTTGCTAAACTGATCAATATAAGCGACCAGATCGCGGTTCACCAGGAAATTAACGGGCTCGTATATCTCAAGTGTTGTAAGTCTGCCCCGGTAAAACACCTTAAATTGTCCTAGCTGATCTATAAAAGCGAAGATGTTATCTCCTATTTTAGCCCTGCGAACATTCCAATTTTCGATCTGATAGGTTTTGCCGCCATAAAAAGCAAGCGTCTGCCCCAGCTGATTATTCCAGACCACCAGACTGTCACTTACCCACAATGAATCGGCGAATTGATTTTCGAGCGTAATAAATTCGTTGTTATACAACATCCGAACCTGATTTAGATTGCGGTAAACAAAGAAGTTGTCAGTTACATAATACTCCGGAATTGCATCAGTAACAGGGTAGGTTTTACCTGCATAATACATCCGCAATCGGCTATTTTGATTCACATAAACAAGCTTATCTCTACCAACTTTATATTCTTTCATTGGGAGATTTTCTATGTATTCAAATCCCTGCCCATTGAATACGTAGACAAAATTCTGTATGTCCCAAACCGGAGCCACACATTGGGCCATCGCATAACACTGCAACAGGATAATGGCTATGAATAAAAACCAGACTCGCATATATTCTCAGAACCTCTGTAAAATAAAACTTCCCTGCAGTTAAACTACAGGGAAGCTTTAATTTTTAAGAAGTTTGAACTTATTTCTTTCCTAAAGTTCCCTGAGGTTCACCCGGAACATATTCAAACTCCGGAGCGTCTTTAGGATTATCTACGATCACCTTAAATTCTACACGACGGTTTCTTGCTCTTCCTTCAGGATCATCACTACCATCTTTACCCTCGTTGGGTGCAATAGGCTGGGACTCCCCAAGATAAGATGTTTTGATTCTTGCCTTTTCAACACCTTTCTTCACCAGATAGGCAGAAACTGCTTCTGCGCGTTTTTTGGAAAGTACTTCGTTATACTTATCAGATCCTTTGCTGTCGGTATGACCACTTACCTCAAGCTGATAGGTAGGATTGTTTGCCAGAATATTGTAAACCGAGTCTATCTGTTGCTGGTAGAATGTAATCACATTAGACTTATCAAACTCGAAGTAAACATTTTCGATTTTGATTTTTTTCTTGAGTATAGGATCAATGTAAACCACCTTAATAATGGTATCGGAAGATGGCTCGGCCTCAATTGTAATGGTTTCAACTGAAGGCCAGAAATCCTGCTTAGTACCATTGAGTTTGTAGGTTGCATTGCGATCAACTTTCATCACCGGACCTTCTGATGAACTAAGACCAGAGCCTATGAAATCAAAATTCTTGCCATTCACCAAATAAAGAGCTGCATCAACTCCATTCACAGTTTGGTTGTTGGCACGGGAAACATAAGTTGGCTTAAGATAAATATCTCTGATTAAAACCACATTGTATATATCATCTGCCCTTGAGCTTCCAAAAAGAGCCATCGAGCCTTCGCGATTAGAAGTCAGATAACCTTTCTTGCCTGTTTCATCCAGAGAAAAATAAAGATCATCAGAGGAACTGTTAAGAGGCATACCAAGATTTACTGCTGTTCCCCATTCACCCGGCTTTCCTGAGACTCTGAAAACATCAAGTCCACCCGCAGATGCTCTGCCATTTGAGGAGAAATAAAGAATGCCATTTTTTGAATCATAGAAAGGTGTAACATCGTCTCCCTCGGTATTGATCTCTTCACTGAGTTTCTGAGGGGCCGCTGCACTGCCGTCTGCAAGAAGCTCTGCACCGAAGATATCCATGTTGCCCTTACCGGCCTGATCTGAAGAAAAGAGAATCCAATTTTTACCATCGGCAGTAGTAGCAAGAGCCGGATGAGTAGAAGAAAAACCTTCTTTGTTCAATGTCTTCAGCTCCATGGGATCCGACCACTCAGCTCCATTTCTGTTGCTCTTGTAAATTTTACATAGCATTCTGGAAACATTTCCCTTTGACTCGCAACGAGTAAAATACAGACTATTTTCATCAGCCGACAAATAACCGTTGCCCGTATGTATTGAACCGGAATTGGGCGGATTAGGAAGCGCCACATCCGATTTAATTTCTTTTCCCTCTTTCTGTGCTATGTACAACTTTGAGTAATAATCATATTTGGCTGTACTTACATTGATAGCTGTGTCTGACTTAATGGAAGAGTAAAGTATTTTCCCGCCCTTACCGGCTCTGGCTGCATAGTCCGGAAGGGCCTTGTTTAAGGCGGATTCGTTTTCCACTATTACCTTTGTCAGATTGGCTTTCCATACCACGGCGGAGTCACACCCCAGCATCTCTATTTTCGCAAGTCGGCTAAAATCAATATCGTCCTTATCGCGTTTAGCACCTAAATATTTCTTAAATGCAGACTTGGCTTCTTCATATTTCCCATTGGCCTTGAGTGCACGTCCATAATTAAATTGGTCAGAGGGATATTTGGCTGCATCCAATTTAATTACATCTGCATAGTACTTCTCAGCCTTTTCATAATTGCGAATCCCCATAAAGGTCTCGGCAAGAAAATGGAGCAATTTGACATTGTCCTTTTTGACCTTCACTACTTCTTCATAGTACTCAGCAGCATTGAGATAGCTGCCTTCATCATATAGCTTATTCGCTATCTTAAGTTTTTTTCTTGTGCTGAGGTTTTTATACTTGGTCGTCTTTTGTTGAGTTCCCTCTTCCGGAGAAGTAGCAAAGACGGTTACCGGTAAAAGCAGTAAAAAGATATATCTCATGATATTGTTGATTGTTTGGGGTTTGTTTTGAACTGAAATCAGAATCTGGGATTAAACAGATAATTATTCTCTCTAGGCACGAAGATACTTCCGATGTAGCTGAGAGAGATTTCAAATGCCTGAGGTGTTCTGCCCACTGCAGCATTTTTTGAATCCTTGCGAATCTGGCCTACTCCAAGATCATAGGCTGCACTCACTCGGATATTCTTATACTCTATTCCAAACTTCGGAATTAAATCTCTGCCTACGCGATGCCAAAGGCCGAGGAAAACTGTTCCTGTTGCGTTAGGCTTCTGAATAAAATGATACCCAAAAGTAAGTCCAAAATTAGTTTCATTGCTCTTTGCCATTGTCTGAAACAAAACACCGGGAATCAATAAGAAACGCTTCTTCAGGCTAAACTCAAAACCGCCGTGAATAACATGTCTGTATGGGAGACGATTCTCTGCCGTGGTCGCAATAAACTGAACCTTGGGCCTGGTAATATGGAACCATGAATAACCGGCATAAAAAGTAAGCCAATCCAGCGGCTGAGTCTTAACAAATGCACCCATATTCAGGTCAAAATAATTCTGCTTGTTAGATTCAATGACTTCTGCGGTAGGATTAACCGGCTGTCCTGCATTATCATATTGATCGCCAAATGTAAAATTGGGATCAATCCTCTGCATTACATAACCTCCCTGAAAACCAAGACCGATCTGATGCTTTCCAAACTTATCCAACCCCTTGTGATAGGCAACTGTGGCTGCTATCTTGTTGGTCGTAAACTTCTTCTCCATAGCCTGATCGTTCACAAATACAAGACCTACTCCCAAAGCGTCGTTTTTGAGCTTATCTTTAAGAAGAGAGAAGTCTACAGAACCAGAAGGCGTACTGAAAAAAGGTTTAACATTAGTAAAACCTGACCACTGATTGCGGTAAATACCCGTGATCCTGTAAAGACCGTTGAAACTACCGGTTAGCGCCGGATTTAAAGTCAGAGGAGAGGCATAATATTGTGAAAAGTGTATGTCTTGCCCTACTGACTGACCAATGCCGGCTGCTGTTATCAGCATCAGTGCAATTGATTTAATCTTCATAATGTTGGTTTATACTGATTTTGAAATTTAAAAATTTATCTGACAAGGGTGAACGCTCCCTGCTTAACCACCTGTCTTACAGCTGCAGGATTCTGAGGATCCGGAACACGAATGACAAGGTAATAAACGTAAGATTCTACAGGCTGAGCTCGGCCGCCGAAATTGCCATCCCAAGGTGAATTAGGGTTGTCGTGAACAATATCTCCCCAGCGATTGTAGACCCTAAACTCTAATATTGCCGAATTAGGACTCAGAAGGATAGGTCCAAACAAATCATTGCGACCATCTCCATTAGGAGTGAAAGCCGAAGGTATGGCAACTTCCTCAGGGTAGATTACAACCACCTCTATACTTCCAGAGTCAAGACAACCATAAATCTGATCTGACACCACAACTCGATAGATAGTAGTTTCTCCGGGCGAAACAGTAAGCGACTGGCTGCTGTTGTTTCCTGAACTATCACCGGGAACCCACAGATATGTGAAGTCGCTGTTATAATCTGTATTCACAGAAATATTACTGCTTTGGTTCAGGAATATAGTGTCCGGATCTGCAGTTACATCAGGATTGACGCAACGGATGGCGACTACCACTTGGTCTGTCACTGTACAGCCCTCTTGGGTAGTAACCGTAACACTGTAGTCACGAACACCAGCTCCCGTAACACTAACGGATGCCGTATTCTCTGAAGAACTCCAAGCATAAACAGGGGAATTAGCTGTAACACTGGCATCAAGTGTAACCGTCTCACAGCAGCTATTCACAGTATCGGCACCTGAAGCCAAACTGAGTGCAGGAGCATTAACTCCGGTTACAACTACTGTTCCTGAAGTATCGCAACCATTCCTGCTGGCTACAACTGTATAAGTTCCCGCCGTACTAACCGTTACTGATTGACCGGCACCTCCGGGCGACCAAGTATAAACAACACCGGTTTCGTTTCCTGCTGTTAGAACTGCCGAGGTCTGTCCATTACAAATAACTGGAGGGGTTGCTGTTGGATTTATAACTGGTCGTGCATTAACTCGAACAGTGCCAGGTAAAGAAACCACTGAACAACCATTAGGATCAACTGCGTTATAGCTAAATGAACCATCTTCCGATACTGTAATCGTTGAAGAACTCTGGGATGGACTGGTGTTCCAAACAATTCCACTAAATCTGGGATCAGAACTAAGTATAGCCGTAGTTCCGGCACAGATATCGGTATCCGATGGAGAAACCAGAGGTTGAACCACCGTAAAATTGGTAAGATTAAAGGTATCGGATCGCAGGAAGCAGGTGCCATTGAAAACCACTGCACTGTATGATCCCACTGATGTGGCATTAAGTGGATTGGTAATGGAGCTACCGGTTGGAGTTGACCAGTTGTAACTCAGGTACGGACCACCGGAGGGATCAAGACTTACAGACTGATTCGGACACACAATACTATCATTTCCAAGTTGAGGAATCGGGAAATTGTAGATTGAAACCAAAACAGAATCGGTTACAATACAACCCAATGTATCGGTTGCCGTAAAGAAAATCTGAGAAGTTCTATTAGGGAAGGCCCGGGTGCTGAATGTATTGGTACTGCTCACTAAGCTTGCAGGACTCCAAATTATAGAGGCCGCCTGACCGGGATTTGAGCTAAACGTAAGGGCTGCAGAATCACCCGGACAGATGGTATCTGAAGGAGCTGCAGAAACCGTGTAAGGGAAATTACCAACAGTGACACGAACGGTATCCGTTGTGGTACAGCCGTTGGCAAAACTTGAGCGCACCACATAATCAGTAGTTGCAGTTGGACTGGCCTGAGGATTAGGAATGGTACTGTTACTTAAGGTCGAGGCAGGAGTCCAGTTCCATCCAAGAACCCCTGTGGCTGTTGCTCTGGGCACGTAACGGAATGCAATCGGGCTGTTTACTGTAAATGAAGATGCATTGTATCCGACTGGGGAAACACCTATCGTTCCATCTTGATTTTCTATGCCTGATGTATTGGTCTGACCAGTTCTTGTAACCGCACCCAAATGAATTTCAATAATATTGGTCCCTTCATAAAGTATCGCCTGACCATTCACCACACCTCCTCCGCCAAAGTAAGAAACGTTATTAAACCGCACTACAAACTGACGGTTGGGTGCTGTTCCATTGGTAAAGTAATCGATGTTGCCACCGGCTCCGGTATTCAAATCTTCCCAGCAGATAGCAACCAAATTATTGGGCGTATTTACATTCGGCAGACTCTGCCCCGAACAACAGCCTGATCCCTGAGCAGCCGAGAATGAGAAGAAACC
>CAZUHX010000016.1:0-27075 GCA_964620795.1 uncultured Chitinophagaceae bacterium
CTCAGGATGCCGCTCTGTCCGGCTCCGCCGGTAGTAAGAGTACTGGAAGCGGTTCCCTGACCGGAGGTGATCGTCCAGCCCGCAGGTGCAGTCCAGGTGTATGAGGTGGCGCCTGCTACAGGCTGCACGCTGTAGGTTTGTCCGCTTAGATTCGGGCATTGAGTGGTGTTGCCGGAAATGGCAGCGGGTATGGCCGGTGGAGCACACGGACTCACATAGCCGATTCGGATATTGGGTCTGCGTGCAATGTTGTTTGATGCGCCTGCAAGTGCGCAAACACCGCTGCCGTTATCGGCTACCCAGCGGGACAAGCGGGTATCAGTGGGTGCCGGACTCACATTGGTATGTTCTACCCTGGCGTAGTTCAGATTGGTTCCGCTATTCCAAAAGCAGGTTTCTATTACCAGATTATCAAAACCATTCCACACGAATCCGGAAATTGAGGTCTGATTCCATCCTGTTTGGCTCACATCCAAACGGGATGGTGTTGATTGCCCGGAGACGGTTCCGGAGAAAAATGTTGAACCGGTATTCGACGGCAAACCGGAGGTGGCCATTACTTTAACCTGCCAGTCTTCCAGAAGGGTCACGCCTGTGGCGCCGGTAAGAATATTGAAACCAATGGATTCAATAGTGGCATTGGCAGGAACACCTGCGGCCTGAAGTTCAGAGGCTCTCACAAAATACTGAGAACGAATCCCGTTGGTAAACTGATAAAACGGATTGTAGGCTGTTGAGCCTGTGGTCAGGTTGCCGTTGCCCATCACAGCGAAACTTTGAGCTATGGCCGATCCTGATATCATTGCGCTCAACAGTGCCGTAAATATCAATGGGAGAAACAACTTACATAAACTCGTAGTACTTGCCGCTGATTTCTGCCGCGATATACAGGAATACATATAATTCATATTAAAATGTTTTCAAATGGTTTATAGATAAAAAAATCTTAATGAGCCCCTAATTTAAACCTTTGAACCCAATCTTGTTACGCGGCATTTAAAATGAGTGAGATGAAGCTTGATGAGGATGAATACTCCCGACAACACGGCAGGAATGAAGTATTCAACAGAGGTAAGCCTGCCAAATACTTTTGATTCAGGGCACTATAAACAGTGGTAGGTCTGAAGGGATATGATGGTACTTAATCAGATGAGTTAAGCCTATAAAAAAACCGGTCGGAGATCCGTCCTTAACTCCGCCGGTTCTAGCCGAATACGGCCATTTTCTTTATGCTCGCAGCCGGAATTCTTTCCCTTTTTGAGTGAGAGAAAACCCTTGGAAAGCTTTAGTAGGTAAATTGTTTCTTTCGCTTTGGCAGCATTCTTACCGGAATCGGATTCTTGGGCACCGCACGGTTGATGTAAAACACTAAACTTTCTTCGTCTTCACACAGCGCTCCCTGATCATCTACAAAATATCCTTTGGAAATATCGATGAAGCACCCCTGCAGACAAACCGGTTTGGCCGACATTTCTAAAGGGGCATCTACCCGGCCGGACAGACGCTTCCGTTCCATGATGGGTTGTAGTTTTCTGAGAATATCTCGCCCTACTTCGCCGCAGTGCAGAAGTAAAGTCTGCAACACTCCGGAATCAGTAATAAACTGGGCTCTTATCAGTCCCGGCCCGGATCGCATCACTCCGCTGATGGATATATTGTCGCGGTTGATGAAATCAATTTCTTCTACAAAAAGCTCGGTTAGCGTTAAAGTTCTGGTCCTTGTCTCCATATGCTTTATTTTTGAGCAAATAAATCATGTCACTACGCAGTCTATCTGCGCAGTGCTAAAATAATTAGCTTTTCTGACAAAAAAAATAGCATGTCTGCATCCCGTGAAGCCTACGCCCGTTATCTGCTTATCGATGAGCGTCTCCGCCGCAAGCCCCAGCCGCGTCTTTCTGATCTTGTTGGCTTTTGCAGCGAGCGCCTCGGCAAGGCCGTAAGCGAGCGCACGCTGCAAACCGATCTTTATAATCTGCGGTATGATCAGGGGCTCCGGTTTGAAGCCCCGATCCGTTTCGACCGCAGTTCACGTACTTACCATTACACTGATCCTTCTTATTCTATCCAAGGCTTGCCGGTGAGTGCGGCTGAACTTCAGGGCCTTGACTTTGCACTGAGTATACTGGAGCAGTTCAGCCATCTTACTCCGATCAGGCAATTTGAAGAAGCCATCCTGAGAATGGCAGATACGGTGCGCAGAAACCGTGATGACCGTCCCTTGTCAGAATTTATTCGGATGGAAAAGGCATTTCCGGTGCGTGGAACAGAATGGCTTGAGACTTTACTGAGGGCCATAGGCCGCCGGGAAATGATCAGATTCAGCTATCGCAGGTATGGCCATGATGAGGTGAGAGAACACCTTGTTGAACCACTTCTTATCCGTGAGTACCGCCATTTCTGGTACCTTGTAGGCCGCAGTCGGGCCAAAGGAAAGCCGGCAATTCTCACTTTTGCTCTTGACCGCATGGAGACTCCTGAACCCACGGGTTTTTTCTTTGATACAGGCATGGAAGATCCCGAGGCCCTCTATCGAGATATTATCGGTGTGACCCGCGGAGAAGGTGAAGCAGAAGATATTGAGCTTTCATTCTCTCCTTTACAGGGCCAGTATCTAAAAACAAACCCTCTTCATCCTTCCCAGACTATTCTTCATGAAAACGAACAGGAAGTGCGCTTGCGTCTCAGGCTGGTTCCCAATTGGGAGCTGCGCTCGGCATTGTTGGGTTATGGGGCTGCCGTAAGGGTTGTTGCTCCGGAATCGCTGCGCAATGAACTGGCAGCAGAAATAAAAAAAATGGGAAGCCTGTATCCCTTGTAAAATGGAATTGGTAATATAGCCTGTCGCTAATTGATCCCCCTATGAAAATGAATCAGGCCATTGCCGGCTATCATATTCTGATGATCCTCTCTATGGTAGATGATGCTTTCAGCCCAAGAGAAGACAAATTGATCGCTGATTATTTGCAGGAAAATTTCCCTTTCAGAATTGATCTGGACCGTGAGATTGCTATTCTCAGCGAACTTGAAAAAGATCACTATATGATCCATTTTCAAAAAGCAATGGATGACTTTTACGAAGACTCTACTCCCGAAGAGCGGAGTAATTTGATGAAAATGGCCATCAGGCTTATTAAAGCAGACCGCCACATCAACCCTAATGAGAGTCTGTTTCTCGATGAGCTTTTTAATGAGTGGACTGAATCGTCGATTTGAAACATCTTATGGGGGGCTCACCAAAATATTCGCTACACTTTCCCGACTGGCGTGCCGGAGGCAATTATTATCAGCAAAATCTGGCCGATGCTCTGGCAGCAATCGGTCAGCCCTCGGTCTTTGCAACATATTCAGGATATTGGTTTCCACTCTCAGTCAATGCTCTCAGGCATAAAGTATCCTTAATTCATATTCATTGGGTTCTTTCTATCAATGGCTCAACACAGAAATCGCGCCCGGCCATGTATCGGTTTCTCCTGATGTTTCTCGCAGATGTCTTGCTGCTCCGCATTTTCGGCCTGCGAATAGTCTGGACAGTTCATAACCTCCGCTCACATGATGCCACCTTTCCTGCTGAGGATTTATTCAGCCGTAGATTTCTGGCCCGGCATTGCTACCGCATTTTGGCCCATTCAGGAGCCGCTGCAGAGCAAATCGCAGATTTGTATCGTTGTTCTCCTTCCAAAATAGAGCTCGTTCCCCATGGCAATTATCAAAATAATTACCCTCATAATGCAGTCCGCGAAGAGTCAAGACAAAGGCTGAACCTGCCTCAGGAAGGAAAGGTCTTTTTGGCATTAGGTTACATGCGGTCCTACAAAGGTCTCGAAGAACTTGTAAGGGCATTTCGCACAGCAGCAGCACCCTCCGATATTTTACTCCTTGCCGGAACATGTGTAAGTGAAAGTTATCTGACGGAGATCAAACAGCTTGCAGATGCAGATCCAAGAATCAGATTTTACGCTCATTTTATACCGGAAGAGGAAATTCAGTATTTCATGGCAGCTGCAGATGTCTGTGTTTTTCCATTCAAAAACATTTTCACTTCCGGCTCTCTGATACTGGCTTGTGGCTTTGCCCGGGCAGTAATTGCTCCCGATGTACCAACGCTTAAGGAGTATATTCATCCTGAGGGTGCAGTATTGTTTGATCCGCTGAATCTGGCTGAAGGTTTAGTGCAGGCCATCCGGAAAACAGATGGACTAGATACAGACCGGATGGGCCGCCTTAACAAGGAGGTTACCGATCAGTTCGACTGGGTCAGTATTGCCAGAAAAGTAGCAGAATGCTATCAATAAAGATTTTATATATGAAATCTTTACAACTGAACAGGCCTGAATACTTGGCCTAATCCAAAAAAAATGTGAACTTTGCGGGCTTCATAAACTAATTCCGCATGGCAAACTACATCCTCGGCCTTCACATCAGTCATGATGCCACAGCTTCCCTCATCAACGACCATGGAGAAGTGGTGGCTGCAGTAGCCGAAGAACGCGTAACTCGCGTAAAATACCACGTTGGTTTCCCTTATCGATCTATTGAAGAGGTTATCCGGATGGCAGGCATCAGCAAAAAAGATATTTCAGCTGTAGCCGTAGCCACCCGTCACCTGCTCTTTCCCGATACAGCCGACTATAACCACATGCTCACCACTGATAACCTGGATGAGATTCGTGAAAATGATTTCTTTAACACGCCTTTTAAGGACAAAAAGTGGGATAAACTCTTTTCACTTGCTTTAGGCCAGTTTGCATCAGATAAGGATGAAAGAGATCCCGCCGACTTTCGTAAAAAATCGGTAGAGGTTACCCAGTCCACACTTCGCGACATCCTGAACCGCATAGGTCTGGAGCATGCTGCACTCCAGACTTACGACCACCATCATTGCCATGCTACTTCCGTTTATTATACCAGCGGGATAACAGATCCGCTCATCATTACAATGGACGGCGCAGGTGATGGCCTTTGTGCAAGTGCAAGTGTTCTTGAAAATGGTAAGGTTAAGCGCATTTCAGGAGCAAGCGATTCAATCTCTCCCGGACGTTTCTATTCAGAAATTACAGGCTTCGGTGGGTTCAAGCGCCTTCGCCACGAAGGTAAGATTACCGGACTCGCTGCCTATGGTGATGCCGGTAAATACTATAATGAACTTCGCCGCTGGATTCGTTTTAATCCTTCTACCGAGCAGTTTGAATATGATCGCGTGGAACGCAGCACCATCTCCCAGAAGTTTACCACACTTAAGCGTATTCTGGAAGGAAAAAACGCAGGTATAGTTCATACCGTTGAGTTCTCAGAATGGTTGCAGGATAATTTCAACAAGGAGAAGGATCTCATGGATCTGGCTGCAGCTGCCCAGCGTATTCTTGAAGAGTTGGCAGTAGAGTACGTAGAGCACTTTAGAAAAAAATACCCCAAATCAGATATTTTGCTCGCCGGCGGAGTATTCGCCAATGTGCGTGTAAATCAGTTTGTGGCCGAAATAGAGGGCGTCAAGTTTGTAAACATTCATCAGAACATGGGCGACGGAGGCATAGCGCTCGGTGCCGCCTACTGTTATCTGTATGAAACTTTGGCAAAGGCCTATACCGGCTACAAGCCAAAGAATGTTTATTATGGAAATTCATATACCAACGAAGAAATCAAAGCCGAACTCGATCGCTACGGTTTGAAAGCAGAATTTGTTGAAGATATTGAAAAGCGTTGTGCAGAACTGATGCACGATGGCAAAGTGATTGGCCGCTTTCACGGAAGGATGGAATACGGCCCGCGTGCGCTGGGTAACCGCTCCATCATTGCACGAACAACTGAAAAGGGTATCAATGACTGGCTGAATAAAAAACTCAAAAGAACAGAGTTTATGCCTTTCGCACCTTCCATGCTGGGTGATGAAGCCGGCACTCTTCTGGAAAAATACGAGCGTGGAGTTTCTAACTATGCAGACAACTTCATGACCATTACCTACAACGTGAAACCTGAGTGGCAAGATCGTATGCAGGCCGCTACGCACGTAGATGGCACGGCACGGCCTCAGGTGGTTTTTGCAGAGAATAATCCATCTTACTACAAGATCATTAAAGAGTACTACAAACTCAGTGGTATT
The DNA here is from genome assembly GCA_964620795.1 of uncultured Chitinophagaceae bacterium. Lineage (GTDB taxonomy): Bacteria > Bacteroidota > Bacteroidia > Chitinophagales > LD1 > CAZUHX01. The sequence continues at coordinate 6,101 of CAZUHX010000016.1, forward strand.
CCTTCTATCATCAATACCAGCTTTAACATGCATGAGGAGCCCATCGTATGCACTCCCGATGATGCTATTCGCTCATTCAATCAGGGCTGCCTCGACTATCTGGCTATCGAAAACTGGCTCGTGAAATACGAAGGTTAATGGCCTTCTTATTTCCGCAAGATCATAGGCAGCCTCGTTTTATTGCTGTTCTCTAAAGCAGAAAGGCTCACTCATGAGGGCGCTGATACTGGCATACGAATTCCCCCCTTTCACCTCCATTGCGGTGCAGCGACCTTATTCATGGTTTCGCTATTTTCCGGAATCGGGTATCCACTCTACCGTGATTACCCGCCAATGGGCAGCCAACGATTTTTCGCAGGAATCATTTATTCTTCCTTCTCAATCTGATCAGGTACTGCAAGATCACCTTCCTGAAGGAGAAGTCATCAGAGCCCCTTTCAAACCTAATCTTCGTGATAGATTTCTGCTGCGTTTCGGCTATTCACGGTGGAGCCTGATCCGAAAATTTCTTACCATGATTTATCTGGCATCAGAACACTACTCAGATGCCATGGACCGCGATCTCCCAATATACCTTGCAGCGAGAGATTACCTTTCCCGAAATAAGGCAGATGTAATTATCGCAACTGGCGGACCGTTTATTTTGTTTCGATATGCCCGCAGACTATCAGCTGAATTCGGAATACCTTGGGCTGCCGATTACCGCGACGGATGGTACACACACGAAAATTTTGAAGTGAATGACCCCGTAACACGATGGATATTTCGCAATTTTTTGATATGTAAGGAAAAAGAATATGTAAAAAGTGCATCACTTGTTACTGTTGCATCTCCTTCATATATAAAAAAACTGAGTGCATTACATCCCGAAGCCAGATTTGAGACGGTCTATAATGGTTTTATCTCGGAAAAATTTAATGGACTCGATCAGATTTCTCAGCCTCAGCAGGAGTTTACCATCACTTATGCCGGAACGGTTTACGAATTTCAGCGGCTGGATGTTTTCGTTAATGGGTTTCGTCAGTTTTTACAAGAACATCCCAATGCAAAAGTCAGGGTCATTTTTTACGGAACCCGCTATTATCCCAAGCAGTTTGAAAGGGTTAAAAAGGAAACTGCTCCGATAGCAGATTATGTACAAATCACTGAGCGTATGCCGCATGAAGATGTTCTTCGGCACATGCGTTCCAGTCATGTACTTCTCCTGCTTGCCAATCAAAACAATTGTCTTCTTGCTTCAAAGATATATGACTACCTCGCCGTTGGTCGTCAAATTCTTCTATGTGAAAATGATCACGGAGTGCTGGAAGAAATCATTGCGAAAACCCGCAGCGGTTTTTGCGCCTCAGATGCCTCCGACACTGCTGCCCAACTCAGCAAATGGTACAGTGAATTTCTTCAAACCGGTGCTGTGCAGGGAACCACTGCCAATATCGGATTTTATGACCGCAGGAATCAGGCCGGAATTTATGCAGCTCTTCTCCGGCAGCATTGTTTAAAATCTTCCGAATCCAAACAGCCGGTATGAATATCCTTTTTGCAACCCTCTGGAATTACAATGATGCGCTGAGCATTACCACTGTGCTGCCTCATTTGGAGATTCTTTCACGGTTTCCGGAAATCAGTAAAATTTTGCTTGTTACCGGCGAGCAGAACGGCTTTGATGGAAAGCTCCGGGAACCACTGCCGCCCAAGACAGAACATATTCCTTTTATTCCTGCCAAAGGAGGTATTCCCGGCCTAAACCGCCTTATGGCCATGTTCGATTTTGCAGATCATTGCGCAAACCTGGCCAGAAAAAATCAAGTCGCATTGATGATGTTCCGCGGAAGCACCGCAGGAAGTGGCGGATATCTTGCATGGCGTAAAACCGGTATCCCTTATACCGTTGAGTCTTATGAACCGCATGCTGCCTACATGCTCGAGTGCGGCGTTTGGAGCCGTTGGGGCCCCAAATATATTCTGCAGGAATTCTGGGAAAGACAGCAGAAAAAAACAGCATCATTTCTGATTCCTTGCGCTCAGAATTACGCCCGTGTTCTGCAGGCAGAAGAGGGTGTTCCCTCCGAAAGAATTAAGGTTATTCCATGCTGTGTTCCCATGAAGCGCTTCTTTTTTAGTGATGATGTGAGAAAAAAACTCAGATCAGAACTGAATATTCCTCAAGAAGCCGTTGTTGGAATTTACCTCGGCAAATTCGGAGGCCTTTATTATGCTTATGAATCCTTCCTGCTTTTTGCTGAAGCATTCCGGCAATTCGGCCCGGATTATTTTCAGATTATTCTTACGCCCAACGATCCTCAGGACTTACTTGCCATGATCAGAAAGGCCGGTTTGCCGGAAAATCGCTTTGTTATCCGCTTTGTGGAAAACAAACAGGTGCCTGCCTACTTGTCGGCGGCAGATTTTGCATACTCGCCTATTGTCTTCTCTCCCTCCCAAAAGCACAGGTCACTGATCAAAAACGGCGAGTATTGGGCCTGCGGTCTTCCGATCTTGCAAACAGATGAAGTTGGCGACGATTATCTCTTTATAGAAAAAGAGCAGGCCGGAGCAAATTTCAGGATCGATTCCGACGATTCAATCCGTGAGGCTTTTGGAAAAATTAAAACTATATTGCAAGATCACGGTCACCGTACACGTATCGCTCAGCTTGCCGAGCGTGAACGAAACTTCAGTATCGCTGAGCAGGTTTACCGTGAAATATTGAGTAATTTTTATTCAAAAAAATAAACTATATAAAAACCTAACATATGAAAAAAAAGATTTACATCGCAGGAGCCGGCGGAATGCTCGGAGAAGCTTTCTACAAGGTCTTTGGTTCTGAATACGAGCTGAAATGCACGGATAAGGATGTCAATGAATCGTGGCTCAGCTTTCTTGATTTCCGGGATTTTGATGCCTATCGCCGCGATGTTCTTGAGTTTCAACCTGATTACCTTTTTCACCTGGGAGCCTACACAGATCTTGAATTCTGTGAGAAAAATGTAGATGACACGTATTCTACAAATACATTAAGTGTAGAAAATGCAGTTCATATTTCCAACGAATTGGATATCCCTCTCCTTTATATAAGCACCGCAGGTATTTATGATGGAGGAAAAGAGGAGTATGATGATTGGGATTTGCCCAATCCGCTGGGCCACTATGCCCGTTCAAAATATATGGGAGAACTGTATGTGAAAGAGAACAAACGCGAACATCTGGTATGTCGCGCCGGCTGGATGATGGGAGCCGGACCGAAGAAGGACAAGAAGTTTATACAGAAACTGATGAAGCAGATCAAGGATGGCAAAAAGGAGCTCTTTATCGTGAATGATAAACTGGGAACCCCCACATTCACTCACGATTTCGCGCGGAATGCCAAAGTTCTTGTTGAAAAGCGTTTCTGGGGCGTTTATAACATGGTCTGCGGGGGAACTACAGGTCGCTTTGAAGTGGCTCAGGAGCTCGTTCGGGTCATTGGTAAAGAAAATGAAGTAAAGGTAACTGAGGTGAGTTCTGACTACTTCAAGGATATTTATTTTGCCCAGAGACCGGCCTCCGAGAGATTACTCAATAAAAAACTGGATCTCCGCGGATTGAACGTGATGCGCGACTGGAGAATTTGTCTGAAGGAATATGTTGATACATATTATCAGAATTATCTCGATTGAGGCTTTATCACCAGCAGTAGAAGTTTTTTAATCAATGTTCCGGATTTGCATTGGCCCTGCGCCTTTTGTTTTCCGATTCAAGCTCACCGCATTCGCCTGATTTGACCGGTAGCCATTTCATTTTTTGGCTTGACGTAAAATCATTTATACGGACTTTACAATTTTATCGGGTGTTGGCTTTTGCAAAGGCAACGCCCGATAGCACGCTCGTTTCACATAAATCTCTCATCTTTGCTTTTTTAATACATGAAACAGTCCAGCCGCAGAAAGAAGATTCTGGTTCTTTGTCCGTCGCCGAAGGGAACCAATCCCGGTCAGCGTTTGAAGTATGAGCAATACTTTGATTCCTGGAAAGAGGCGGGGGTTGATGTTACAGTCTCTTCTTTTCAGACCGATAGATTTTGGGAAATTATATATCAGCCGGGTCATATACCTGAAAAAATATTCTGGACTCTGGTGGGATATTTTCGCAGAATCTGCGACTTGTTCCGAATCCCTTTTTACGATGGTATCTATATTTTCCTCTGGGTTACACCCTTTGGAAGCCCTCTCTTTGAATGGCTAAGCCGTAAGTTGGCAGGAAAACTGATCTATGATATAGATGATATGGTTTTTCTTGGAGATGTAAGCGCGGCCAACCGCTGGATATCTAAACTTAAAGGGAAAAAGAAAATGATCTACCTGATGAAGGTTGCTGATCATGTGGTAGTCTGTACCCCCAAGCTGGATGAGTTCGTCGGGCAATATAACCCCAACCGCACAGATATCTCTTCAACATTTAATACGGATCGCTTCCGCGCAGTTGATGAATATAAGAACAAGGATGTAACCATCATCGGCTGGACAGGATCCCATTCTACTATTAAGTATTTGCATCTTCTCGATGACGTCTTTAGGGAGCTCGCCAGTCTGCGCCCTATAAAGCTGCGTGTGATTTCAAACTCAAATTATGAATGTCCCGGGCTTGAAGTGGAAAATGTAGCCTGGACAGAGTCTAAAGAGGTGGAGGATCTTCATCACATGGATATAGGAGTTTATCCGGTTCCCAAAGAAGAGTGGGTGCTTGGCAAAAGTGGATGCAAGGCGATTACTTATATGAGTATTGCCATACCGGCTGTTGCTACCGCATTTGGTACCAATTTCAGAGTGATTGATGACGGTATAAACGGATTTCTTGTAGATGGCCAGCGGCAATGGGTTGATACCCTGGTTCGGCTGATTGATGATGTGGAACTGCGAAAAAAAGTAGGCAGGGCAGGCAGAGAAAAGGTGATTCGTGAATTTTCTATTCAGGCAAACAAAGGCAAATATCTTCAGATTTTTGACCGGCTTTTTCCCAACAAAAACCTATGAAAAAAGTCTTTTTCCTGCTCAGCTTTTCTTTTTTATTCCTCCTTCTTCTATTGTGGAGTTTTGAGTTTAATGATGAGATTACATCAGAAGACCGCATTTACGCAGATTCACTTCTCCTCGGCTGCGGGCTCGATCTCAGGAATCCTGCCCCGGCAGATTTTAGCAAACAGATTCAGCAAATTTCAGAAGTACAAAAGTGTGTTATTCAATACCTGAAAGCGGGAGAAGGAATTCCCATGAATCATAGCAGAAATGTAAGAGATCTGTTCAGAGGAAAAAATGGTCTGTGTTATGATCTTAGCTATACGATGGAAAAGATCTTTCGGATGAAAGGATATCAAATCAGACATGCTGCGCTTTATCACAAAAAAGGAAAAAACAGTATTTCCACTTTCTTTTCATCTTCTGTGAGTTCTCATGCTATTTGCGAAGTTAAAACAGCCAAAGGTTGGATGATTGTTGATTCTGTGTTTCCCTTTCTTGGCCTGCGAAACAATGAACCCGTTGATATTGAAACACTCAATCAGATGGTAGTAAATGGCACACTCAACACCTCCGAATTCAATAATTTTTCTGATTTTTATATGGAAGATAATCTCTACATCTACGGCCTTTATTCAAGACACGGGCGGTTCTTCTCACCATATAACTTTATACCCGATTATCAATTTCAACAGTTGCTTTACAACTTCATATAAATTGCTAATTAATCGCAATCCCGTTGATTCTCGGATTGCGTGGCAGATAATAAACCGGAAGCGAGTCGCCCGGACTCACAGCAGACTTGATTTCTTTGCTAGATTCATAGGTCTTTTCACCTATGGTGAAATGCAGCCTTACCAACCTTCTGCCGGCTCTGGTGTCTGCACAGGATTTAACACATCCCAGGGTGCGTACGCCTGTTATCTGTAATTCATTTTGTTTATTGTATTCACGCAGATTCTTATACGTAATTGCTCCGGCAATAGATGTAATTATTACAAATGCCAAACAAAAACCAATCCTATTACTCATAACACTCAATTAATTTACTGAAATAAAAAATTCACATCAGAGACCGAAGATCAAATCAATTACCCAATTTTCTTATGATTGTAATTATGTTGTCAAAAAAGACAAATTATATTAAATCAGTTAAATCTTGAGAACTGCTTGAACTCCTTGAGGCTGTTATGTTTAGAATCTACTTTTGTATATATGATAATGACCTCAAAAACACACTACAAATAGTCTATATGTGATTTAAGTCATATTGCCAGGTATGTTTTGATTACTTATATTCTTTTTATATCTGCACCTAAAGCATTCAGTCTGCCGTCTATGTTCTGATATCCGCGATCTATCTGATCTATATTATGAATCACCGATTGCCCCTCGGCACTCATAGCGGCTATCAGAAGAGATACTCCGGCACGTATATCGGGTGAGCTCATTGAAATGCCTCTCAGCGGATAAGCCCTGTCTATACCTATAACCGAGGCGCGGTGAGGATCGCAAAGTATGATCTGTGCGCCCATATCAATCAGCTTGTCCACGAAAAACAATCTGCTCTCAAACATTTTCTGATGAATAAGCACACTGCCTTTCGCCTGAGTAGCCACTACCAGCACAATGCTCAGAAGATCAGGTGTAAATAAAGGCCAGGGCCCGTCGGCTATGGTGGGAATGCTGCCGTCAATAAACCGCTGGATTTCATAATGCTCCTGAGAAGGAATCAGGATATCGTCTCCCTTCACCTCCATTTCAATACCCAGTCTTCGGAACACAGGAAGGATATTGCCCAGCATGTCAACTCTGCAATTTTTGATATTGAGCTCAGATTTAGTCATGGCCGCCATGCCGATAAATGAACCTACCTCAATCATATCAGGCAGCATCCTGTGCCTGGTGCCTCCCAGCTCCTGCACTCCTTCAATGGTAAGCAGATTGGAGCCTACACCGCTGATTCGTGCACCCATTCTGTTGAGCATGGCACACAATTGCTGCAGATAAGGCTCACAGGCAGCATTGAATATGGTGGTTGTTCCTTTGGCCATCACCGCAGCCATCACAATGTTTGCAGTGCCTGTTACTGAAGGCTCGTCGAGCAGCAGATATTTTCCGCGCAATTCTTTCGCGCGAATACTGAAAAAGCTTTCATGATTATCATATTCAAATTCTGCACCCAGTTGCTCCAGGCCCAGGAAGTGTGTGTCGAGCCTGCGTCTTCCAATCTTGTCGCCGCCTGGCTTAGGCATGTAGGCCAGCTTGAATCTCGACAGCAGCGGACCAATGATCATGACTGAGCCGCGCAGCCTGGATCCTTTTTGGCGGAAGGTGTCGCTCTGCAGATATTCCAGATTCAGTGCATCTGCCTTGAATCTGTATGTTCCTTCGCCCTCATCCTGAATTTTTACGCCCAAATCCTGCAGAATATCGATCAGCCCCAGTACGTCGCGAATGGCAGGAACATTTTCAATCACAACCTCCTCGGCGGTGAGCAGCACTGCACATAAAATCTGCAGGGCTTCATTCTTTGCACCCTGAGGGGTGATATCGCCGCGGAGCTTCTGCCCCCCCTTTACCTGAAATGCATTTTGCATAGATCTGTTTGAAACATAAAAGTGCATCCTTTCAGGCCTGTTGCACAAGCGCTTTACACCCCGTATTCAGTTAGGGTGTATGCAATAATGTACGCGGCAATGATAGGTTTAATTAAATGGGCCGCCTCCCGCCTGCGGCGAGACCGCGCCATTCAGGGGTTCCGCCCGCCTTCGGCGGGCTCAGGCCTGCGGCCTGACCCTTCCTGTCGCTGGCGGGGATCTCCGTTCGGCATGAACCTTATAACCAGGGATAAACTACCTTGCTCAGAAACAAACCGTTCGGCGGAGCCAGATGATGCACCCTGAATGATCCGCAGCTCCTTACGGTATCCTCAAATTCCTGCTCCGATACCTTGCCCTTTCCAACCATCAGCAAGGTTCCTACTATCCGCCGGACCATGCCCCGCAAAAAACGATTGCTATGGATCTGAAATCTCAAAAATTCTCCATGCGCGGGAACTCGTCCGCCCAGCGGTTCCGGAAAATTAATCTCAGGATCATAAGGCCCGCTGAGACCATAACCCGCAGGTAATAATGCCCAGTCGGCCCGCTTCACATCACACAGATTGGTCTTGAAATCTTCACTGGGAAGACACAATGAGCTGAAGTCCTTTACCTCGGTGAGAATGCGTGATGCCCTTACCATGGCTTCCAGATCAATTTTGTAAAAACCCTGATAAAAACTGTAGCGCGGCAGATACGGTGATTTGTGAAAGTGAATGAAATACTCGTAGGCGCGCTCTGTGGCATCGAAACGCGCGTGTGCCTTTTCATGCACCGGTATCAGCCTTTTGAGCGCAATACTTTCAGGCAATAAGCCGTTCATTCTGTAAATTAAATCTGCGGGATCAACTACTTCCTGTTCAAGTTCAAAGTGCATGAAAAATTGCTTGGCATGAACTCCGGCATCCGTGCGGCCACAGCCCATCGAACGAATCTCTTGCCTGCATATGCGCGCCAGTGCCAGATTGATGGTTTCTTGCACAGAAGGGGCATTGCGCTGCACTTGCCATCCGCCAAATGATGTGCCGTCGTAACTCAGTTCAAGGAAATAACGGGGCATTGCTCAACAGCCTTCGTAAATTACTGCAAGTCCCTGGCCTACGCCTACGCACATGCTTGCCAATCCGTATCGAACAGAACGTTTTTGCATTTCATGCAGTAAAGTTGCACTGATGCGCGCTCCCGAACATCCCAGAGGATGTCCCAGTGCAATGGAACCTCCGTTTACATTCACCAATGCGGGATCCAGTTCAAGATCCCTGATACAGGCAATGCTTTGCGCCGCAAAAGCCTCATTCAGCTCCGTCAGGCCGATGTCTTTTATACCCAATCCCGCCAGTTTCAGGGCCTTCTGTGAGGCCGGAACCGGGCCAATGCCCATGACCGCCGGGGCAACCCCTGCAGAGGCTGCACTAACTACTCTCGCCAGCGGCCGCAGCCCGAAGCGTTTTACAACATCTTCACTAACCAAAAGCAGGATCGCTGAACCATCGTTGATACCCGATGAGTTACCCGCTGTAACTGTGCCTCCGCTTCTGAATGCAGGCTTGAGCTTTGCAAGCTGTTCCAGACTGCTCATGCGTGGATGCTCATCTTCAGAAAAAAGATTGGTTATCCCTTTTCCTGCAGAAACCGTTACAGGCAAAATTTCAGCATTAAACCGACCGGCCGCTGCAGCTTCTGCATACTTCCTCTGAGAACCCAGTGCAAATTCATCTTGCAACTCACGGCTGATATTCCATCTTTCGGCTACATTTTCAGCGGTTTCTCCCATGCTAAAAGTTATGTCTGCTCCAAAGGCAGGATTGGTAAATCTCCAGCCTATGGTTGTGTCGTATAGGGTTTGCCCGCGATCAAATGCACTTTTTGCTTTAGACAAAACATAAGGCGCTCTGCTCATGCTTTCAACTCCACCCGCAATCACTACCGATGCTTCACCGCTGCGAATGGACCGCGCAGCATCTGCTATTGCCTGAAGTCCGCTCGCGCACAAACGGTTTACTGTCACTCCAGGCACACTTTCCGGTAAGCCCGCCAGCAGCAGAGCCATTCGTGCCACATTGCGGTTGTCTTCCCCGCTCTGATTCGCTGCCCCCAGAATCACTTCATCTATCATAGACGGATCGAGCCATGACTCGGCCCGCTTCACCGTTTCCCTGATTACTAAGGCTGCCAGGTCATCAGGACGAAGCCCGCTCAGGCTTCCCTCAAATTTTCCGATGGGGCTGCGCAGGGCAGAGATCACATAGGCTTGCATATGTTCTGGTCAATTTTGGTTCAAAGGTAGTTAAAGCTGCAATGGCAGCCCCCCTTTTACTACCTTTGTGCCTGCCATAGCTATGATTATATACAACGTTTCTGTAAAAGTAGAACTCCGGATTCATGACCTCTGGCTGCGCTGGATGAAGGAGGAACATATACCCCGTGTATTGGAAACAGGCTGTTTCAAGGATGCACATATTTACCGGATTCTGGAAGAAAATACCGGAGACGGAATATCTTATGCCATCATGTACCGGGCCGAGAATATTGAAAAATATTTTGACTATAAACACCAATATGCATCCGGCTTGCAAAAGGAAGCTCTTGATTTGTTTCCGGATGGCTTTACTGCTTTTCGCACCTTACTCAAAGAAGTGTAAATAATTACATATGAGAAACTATAATTGTAACTCCTTTTGTTCTCTGTTACTGCTTCTTTTCCTTCTGAATGCTTGTTCAGAGAAGCCCCAACCCGGGGCTGATCGGGAAAACAATGCCTTCTTTGCCCGGTATCGCGATATTTATCGCGATTATGGGCATGAGCCGCTGGACTCTACCCGTCTGAAACTTCAGTCTTTTCTTGAAGAATTTCCCAATGATGCCAAGGCCTGGGTGTTTTACGGCAGGGTGTGCTACGATTTGGGTCAGGAAACAGATGCACAGCGTGCTTATGAGCGTGCATTGAATGAAAACCCCAAATATTCACTGGCATTTACCAGTCTGGGATCGCTGGCTTATCGGCAGGGAGATATCCCGAGAGCCGATAGTCTCCTGAGCAGGGCTGCACAACTGGGCGATAGCAGTCCGGTAACATTGGTCAATCTCGGCTTGATTCGCAGTGCAAAACTGGGAGAGTCGGGACTTGATTCTCTGGCAGACCTCGCCATGCAATACAATCAGGGCAGGCATGCAGAGTCATATGCCGGAGCTGCTTGCCTATATTATCTGGCTGCACAACCGGTCAAGGCCGCTTCTGCCGCAGATTCTGCCTTCCGTGCAGGTCTGGCCGACACACTTTCCCTTCGCAATGTTCTAATTGGTCAAACCCCTGCCCGTGACTACCTCCTCCGTCTCCGCTGAAATCCTTTGGAAAAAGCTTCCATGGTCTCTTTTGCTTGAAGCTGTTTGGCTCTTGCCTGCTGCGTTTTTCAGCTGGCTGGCCATGCGGCCTCTCCTTCAGGCTTTAGAATTCAGCTACCTATGGTCGGTTCTGCTTTTTCTCATGGTAAGCTTTACAGCCCTGCGCCATTTGGTGTTTTTCAAAGCCCTGCTCTTTTATCGATATAAATGGGTCAAGTTCGGAGTCTTTTTGCTCAATATGCATCTCATGGTCTTTATTCTGCATCAGCAGGAAGAAATCCTGCAAATGGTTGATCTGTTTGACATAAACAATTTTGGCAAACTACGTCATGCAATCGGCATAGGAGAGCAGGGAGAACTTATGCGATATCTTGGCCAACTGGTAACAGCTTCAGCTACAGGAGCCGTGATCCTGTTGCTGCTTATGGAGCTGCGACTAATTTTCAGTTATTGGAAAGTATCCCGGCATCGTTTTAGCGATATGATGGAGGAATAAATTCGGAAAGACTACATTTGCAACAATTATGATCAAGTTTTCAGAAATCCCTTACAAACGCCCTGACATCGAACGTCTGAGTCAGGAATTCAGCCGTGAGCTGGAAGTATTTAGCAAAGCTTCAGATTTTGAAACCGGTTTCAAAGCCTTCGAGGCAATCAACGAACTGCGCAATGAGTTTTCTACATACTCATCCATTGCATCTGTGCGCAATACCATTAATACGGCAGATCCCTACTACGATGCAGAGCAAACATATTTCGACGAAAAAGGGCCGCTCTTTACGGAATTGAATACCCGCTTTTACAAAGTACTGGGAGATTCCGCTTTTAAATCACAGCTCACTGAAAAGTATGGCAAACAGTTGTTTGATCTGGCTCAGATGAGTATCAGGGGTTTTGATCCCAAGGTGATTGCCGAAGCGCAGGAAGAAAACCGACTGGGAACCGAATACACCAAGTTGGTTGCATCAGCACAGCTGGAGTTCAAGGGAAAAACACTTAATCTGGCCGGACTTGATCCCTATGCGCAGTCTCCCGATCGCGAAACCCGAAAGGAAGCACAGCAAGCCATGTGTGGCTTTTTTGCCTCTCATTCCGAGCGCTTCGATAAAATTTATGATGATCTGGTGAAGGTGCGCACCAATACAGCCAGGAAATTAGGTTTTGAAAACTTTGTGGATCTCGGTTATGTGCGCATGCTTCGCAGCGATTATAACTCTGAAATGATTGCAGGCTTTCGTGAGTTGATCAGAAAGTATGTAGTTCCTCTTACTGTTAAACTGCGCGAAAGGCAGCGCCGCCGTCTGGGCCTGGACCATCTAAGGGTATATGATATGGTCTTCCAGTATCCTTCAGGCAATGCAACACCTAAAGGTTCACCCGATTGGATCATCGAAAACGGCAAGAAGATGTATTCTGAACTTTCTCCTGAAACCAAAGAGTTCTTTGATTTCATGGTGGAGTATGAACTCATGGATCTGGTGAATAAAAAAGGCAAAGCGGCAGGAGGTTATTGTACACATTTCAGCAAATTCAAAGCTCCTTTCATTTTCAGTAATTTCAACGGCACCTCTCACGATATTGATGTGCTCACGCATGAAGCAGGACATGCATTTCAGTGCTATCAGAGCCGCGATCTGGGCATTGAAGAATACTTGTTCCCCACCATGGAGGCCTGTGAAATTCACAGCATGAGTATGGAGTTTTTTACCTGGCCCTGGATGGAACTTTTCTTCAAAGAAGATACAGATAAGTACAAGTTTTCTCATTTGGCCGGTGCTTTGCTTTTCCTTCCATATGGAGCTGCGGTTGATGAGTTTCAGCATGGCATTTATCAGAATCCCTCATTAAGTCCTGCAGAGCGAAACGCTTTGTGGAAGAAAACAGATCTTACTTATCGCCCGTATATGGATTATGCCGGCATTCCTTATTTCGAAGCCGGAGGCATGTGGCAACGTCAGGCGCATATTTACCGCAGCCCGTTTTATTACATTGATTATTGTCTTGCCCAGATCTGTGCTTTGCAGTTTTGGAGTCGTTCTCGCAGTGATTTTAAATCGGCCTGGGCAGATTATCTGAATCTCTGTAAGCAGGGTGGAAGTAAGCCGTTTCTGGAATTGGTGAAGCAAGCAGGACTGCGTTCACCCTTTGAGGAGGCCACTGTACGTGAAACCGTAGCCGAGATTTCCGACTGGCTGGATAGCATAGACGACAGCAAGTTCTGAGCCGGATCATTTGTGAACGGAATTTGTGCAGGAGCGGTAATATATATTTAGAAAAGATATACTGCTGAGCATCTCACAAACTTCCTTTCACTGCCACAGACAATGGTATATTTTTTTTCGGTATTCAACTCATATTGATTCAGTCTGTGCGAAGTATTCGGGGAGCGCATTTCGGCTCATACGATATTGATCATGTGCAGGGAGAAGAATCGCTCTTGCTCTTTTTGGGAGTCTTGAATAAATACAATAGCTGTGCGGGGTAATAGCTTTCTGAATCAGGCTTAATGCGCGGTTGTGCGACTTGAACACATGTTCTTGTTTAACAGAAACATTACAGATTTAGCCTATTCATTTATTAATTTTTCCAGCAATTCAGAATAACCATTGTCAAATAAGTCCTGCCATACATCTCTGATGGATATGACCGGGATCTCATTGTGGTAGTCAGTTTCAAGATCGCAAAACATAAGCTTCAGCTCGCTGCCAAATGCTTTCAAATTTTCCAGCTTTTTGTTTATTACACTTTTTGAATTACTCATGCTCACTTGTGCAGCCAGTGTTTTGTTGTTGATTGTTTGTCCATAGGCATCTACCTTACCATAATTCCCGCCGGTAAGCAATAACTGAAACTTTAACTTGTAATCATTAGGACATAAGTCAGAACGAAGCCATTCCAGGCAAATTACTTCAAGCGATTTTTCTGAAATATTGGAAATGTCAATATGTAGAGCTAAGCCCGTGTATTTATGAATTATAAAATTTATTCTTTTGTGTAAGGGACTTATTGTAGCCCGTGCAGGAATCAAAGCGGAGAATATCTGATTTTCTCGATTGCTAATTTCAACTGTATTGCGAAGTTGAAAAACTTTGTATTCATTATTTTCGGGAAGATCGAAAAAACAGGAATCCTTCGTTAGTAAGCCGATTTTCAGAGTGTCATAATCTAAATATCTTGAAACAATCAGAGCGTCTTTCTCTTTTAAAGACTTTACAATGTTAAACCATCTGCCAATGAACTCCGTTTTTTTACCTGATCTCTTTTGACCTTGTAGCATCCGTTCAAAGTCTTCAATTTCTGACGGTTGGTTAATGTGTATAGCGACCTGGTTATTTTCAAAAACTATTTTTCGTATTTCCTGATTCTTAAAATTATTACGTATAAAGAAAACATGAAAGTCAAATAGCTTTCTGTTTAAGTATAAGATTTCGATAAGTTCTTTTGCCAGAGCAAATATTTTCAGTCTTCTGAATTCATTGTCATCCTTAAGTTTTTGATGAATTCCCTTTGGAAAGTGTTTGTGGATAAAATATAAAATGCCTTTTGTTATCGGCATTTCAAATTCAGGATCTAAGTGCGTGATTTTGTTTTGGTATAAGTCTTCGAACAGAAAATTCTTTAAAAAATCATTAAGCGCGATATAACTCCATTGCAAATCGGTGATTTTTTCATTTTGGAATCTTTCGTAAAGTTTGTCATCAATTTTGTTTTCAAAGTCAATTTTATAGAATTGAGATTGTTTGAGGTATTCATTCGGATTTCCTTTAAACTTGAAATCGAGATAAGACCAAATTAATTTATCGAGACTGTAATTCTCTGCAATGTATTGATTCGCAGTTTCTATCAGGCACTCTATAACATTACTTTCCTTTGCGTTTTCCAGTCGTTTTCTGACATAAGGATCAAAAACATTTCCTGTTTTTATATATGATATTAACTGTATAATTGTTGGAGAAACATTATTGTATATGTGAAGTTTCTCTGCAGAATTATAAGCTTTCTTGTATTCGCGGATAAGTTTATGAAGGTCATTTCCACGGCTGATTATCCTTAAGATAGTATGTGCCTTTTCGCTCAAGTCGGTTTGATTGAACTCCTCAGAACCACTGTCAAAGTAGGTTCTGAATGATCGGTTTATCCTAAGTTCTTCTTTAATTGTTTCTGATATTTTCATATATAAATATATTTATAATTAAATTTAAATCACGCTTGAGCGGTAGACAAAATTGTTTCAAACGCGCAAGCCAACATTTTTTAGATTGCCAATGTTTAATGAATAATAATATGGCATTAACCAGATAAATTGACAATACAGCCTATCCGTATGATTTGCCTGCCGCTTTCAGATGTTTGCAAGATGCAGGATATCAAAGCCTGATCTCTTGCTTTTGCTCAGGGCATGAGTTTATCATTGTTTTTGTGCCGATTGGCATCCCGTGCTGTTTTTTTATCGAGATTTTTTTGTAAAGCTTCTTCCAGATTTACGCCGGTTTGGTTGGCGATACAGATGAGAACAAACAGTACATCGGCAAGCTCATCTCCAAGTACTTTTTGTTTGTCGCTTTCTTTAAAAGATTGTTCTCCGTAAATACGCGACATCAGCCGCGCAACTTCACCTACTTCTTCTACAAGTACGGCAAGGTTTGTGAGCTCGCTGAAATATCTCACTCCATGTGTTTTGATCCAGCGATCTACGGTTTCCTGCGCTTCACGGATTTCCATATATTGTATTTTATTATTCTTTATTTTTAGAATCTATCCAGATACTCACGGGCCCGTCATTAATCAGCTCAACTTTCATATCGGCACCGAATTTGCCCGTAGCCACTGCCTTGCCCAGTTTCTGTTCAAGCAATTTTCTAAAGTATTCATACAGAGGGATGGCTTGTTCAGGCCGTGCGGCGCGGATAAATGAAGGTCGATTTCCCTTGGCCGTTTGTGCATGAAGGGTAAACTGGCTCACCAGCAATAATTCACCGCCTGTATCCATAAGAGAAAGGTTCATTTTCCCTTGAGGATCGGAGAAGATTCGCAGGCCGCATATTTTAGCCGCCATCCACTCCGGATCAGCTTCTTGGTCTTCTGCTTCGAATCCTGCGAGTACGAGCAGACCGGCTGCAATGTTGCCGCATACCTGCTCTTCTACAGTTACTGAGGCGCGGCTCACTCTTTGTATCAGCACTCTCATTTTTCCCAGTAGAGGTATTGTGCCCGGTAATCCTGCAGGATGTTGAGATAGCTCTGGTAGCGTTCGCCTGCGATTTGTCCTTGTTCTACAGCCTTTTTCACTGCACAGCCGGGTTCGTTTTCGTGCAGGCAGTTGTTGAATCGGCAACCGGGCAGGGCTTCGCGCATTTCCAGATAATAGTGGCTGATTTCCTGTGGTTCAAAGTCGGTAATTCCGAATTCGCGGATGCCCGGGGTATCTATGATTCTGATATCGTTTTTCAGGAAATGCATGGTGGCAAAGGTTGTGGTGTGCATGCCTTTACCCGTAATGCGCGATACCTCAGAGGTTCGTAAATCCAGGGAAGGATCAATTGCGTTAAGCAAACTGCTCTTTCCCACACCGCTATGGCCGGAGAGCAGGCTCGTTTTTCCTTGCAGTTTTGCATTCACCGCCTCAACACCTTCGCCGGTGGTGGCGCTGCATTCCAGTACCTCATATCCTAGGCCGCGGTATATGGCTGCCATGCTTTGTTGCTTGCTTCTTCCTTTTCCATCGAGCAGATCGCTTTTGTTGAATACCAGTACTGTAGGTATGTGATAGGCCTCTGCACTCAGCAAAAAGCGGTCTATGAAGCCCATCGAGGTACGCGGTTGTGCCATGGTAACGAGCAACACGGCCTGATCCAGGTTAGACGCAATAATGTGTCGTGCCCCGCGGTGTTTGGGGGATGAGCGGATGAGGTAGTTGCGGCGGGGCAGGAGTTGGGTGATGACATGATCGCCTTCTTGTTGAGCCACAAGCAGGCGGTCGCCTACAGCCAGAGGGTTGGAGTCTTTGGCCATAGATTCTTCGAGCCGGAAGACGCCTTTGAGCCGGCAGGGAATGATCTCGCCGGAGGGCATCAGCACTTCATACCAGCTGCCGGTAGATCTTACGAGTAGTCCTTCCTGTTCTGTCATATCATATGTTGAGTGCCCGGGCAAGAGAGGGGAGGATATCGGGATCTTCTTCCAGTACATTGCCGAGCACGAGCAGACGTGCTCCGCTGCCGGCAAGTGCGCTCACATGTTCGGGTTTGCGTATGCCGCCTCCGCAAATCACAGCTAATCCCGATTGCGAGGAAATGGTCTTGACGAGCTCTGCCGAAATGGGACTGCCCGAGCCGCTGCCGCCTTCCAGATAAAGCATTTTCATCCCCAGATATTCTGCGGCCCATGCGGTGGCCAGGGCCACATCTGCCTGCCGATCTGGTATGGGTGTGGTTTGGGTAATGTATGCAGTAGCGGATTCGCCCGCTCCCGAACCCAGCAGCATATAGCCGGTCGGAATCGCAGGAACTCCCATACGCCTTATCGCCGGTGCTGCCTGCACTTGTTGCCCGATCAGGTATTCGGGGTTGCGGCCAGAGATCAGACTCAGAAACAACACGGCATCTGCCTGCTTGCTGAGCTGCCGGAAATTGCCGGGGAAAAGAGCTACAGGCAGACCGGTTTCCGCTTTAAGCTGCTGCACCACTGCTTCGAGCCGGTCTTCCAGCAAGAGTGAACCACCCACCAGAAAACACTTCACGCCCGATTGCACAGCCAGGCTTGCCAGCCTGCTGAGGCGCAGGGCATCGGTACGGTCGGGGTCTACCAGCACGCATAGACCCGCTCCGCTGCCGGCTGTCACCACTTTGTAAAAATTGTTTTGTTCTATCTGCATTCAAGTATTTTCATTGATGAGCCGTCTATTTTTCGCGGCACGCCAAATTGAACAAAAAACCAAATTTTAAGACGCCAAAATATTTGCAACCATTTTCCACACAAGGAATTATAACATTATCAAGGAGTTGAGAATTGTTCACGCTATATGCACATGTGTTGTGGAAAAAAGCGGCTCATTCATTTTTCGCCGGCGGGTATATTCGCTGAGACTTAGCCGATAACCCCCGCTGAGTATTTTTTGAATCACCCCACAAAGTTAAGTTTTCAAATGGCCCGCAACAAGAAGCAAGGACTGAAAGTGTCGCGTTTTTACACCCGCGACGGACAATCGCCCTACGAGCAGTTTACCTATGACCTGCGCTCGTCGGTAATTAAGAATCCCAGCGGAGAAGAAGTGTTCCGCATGGATAACGTAGAAGTACCTTCGGGATGGTCTCAGGTGGCCACCGATATTCTGGCGCAAAAGTATTTCCGCAAGGCAGGTGTTCCCCAGCCCGATGGCTCACTGGGCCGTGAAACATCGGTGAAACAGGTGGTGCACCGTCTGGCCGACTGCTGGAAGCAATGGGGTCAAAAATATGGTTACTTCGCTTCGGCCAATGACGCGCAGGCTTTCTACGACGAAACGGTTTATTCCCTTTTGTCGCAGATGTCGGCCCCCAACTCACCACAGTGGTTCAACACGGGTCTTTATACTGCCTATGGCATTTCAGGTAAGCCGCAGGGTCACTACTTTGTCAATCCGGATACGGGACAATTGGAGGAGTCAACCTCTGCCTACGAGCGTCCTCAGCCCCATGCCTGTTTCATCCTTTCTGTAGATGATGATTTGGTAAACGGTGGTGGTATCATGGATTTGTGGGTTCGCGAAGCCCGCATTTTTAAATACGGATCCGGAGTAGGAACCAACTTCTCCAATATCCGAGGTGAGAATGAAAAACTGAGCGGTGGCGGAACATCTTCCGGTCTGATGTCTTTCCTCAAGATCGGCGACAGCGCAGCCGGAGCCATCAAGAGCGGAGGAACCACCCGCCGCGCCGCCAAAATGGTGTGTCTCGATCTTGATCATCCCGAGATCGTTGATTTCGTGGAGTGGAAAATGAAGGAAGAAGATAAGGTTGCAGCTCTCATCAAGGCTGGTTATTCCAGTCATTATGAAGGCGACGCCTATCGCACTGTTTCCGGACAGAATTCCAACAATTCCGTTCGTGTTCCCAACGCTTTCTTCCGTCAACTTGCCGAAGGCGGAAAGTGGGATCTGCGCGCCCGCACAGACGGTCGCGTGATGAAGCAGGTAGACGCCGGTCAACTCTGGGATAAAGTAGCCATGGCCGCCTGGCGCTGTGCCGATCCCGGTGTGCAATACGATACCACCATCAACCAGTGGCACACCTGCCCCGAAGATGGTCCCATCCGCGCATCCAATCCATGCTCGGAATACATGTTTCTCGATAATACCGCCTGTAATCTGGCCTCCTTCAACCTGCGTAAGTTTTACGACGACCATACTTTGCAGTTTAACGTAGAAGGCTTTGAGCACATGTGCCGGATCTGGACCATGATCCTTGAGATCTCCGTCCTTATGGCTCAGTTCCCTTCACCCGAAGTGGCCAGGCTTTCTTACGAGTTCAGGACTCTTGGTCTTGGTTTCGCCAATCTCGGATCACTGCTCATGGTAAGCGGCATTCCTTACGATTCTGATGAAGCCCGCGCCATCGGCGGAGCCATCACGGCCATCATGACCGGTATCGCCTACAAGACTTCTGCAGAAATGGCCGAAGTACTCGGACCATTCCCCGGCTATGAGCGCAACAGGCAGCATATGCTCCGCGTGATGCGCAATCATCGCTACGCTGCTTATAATGTTGACAAGGAAACTTACGAAGGTCTCGATATTAAACCCGTTGGTATTGATCAGAAGCGTTGCCCCGACTATCTGCTGAAGGCAGCCTGCAATGCCTGGGACGATGCGCTGAAGCTGGGTGAGAAATTCGGCTACCGCAACGCACAAAGCACAGTGATTGCGCCTACAGGAACCATAGGTTTGCTGATGGACTGCGATACCACCGGCGTTGAGCCCGATTTTGCCCTGGTGAAGTTTAAGAAACTGTCCGGAGGCGGATACTTTAAGATCGTGAATGAATCGGTGCCGCTTGCGCTTGAAAATCTGGGCTACAGCTCTGCAGAAGCAGAGGCCATCGTAAAATATGCCATCGGCCACGCCAGCCTCAACGGTTGTCCGCACATCAATCCTGAATCCTTGACACGCAAAGGATTTTCTTCTGAAGATCTGCGCAAAATTGAAGATCAGCTCGCTTCGGCATTCGATATCACTTTTGCATTCAATGGTTACACCCTGGGAGAAGCGAGTATGGCCCGTCTTGGATTTACCGCTGCTCAGTACAGTGCCGAAGGATTTAACCTTCTCCGCGAACTGGGCTTCAGCCGCGAGGCCATCGAAGCAGCCAACGAATATGTTTGCGGTACCATGACGGTAGAAGGAGCACCGGGACTTAAGAAAGAGCACCTGCCTGTTTTCGACTGCGCGAATAAGTGCGGAACCAAAGGCCAGCGCTTCATTCATGCCCACGGCCATATCCGTATGATGGCCTCTGTGCAGCCTTTTATCTCCGGAGCCATTTCAAAAACCATCAACCTGCCCAACGAAGCCAGCGTAGAAGACATCAAGGAATGTTATCAACTGAGCTGGGAGCTCGGACTAAAAGCCAACGCACTGTACCGCGACGGTTCCAAAGCTTCTCAGCCGCTTGCCAACAAAAAAGACGAAGAGAAAGAAGAAGAAGCTGCAGATCAGGCAGAGGTATCTGCTAAAGTGACCAATGACGGCTTCAGCAAACTTACGCCCGAGCAAGTACTTGAAGCTGCCCGCGTGCTGATGCAGGAGTCTACAGACACCACCTTCAAGCAGCAGCTGGCCCGCATCGTTGAGCGCAAGAAACTTCCCAATAAGCGCAAAGGATTCACCCAAAAAGCCAAAGTGGGTGGTCAGACCATCTTCGTGCGCACCGGCGAATATGACGATGGTGCATTGGGAGAGATCTTCATTGATATGCACAAGGAAGGAGCCTCTTTCAGAAGCCTCATGAACTGCTTTGCCATTGCCGTGAGCATCGGCCTGCAGTATGGAGTGCCGCTCGATGAG
>CAZUHX010000016.1:27085-28081 GCA_964620795.1 uncultured Chitinophagaceae bacterium
CTTCACCCGCTTTGAACCCAGCGGTATGGTAGATCACCCGAACATCAAGAATGCGAGCTCGCTTGTGGACTATATCTTCCGCTTGCTTGCGTTTGAATACCTGGACCGCACGGATCTGGTACATGTTACTCCGGCCGAACTGGAGCAGAACAGCCGCAGCAGTCTGGATCTCACGACCGACATTCAGGATGATCCCATCGAGAACCGTCCTGTAGCGCCACTTGCTCAGGAAACGGCAGCGCCCAGACTTACAGAAATCCGTCAGGCGGGCCAGGGTCTCAGTTCTACGAACAAGGCATACCAGAACATGATGGGCGATGCGCCGGCATGCAATGTGTGCGGTCATATCACACTGCGCAGCGGCACTTGTTACAAGTGCATGAACTGCGGAAACAGCATGGGCTGCAGCTGATAGATCAAATCAAAAATTTCCTAAAGGGATGAAGTGTAGCTTCATCCCTTTTTATTTTATATATAGCAATAGTTTATATGATTTCAGGGCGGCCAGCAGCCGCATTTGCTTTGCTTCGCAAAGCCCAGGCGGCAGCTGCGCGTGTTGCAGCGCTCCGCTTCGCTTCGGCCCTGCGGGCCCGGCCGAAGGCCGGCGCTTACACCCGCTGCCGCAGGTATCGGGTTACAAAATCTAAAACATCATATCATATTTATATTGATATAGCAGGGGCGGAAAGTTTTCCGCCTAAAACATCACACAATCAAAATTGACAGAGTAGTGGCGGAAGATTTTCCGCCCCTACAGAAACGAAAGCCCGCGCCAGGGGGTGAAGGGGCCGGCGAAGCCGGGTGGCGTATGTAGGGGCGGAAGATTTTCCGCCCCTACAATACGCCACGGAACCCCCGAAACACCCGGCCCTGCGCAGCAGGGAGGCGCCCCATTTCGTCGGAAAATTGATTTCTAATTGGTAACACGAATGAAAATTTGCAGTTGTGAAACAGTGAATGTAAAAAGCAATACTGCTGTATGTTGGCATAAACCAT
>CAZUHX010000017.1:0-15427 GCA_964620795.1 uncultured Chitinophagaceae bacterium
CTGCACCCACATTTTGTAAGGCAATGGGTTCAATGCTTTCCGATACATTCAGCAGGGAGAACCAACTGTTGCCGCCGCTCGCTGCCGGTATGCCATATAACCATTGAAAATACATTTCTGAGCGAAGCCTGAAATCTTTTTTGAATATGAAATCATATCCCGACACGGCATGAAATGCCCGCGCAAAATGCAGATCTGCGTTGGGTAAATAAGGTTGCGTTCCTCCGGCTCCGGGCAACTGAACCAGAAACAGCGAGGGGGCCGGATTGCGGTTGTGAAGTCCCAGTCCCAGACTGAGGCGGTGACCGCTGGAGGGCTGCCATAATACGGAAAGTCGCGGTTCGGCATAAAATCTTCGATTGATGGAAGACCAGCTCAGATGACAGCCGCTTACAATTTCCAGGTTTTCTTTTGGCTTGATTTTCCATTGCCAGTAGGCCTGTATCAGAACCTGTTGAAACAGACTGCCTTTTAGGAAGAAGGCATCCAGCCGAGGGTCGGCCCGCTCGGGCTGAAAGAGCATCAGGTTGGCATAGGCTCCCGCACGCATCAGATTTCCTGCCCTGAATTTATGATTGAGGGTAAAGGAAAGCCGGGGGATGTAATATCTGTACCTTTCCTTTACACTCAGCTTTGCGGTATAAGTATCATCAAGCGTATCGGACCGGAAACCATTGTCCTGATAGTTGAATGAAACAGAACTTTTAAAATATGTTTTTTTATTTTTTAAGCTGATCAAATGGCTCAGGCCTGTGGTGCCCATGCGGTAAAACTGATTGAACCCCTGCCGGTCGCTTGGGCTTTGCCACAGGCTGGAGTCGGCGGTTGCACTGCTTCCCAGACTGCTTATACCTCCGAGTCCATAGAATCCGAATGTGCCTGCCCTTTTGGTGGGAAAGTAGAAGTGGAAGGCGAGGTCCTGGTATTTGGGTATCACGGTTCCTCCGATTTTGAAACCCATGAGCGACAGAATCTCCAGGGTAGAATATCGGTAATTGATCAGATAGGTGGCAGGCTTTCCTTTTTTGAAAGGGCCTTCTGCTGCGGCTTCCAGTCCGAGTATTCCGGCCTGAAGGGTGTAGTGTCTTTTGTCGTCCTGCCCTTTGCGCAGATGCAGATCAAATACTCCGGAGAGGGCATTGCCAAACTCTGCGGCAAATGCGCCCGAATAAAAATCGGTATTGCCCAGCATATTGGCGCTGAGCATGCTCACTCCGCCGCCCGTGGCACCTTCGCTTCCGGCAAAGTGATTCGGATTGGGGATTTCCATGCCTTCCAGACGCCATAACATTCCCTGAGGCGAATTCCCGCGCACTACGATGGCATTGTTGTCGTCTCCGGATGAGGCAACACCTGCAAATGATTGAACCATGCGTGCCGGGTCGTTTAGCGTGGCCGGATATCTGCGGGTGTCTTCCACCGAAAAGCTGCGCGAACTTACTCCGGCAAATTCATTTGCGGCCCGGCTCCGGTCTCTGCCTGAAATGATTTCAAGCTCACTCATTTTGTTGAGCTGTTCGCTCATGCGGAGCTCAAGCTGAAGACCTTTTCCCGAGTTGAGCAGGAGATCATTCAGCTGTACAGCTGCATATCCGAGAAAGCTTGCCTTGATGCTGATTCTTCCGGGAGTAATTCCTTTGAACTGAAACAGGCCGTTGGAGTCTGTTGCAGTGCTGAGTGTTGTATTTCCTGCTTTAATTTCTACCCCTGCAGCCCAGAGCGGCTGACCGCTTTCTTCGTCTGTTACTCTTCCTGAAACCACTCCTGCTATGGGCTGTGAGATCAAATTCACGGCAAAAAAACTAAGCAGTATGCATAGCAAGCACTTCAGAATTCTTACTGAATCATGCTGTATTTCTTTTGTTTTCACCGGGCCGTTTGAAGTGATCATTTGGAGAGGTGAATTTAATCGGTTGTAATCTTTAGTGCGCAACAGAGATTCATAGAACTGCTTGCCTCATTCCTTTTACCTTTGCTTGTGCATGAAAAACTCATATAGTCTTCTTCATCTTGATCCGCATCTATTGGTAGTTTCCAAGCCTTCGGGCATGCTCACCATTCCCGGTAGAGGGCAAACAGATCCTGCGCTTTCGGATTTGCTCAGGAGAGACTACAGTGAATTGTTTGTGGTGCATCGCATAGACCGGGAGACTTCCGGACTGGTACTTTTTGCACGCACGGCTGAGGCTCATCGTTCGCTTTCCATACAATTTCAGGAAAAAAGAGTGAGCAAAACATACCTGGCATTATGCGCCGGACAGCTGTGGCCGGAGTCGGGTGAAATTTCTGCTCCTATTGGTGAAAATCCGGCACGAACCGGTACGATGATGGTTCGGTCTGATGGCAAGGAATCGCTGACCCGTTATCAATGCGCAGAACGCTGGCGTTTTGCGAGCCGGGTGTTGTTTTATCCGGAAACCGGACGCACGCATCAAATTCGTGTTCATGCGCGTCACATCGGTCACCCTTTGCTGGGTGACGAACTGTACGGGCAGGGTGCAGTTTTTCTTTCTTCCATCAAAAAGGCTTACAAGCCTTCGGCTGAAGCAGAGCGTCCGGTTTTATCGAGGCTGGCACTGCATGCACATTCCATTTCATTTGTGCATCCTTCAAGTGGGGATCATCTTTCGGTTGAGGCTCCTCTCCCGCCTGAGCTTGAGCTCATGGAGAAGCTTTTGGGAAAGTATAGTCGTTGAGAAGATGCTTGCCGGTTCGGCGGACACATGAGTGTTTGTTTTATATGAAGTTTTTGGGCGCCTCCTCCCGCTTTATCTGATCTGTTATGTTTTAAGACAGTGCCAGTGCGGGAGGCCGTGCCGTGCGCAGCTTGGCCCTTCGGGCAGCCTCCTTCGTCGGCTCTGCTACCGTCACTGGCGCGGCTTTTTGATTATGAATTACGAACGGAAGTTGAAGCTTATCTTTTGTTGTTAATTCAGGTTTTTAAATACCATTAGTCTTCGGCTCTCCCCGGGATAAGATTATTTTAATATATATTTGTAATAATTTAATTCATAAAAAAACCGATTGCAGATATATCGGGAAAAGAAGGTTTTTAAAACTCTTTTGACATATACAGCCCGAATTGTCAAATGATTATATTTTTTATAAACATATGATTAAATAAAATTTATATGCAAGTGCAGTCTTCAGGCAAGCTGCAAATAATCAATGAATCCGGGATTCATATCCAATACTCATTAAAATCAGCTCATCAGATTCGGGTTCTTCTATTCCGTTTTGTTGTTAGAGCCGGTGTGATTGCTTCGAAACGGAAAGTTGCGCCAGGGGGTGGAGGGGCCGGCAAAGCCGGGTAGCGCGCTGGAGAGGCGTAAAATTTTACGTCTTTACAGTGCGCTACGGAACCCCCGCAACACCCGGCCCCGCGCAGCGGGGAGGCGCCCAAATTCATTGGTAAAAGAAGTTCTCAAGTGCCATCCGGTTGGTTGAAGACAGCATGCACAGAGATATCATTATTCCGAAGAATTGACCGGAGTATTTTGTTGAGATCAGGACAGAAGCCGGAAGTGGCATAAAATAAAAGCTTAGCGGATCAGGCACCGGAGAATGGGATGACATAAGCATGCCTGATGTTTTTAAGAAAATAGGTGGAGCTGCCGGGATTTGAACCCGGGTCCGGATAAGATGCAAATGAACTTTCTACGTGCGTAGGCTCCTTTTAATTGTCGGAAAAGCACAGGGGAGGAGTCGCACCAATGATTTTCTTAGATCGGGATTTTCGTCCGGCAAAGTGATCAGCTTTACAGGCTTAGCCTGAAGGGTTTGTACCTCGACGCGCTGTGTATCAGGTGTCAAGCGCGGAGATAATGGTTGCTAATTCCTGGAATTAGGCAGCCATGGCGTAGTTAGACTCGCCATTTGAGATTGTTTATGCAATGGATTATCGAGCTACTGCACACGCTCGGCACGCCGGTTTACCTACAGGTCCTACCGTCGATTCCTGTCAGCCCCATGGTCAAAGATCGTTCTCTGCAAAAGTAATCATTTAAGGGCAAATACTGAAGTTCTGAATAGAATTCATCCATCCTTTTACCGGCTTTCTGTGATTCATGAATGTGCTTTTCATAGCTTTGACATTCCTTTAACAAATCATTCATGAAAATAGGAATCCTCAGAGAAGAAAAGAGACCTCACGATAGCCGTGTTCCGCTTACACCTTCGCAATGCAGGCTGCTCATGGAGCGTTATCCGGTTTTAACCATCGTTGTTCAGCCATCACTGCATCGTTGCTATTCCAATGAAGAATATCTGAATCTCGGAATATCAGTCAATGAGGATCTTTCTGACTGTGATGTTTTATTGGGAGTAAAGGAGATTCCGCCCCATCTCTTTATTGAAGGAAAAACGTATATAATATTTTCACATACAATAAAAGCACAGCCTCATAATCTCAAATTGTTGCAGGCATGTCTCAGTAAGAATATTCGGCTTATAGACTGGGAGTGTATCCGCGACGAAAATGGTCGCCGCCTGATTGCTTTTGGCCGATGGGCAGGAATCGTAGGGGCATACCATGCAGTACGCATGATAGGTCTTCGCACCGGCAGATTTCACATCAGGCAGCTCTCTGATTGTCATAATTTTGCCGAAGGTCAGCGGGAATTTCTGCGATTAAATCTTCCGAACTGGAAAATATTACTCACCGGCACAGGAAGGGTAGCCGGAGGCGCTGCATTTCTTTTGGATATCATGAATATCAGGAAAGTTTCTCCCGGTGAATTTCTTCATACGCAATTTGATGAGCCTGTTTATACACAGCTCAAATCTTCGGATATGTACAAGAGAAGAGACGGAGCAGCATTCGATCGCAACGAATTTCACAGCCAACCCGATTTATTTGTCTCAGCCCTGCATCCATTTCTTGAAAATGCAGAATTGTTGATCAATGGTATTTACTGGGACAAAAAAATCCCTCCTTTTTTCAGCGCAGAAGATATGCGGGCATCTTCCTTTAAAGTTTGCCAGATTGCTGACATCACTTGCGATATCGCTCCTGAAGCATCTATTCCTACTACCATCAGAGCTTCCACAATTTCCTCACCCTATTATGGTTTGGATCTTGTGAGCCTTGAAGAAATTCAGCCATTTACGGGTCAAGGCATAGATGTTATGGCTATCGATAATCTTCCCAATGAACTCCCTCGTGATGCTTCAGAAGATTTCGGAAATATGTTTTCGGGCAGAGTACTGGAGGAGCTGCTTAAACCGGTTTCTGAGGTGATTTCAAAAGCTACTATTTGCGAGAATTATAAGCTGGGCATCAGCTTTAGCTATCTTAAAGCTTATTCGGAGGGTCGTTAAGTTGACTTTCGTCAGGCGCGGCTTGATATCAATCATTATGCATATTGACCGCGGTTATAGCAGCGGGGGCTGTAAGGTTCAGACTTTTGTGTCATTCATTCACCAAAAAACCAAAAGAAATGAAAAGGCTCAAAACTTTGATTCTGACAGCTGCGGCAGGCTTCGCAGCATTTTCAGCAACCGCCAACTGTGCTGTTTCAGGTACAGTATCGGCGCCGGAGAACCCGTTCTTGATTTGCGACGGAAATCTGGGAACACTCACTTTATCTATAACCGGTACACCAGATTCTGTTCAATGGTTGCGCAGCGGTACAGTTGTTCCCGGAGAAACGGGAAACAGTATTACGTTGAACAAATGGAGTAACGGAGATTACAGTGCTTTGTTGTGGTGCGGAGGCAGCTCAACAGCAACCACAAACAGCATTAGTGTAAATAAGGTGTTTGCAACCAATTTAAATGGAACCAATGATCTTTGTTTTGGTAACACAATCAGTTTTCTTGCACCTTCTTTGTCCGGAGCATCTTATGAATGGTATATGAATCAGCTGATAGCTCCGCCCTTATCAACTACGGCCTCTTTCTCAACAACCACATCCGGTAACGTATTTCTCAAGATTACCGATAACGGATGTTCTAAATTTGCTAAAGTGGCAAGGATTGTAAACGGTGTAAATTGCCCGGTCATTGCAATCAATACACCCGAAGATCCATATATCATCTGCGGCCGCGATCTGGGACTGCTTTCAATAACTCTTCCTCCCGGGGCAAGTTATGATTCTGTTCAGTGGTTCGATGACAATGTTCAGATTCCCGGAAGCGGTCTTTCGCTGAATGTCAATAAGTGGTCGGTTGGAGAGTTCCATGCCACCATCTGGTTTGCCGGAACTTCATACAACACTCAACCTATTCACCTTAATCAATTTCATTTGACATCTAACGACACCCGGATATGTCCTTATCAGCAGTCCCATGTTATTGCTCCACGCTGGTCAACATCTGCCACTTATGCCTGGAGTCTTGATAGCCTTTCTCCAATTCTTCAGTCAGGTACCGGTGTAGGAACCGGTGCTCCGGGCGGACCTGATTTTTACGCAACACCTACCGGCTTTTTGGGTAATGTATGGTGTGCTGTAACCCACAACGGTTGTACCAAATATGCAAAACTCAGAATATTGCCAAGCACCAACTGTCCCGGCAGCCGTCCGCTTGATAAGATGGGTGAAGATTTGGAAAGCTCTTCTCTGTATCCCAATCCATCTAATGGTAACTTCACCATCAGCCTGAGCGGATTGAATATGGAAGAACCTGTTAGCCTTACAATCACCGATCTGAATGGCAGAGTGGTTTATTCGGTATCTGAAGTTGCTGCTGCCGAAAATCAGATTTTTGAAGTACAGTCTGAACTGCCTACCGGAATATATGCAGTTAAAGCTGTACAGCAAAACTTTAATTTCTTTACCAGAGCAGTAGTGAAATAATCGGGCAGCTGAAATCAAAAGGCTCAAGGGGTCGGCTCATATGGGCCGACCCTTTCTTTTTGATAGCTGTAGTTACTGTATACTGACTAAATAATTAGATTTGAGGGTGAGCAAGTTCAGACTATTTTACGCAGTATTCTTTTTGTTTTTGCTGGTCTCGTGTAAAGACAATAGGAAAAATAAAGGCACTGGAAGGTACTTCAGGTATAATCAGTCGTCGGGCATATCTTCTCTTGATCCTGCCTTTGCCAAAGACCAGGCCAATATCTGGGCGGTTAATCAGTTGTTTAATTCTCTGGTACAACTTGATGATCAGCTTCGGCCTAAACCATGTCTTGCCAAGGCCTGGACGATTAGTGATGATGGCCTTAACTATACTTTTACATTAAACACAGGCGTTTTTTTTCATGATGATCCTTGTTTTCCGGAAGGGAAAGGAAGGCGCTTGGTTGCATCAGACGTTGTTTATTCATTTCGCCGAATTACTGATCCCGCCACGGCTTCACCCGGTGCCTGGATATTCAACGGGAGGGTAGATTCAGTTAATCCCTTTTCAGCACCCAACGACAGCACTTTTATTCTAAAGCTCAAGAGTCCGTTTCTTCCTGTTTTAGGTCTGCTTTCTATGGCTTATTGCAGTGTAGTTCCCAGAGAGGCTGTTGAGCAATATGGCAACAGATTTGGAATTCGTCCGGTGGGAACAGGTCCTTTCCTATTTAAAAGCTGGAAGGAAGGCACTGCTTTGGTAATGCATAAAAACCATAAGTATTTTGAAACTTCTCCTCAGGGTACACGCTTACCTTTTCTGGATGGGGTAAGAGTATCGTTTATCGATAACAAGAAAACAGAGTTTCTGCTTTTCAAGCGAAAGGAAATAGATTTTATCTCAGGTTTGGATGCCGCTTATATTGATGAGGTTTTGCAGGAAAACGGAGAGGTACGACCTGAATTTCTAAAAGATTTTAAGGTAGAAAAATCAGCTTATCTGAATACAGAGTATCTGGGATTTCTTATGACTGATACATCTGCAGGTAATCCGCTGCGAGACAGTAGAATACGCCGGGCAATCAACTACGGCTTCGATCGGAAGGAGTTGGTGAAATACCTTCGTAACGGATTGGGCAGGCCGGCGATGCAGGGCTTTACCCCCCCCGGACTTCCCTCTTTCGATGATTCACTCAGCGGGTTTAATTATGATCCGAAGCAAACGGCAGACCTTCTGACGCAGGCTGGTTATCCTGCCGGTCGCGGGCTACCGCAAATAACCTTATATACAAATAACACATATAAAGAAATTGCATTGTTTTTAGCGGCAAGACTTGAACAGTCGGGAATTAAAATCAAGGTAGAAGTGGTTCAGCCGGCAGTTCTTCGGG
The DNA here is from genome assembly GCA_964620795.1 of uncultured Chitinophagaceae bacterium. Taxonomy (GTDB): domain Bacteria; phylum Bacteroidota; class Bacteroidia; order Chitinophagales; family LD1; genus CAZUHX01. The sequence continues at coordinate 8,174 of CAZUHX010000017.1, forward strand.
AATGGATGAGTCAGGGGAAGATACTATTTTTCAGAGGGTCATGGATTGCAGATTACCCGGATGCTGAAAGTTACTTTACCGTTTTTTACTCTGCCAATACAGCGCCTCCAAATTATACCCGTTTCAGCAATCGCGAATTTGATCGGATCTATCTAAGGTCTTTGGGTGAAGTCAATGATTCGATGCGATTTGCATTGTACAGGCAGCTGGAAAAGATTCTCATAGAAGAGGCCCCTGTTGTTCCGCTTTATTACGATGAGGTATTGCGGATGTGTCAGAAGAATGTTGAGGGAATTACCCCCAATGGACTCAATTTGTTGAATATTAAACATATTAAATTTAAAGAGTGATGAAGTATAAACTATTGGGGCACTCAGGTTTAAGAGTGTCTGAGATTTGTCTCGGAACAATGACTTTTGGCACGGAATGGACTATTGGAGGAGATCGAAAAGATAGTCAGGAAGTCTTTGACGTCTATGCTTCTTCCGGCGGGAATTTTCTGGACACTGCCAACCGATACACCGAGGGTACAAGCGAGAAGTGGCTGGCTGATTTTGTTGAAGCGGATAGAGATCATTTTGTGCTTGCTACCAAGTATACTCTTCAGGATAGAAAGGGCGATCCGAATTTTTCCGGTAATCATCGCAAAAATTTATTCAGGTCAGTCGAAGCTTCCATGAAGCGGCTCAAAACAGATTACATCGATCTGCTTTGGCTGCATATGTGGGATTTTACAACCTCACCACAGGAGGTCATGAGGGCTTTAGACGATCTGATCAGGATGGGTAAGGTGCATTACATTGGAATTTCCGATACTCCTGCCTGGATTGTTGCTCAGGCTAACACACTTGCAGAATTAAAAAACTGGAACAGATTCTGTGCATTGCAGGTTGAGTATAGTCTTATTCAGAGGACTCCTGAACGAGACCTGATTCCCATGGCACGTTCATTCGATCTTGCACTTACTCCATGGGCTCCTCTGGCAGGCGGCGCACTCACCGGAAAATATCTGAAAGACGGAACAGGCAAGGTGCCTGAACATTCGCTCAGAAGAAATGAAAGGAGTACGAAGATTACCCTTGAGGTAGTTGCTGTTGCTGAAGAATTAGGCATACTTCCTGCGCAGGTAGCACTGGCATGGATGATGAATAAACATATTCAAAATATTCCCATAGTAGGCGCAAGGAGAGCTGATCAACTGATCGAATCTCTGAAGGCCATTGATATTCAGCTGCCTCAGGAGTGCATGAACAGACTGGATGCAGTTTCTGCGATTGAACCGGGTTTTCCTCACGATTTTCTGGTTTCAGATGCGGTGAAAGACGCCTTGGGAGGATACCATGACAGGCTCCTCAAACATCGCTGATTCAAAAGAGATGAGTCTTGAGCATCGTTCCGGTCTGATTCTTCCGGAATGGATTGTTCGTTTCTTTTCTGTATTGGTTACTGCTTCGGGCTCCTTTGCCCTCGCATGGTATTTAAAACCCGATGAATGTGTTTCGGCATTTTCAATGTTCCTGCTCACACTGGCAGCATACCTTCATCTTTCGCTGGGTACTTATCTTATTCGTTCAAAATTGCCTTTCGCGGCATTTTTGCTCTATTCCGGGATTCTGATTTGCTTGGTAACCTCTGTTTCCATTAAGGAATTTTCAAACAGCTCAGACTTATTTTTTTTACTCTGTGCATCGTTAATGGTCTTGTTGTATTTATCTCCCGGCGGAATCATGTTTCCGGGCTTCAGGTATATCACCTGGGCAAAACCGCTTTCAATTACTTTGGCCTGGATATTAAGCCTTTCTTATACTTCTTCTTTTGTAAGGGTTTGGGAAATTCTTCCTTCTCTTTTTTGCCTGATTCTTAGCCTGGCTCTTGCCGGCGATCTGGCGCATTACAGGAAGGATTTGAAAGAAGAAGTTCTTACTATTCCGGGAAGGTTTGGCCGATTTAGGACAGTAATGACCTGCGGATTTTTGTGTGTCACTTCAATTCTTGTATTTCCGGATATTCAAGTGCATCCTGAGTGGATTTTTACCTTATCATTTTTATTCTTGTTAATCTTGATCACTTCACTGAAATCAAAGGACTCACAGCTTTTCTACATGCTTACGGATGCCGGTTTGTGGCTGCTGTGGCTGTTTAATTGAAAATATTTATGACCTGAATCAACATAAGGAGGCAACATTTAACGTTTTGATGCGTATTTCAATCATATATTCGTTTCCCTCCCCCCATGGAACACATCATTAGTACCATCATCATCCTTCTCAGTTCGACCATCAAGTTCGGATTCAGTACGCTTGCCGTAATTGCTGCCGATTTAGGTCCCGGTGGAAGCATTACCAATCTGATTGGCGGACTGGCCGGAATCGTTCTTTTTGTTTTTCTTGGCGACTATTTCCGTAAAATGTTGGTTCAGAAGTATCCCAACCGTTTTGGAAAAAGATTCAGCAGATCTAACCGTTTTCTTGTTAAGGTAAAGCAAAAGCACGGCCTCGCCGGTGTAGCTTTTTTAACTCCCGTAATCCTTTCGATACCTGTGGGTGTGCTGTTTTCTCTTGCACTTACTTCAGATAAAAGAAAAGTAATGGCATACATGATGATTTCCTGCCTCCTTTGGGCCTTTTTCTTTTCTCTGCCCTACTATGCGTTTCAGCTGGATGTGAAGGGACTTTTGATGGGCTTGCTTCAGAAGTAGTAAAGCCTGAAATGCTCCCTGCTTTTCCTTTCTCCTTCTCCCAGGAAGAGAATTCCCATTCTGTACAGGTCAATACTTAAACTTACATCAGGACGATCTTTCAGTTCTTTCCATGCCCGATTCATCTCTTTACTCCAGTGTATATCATCTAAAACAATTATTCCCTGCTTACACATCATTTTCATCATGCTGTCGCTGTACCTTACAGTGGGTTCGTAGCGGTGATTCCCATCAATAAAAACCAAGTCAGGCTTGAAATGATTTGCAATAAGTGCAGGAATAGCTTCATCAAACGAAGCATTGATGAATTCAATCTGCCGGATCATTTCCCTCTGTGAAAAATTTTGTGCAAACTGCTGAAACCTTTGCTCTGCGTCAATAGTTACTACTTCAGCAAGCGCCCCACTTGCTGCACTTATGGCAGCAGTGCCGGTAGAGGTTCCCAATTCAAGTATTACGGCAGGTCGGTAAAATGCTGCTATTCTGAATAGCACTTCTGCGTACTTCAGCGGCAGCTGTGTTTTGCGGTGATGTTCAGCAATAGAATTGCTTCTTACCGGCATTCCTTCCTTTCCAAAATCTTTCATCTGGAAGGATGCGGTTTCTTTAGAAGCAGCTGTATCCAGTGCTTTTAGTCTTCTTCTTAATAGACGGGTATCAATTTTTCTCCCCAGTACATTTTCTGTAAAATCAAATACATGAGGAGAGTGAATATACAGAGAGCTTTTCCCTTCAATGAGATAAAGAAACACCGATTGAACTCGGAACCATAAGTTATTTATGCCGGAAATCATGCGTTGTAAATATAATCCCAAATATGGCCGTGTTTGCTTTTGGAATTTCACCTAAAGGTCAGTATTGGCTGACATAGCCAATATCAAATGGGATGCCGATGTTTGGGATGGCAAATTTCTATTGGTACATTAGAGCTTCCCCAAAATAATGGCGGAATACCTTATGCCACTGCTCCGAAAAGTTTGTCTCTGTTTGGTTCTGATCTTCAATTTTATGTGGGTCAGGCCGGCGAGTTCTCAGCAGCTTGTACATGAAATCAAGGGTAGAATTACAGGACAATCCGGTGATCCGTTGCCATTTGCAAGTGTGTTTGTATCAGAATCGGCACAGGGTACATCAGCCAATGAGTCCGGCTGGTTCACACTGAAACTGCCTGCAGGGAAAGTTCAAATCACTGCTCAGTATCTCGGCTACTTGCCGGAAACAAAAGTCTTGAATCTTCCTTCTGATTCAAATCTTTTATTCAAGCTAAAGCCGGAAGCATTTCAGCTCAGTGAACTGGTCGTAGATCCATCTTTTAATCCTGCATTAAGAATAATGCGAAATGCCATTGCCGCCAAGAAAAAAAATGCCGCTACAGTTTCAGCATATTCTTGCCGTGCCTATGTAAAAGGAATACAAAAGATCAATGAAGCGCCCTCCAGAATACTCGGTAGAAAGTTTAATGTCAGTGGCTTGCTGACCGGACCGAACAACAGTGGAATACTATACTTGTCTGAATCGGTAAGTCGCTTGTATTTCAGGGCGCCTGACGATTATAAAGAAGAGGTTCTTTCAAGCCGGGTGAGTGGAAAAAGTCAGGGCTATACATGGAACAGTGCCCGTGATTTTAATATGTCTTTTTATAAAAACTATATTGATTTTCCTGTGATAGGTCTGCGCCCGTTTGTTTCCCCTCTCTCAGATCGTGCACTTTTGTATTACGATTTTAAGTTGCTTGGTAAGAAAGAAGAATTTGGAACCTCCATTTATACCATTCAGATTACTCCCAAGCGGAAGGCAGATCCTGTTTTCAGTGGCATTATTCAAATCGCTGATTCAAGCTGGAATATCAGAGGCCTCAGGCTTTCCATATCAAAATCCAATCCCGTTCAATATATAGACAGCCTCACGATTACTCAATATTTTATGCCGGTAGTGAGGGGTGTATGGCTTCCGGCACAGTTGAGGTTTGATGCTAAAGCTTCATTTCTCGGTGTGAAAGGCGAGGGGTATTATCTTTCGGTATACAGCGATTATAAATTACCTCAGGCATATTATGCTTCTGTTATGCCTCAGGTAAAATTGCAGCTTCCTGTTAAGGCGAAAAAAGTCAAATCGCAAGTTGCAAAGGCAGATTCTTTTGCCCCCCCTGATTTCAAAAAACAGGAGGTTCAAAAGTTTGCCGATTCTTCGAATCAGCGAAGTGCTGCCTATTGGGATACCATTCGTCCGGTGCCTCTTGAGGCTCTTGAAATTGCCGATTTTCAGTTTCGCGACAGTCTTGAAGTCATCAGAAGTACTCCTCAGTTTAAAGACTCGACAGACAGGCTTCGAAATGTTCCCGGTGTAATGAGCATATTGAGTGGTTACGATTATCGAATATCAAAAAAACAAATTCAAATACATTTTCCTTCTCTCTTGTCTTTGGTTAATTACAATACGGTTGAGGGGATTAATTTGAAATTCAGTATTGGAATTTCAAAATCCTGGGAAAAGCGCAGTCGCCTGTCGGCATATTTCACAGGCCGGTATGCGTTTTCAAATAGAATGTGGAATGGCAAAGCAAGAATATCCTGGATGTCTGATCGTATTCATCGTGAGCGGTGGGATGTTGAGGGCGGTGTTTACATCAGCCAGTTTAACGAGTTACAACCTCAATCTGAATTGGGTAATACATTTAATACCCTTTTCTTCCGCTGGAATTACATGAAAATATACCGGCAGCAATTTGTAAGATTAAATTATCAAAGAGAAATCGCTCCGGGTATTTTACTGAAATCAGGCTTATATTATGCAAGAAGAAGTCCGCTTGAAAATACTTCTTTCTATTCCTTTTTTTATCGCAAGGCTTCATTCACCTGGAATGGAATGGATCTTCCGGATACGGATAGCGGCGATTACAATATAAGCAGGCATCAGCTTCTTAGGTTTGATCTGAGTCTGCGGATCAGATTCGGATCCAGGTATATCAGTAGACCTGATATGAGACTTGATTTGCAGAGTCCATTTCCTGTTCTGAGTCTTCAGTTGAAGCAAGCCATTCCGATCAATAAAGCTGATTTTCTGGCTTATACTTATCTGCAAGCAGACCTTGATGGAGATATTGATGCCAAGGTTCTCGGATATCTCGCATGGAAGATCACAGCCGGCTGGTTTCCGTGGAGGGGAAGGGTAGACTATCCTGAGTTCCGGCACTTTTCAGGAGTATTCTATAACGAAGGAACCCGCTTGCTGGGTTTTCATCTGATCAGGTACTATCGATTCAGTACAGATCGATTTTATGCAGAAGCACATTTCGAACATCATTTCGGGGGATTTTTCTTCAACAAGATTCCCGGATTCAGAAAGCTAAAACTTCAGGAGGTTCTGGGTTTTCATTTTTTATATGATCCTACCCGCAACGATTATTTTCAGCTGGATGCCGGAATTGAAAATATTTTCAAGGTTTTGAGGGTTGATATGGTTGTTGGGCTTAGTCGAAAGACCAATTACTACATTGGAGCGAGGATCGGAACTTTAATCGGAGGGCGCTGAGATGCATGATATTGAACCTTTTTGGAAATGGAAAGAGATTTATGATGCCTCGTCAGATCATGATTCGCCGTTTTACGGCCGCCAATACAGTGAATTGGAATTCAGTAATAAAATTTATAATTATTATATACATCCTCAGTGGGATGAGTTCGGTTCAAAAACTTTGTATTTGAAAATACTGATGGCAGATTACGACGGTGCTTATGCCATTTTAGAACTGATGGGAGAATGGAATGATGCCATCGAAAATGATATAATGCAATTGAAGCGTGAAGTAATTGAGCAGCTGCAGATGAATGGCATCCGATACTTTATTTTACTGGGAGAAAATGTGTTCAATTTTCATGCATCAGACGATTGTTACTATGAGGAATGGTGGCAGGAAGTATCTGAAAACGGCGGCTGGATTGCTGCCTTGCAATTCAGAGATCATGTGTGGGATGAGATGGGGAGAGCGGGCTTAAATTTATATCTCACTGGCAGTCCTGAGCTCGATGAAGTCCCTTGGCGAAAAATGAAGCCTGAAGCAGTATTTAAGGCGGTACAGTTGTTGGTTCAGCGCATTTTACGCTGAGCAACTGCAGTTTCAATTAACTCAACTACATCCGAGGCTTCTGTAACAGGGATTCCTCTGAAATACCCGTCTCTGATGCTCAAAGCTGCGTCTGTGAGTACTTTTCTGTGGTTTTCATCGGCCTGATTCGGCTCATTAGGTAACGGACTCCTGCTGTTTACATCTTCACCGATGCAGCTTATCTTTTCAAGATATTGCCCCTCAGCTTTAATGGTGCAATTCTGAGCTATTATTCGAATTTCACTCCACGCATTTTTTTCTGCTGCTGAACAGCTGTATGTCATCAGAAACTCTCCTCCTTTCTCAAATCTGCCTTGCAGAATGCCGCTGTCTTCAAACGGCAAATCCCGATGTCTGAAATTGCTGAATACCAGATGTTCATAATTCCATTTCCCGAAGAGCCAGTAGGCAGTGTCAATGAAATGGCTGAAAAGCGTGAAAAGAGGCCCTC
>CAZUHX010000017.1:15437-27988 GCA_964620795.1 uncultured Chitinophagaceae bacterium
TCGCCATGCAGGTGTGTGCATTTCTTTCGCTCCTTTCAGCTCTACCTCTCCAATTCTGTCTCAGCTCTGTCTCTCTCGGTCTCCCTCTCTGTAACTCCCCCATTATTGAGCTCCTTTCATCTCTGCATCTCCTCTCCATTTGCTCAGGTCAAAATATTCAGAATTCCGGTTCCAGGCACAGTGAATCTCTACACGATAAATGTCTCCTGCCAGATGTTGTGTGCAAACATTCTTAAGCCAGCGCGCAGCAGGACTATGACGGTTTTGCATCACGGGAAAGACCATGGTTCCCGCCTCAGCTGCTGCCCGGCCAATGGTTTCTACTTCATGTTTGTGCAGTGCTACAGGCTTTTCAATCACCACATTTTTATTTGCATGAATGGCTTCAATAGCATGTTTGAAATGCAGGCCGTTTGGTGAGGCAATAATGATTAGCTCCAATTCCGGATGAGCTGCAAACATGGAAAACTGATCTTTGTAGTGAGGTGTTCCGTCAATCCCCTGACTGTAAGGATCGCAGGTAGCGGCCAGCCGCAGTTCAGGACTTTTGGCAATAAGTTCAATATGTTTTCTGCCTATTCTTCCTAGACCGGTTACTGCAACAGCTACTGGATGATTCATGATGCTAAGATACAGGCTCAGCGCCTACTTGAGTTTTTCTGAAAGTACTTTCAATATCTTTCTTCTGGCCTCTTCTTGTATTTGAGGTATATCTTCGGCTCCCAGGCCTTTGGTGTATATAGGCTCACAGAAATAAACATCCACGGTTCCGGGCAACAGAGATATTGTTCTGGGATCATTCAGCTCGCGGGTGTTGATTAGTACCTGAATTACGATGGGGACCTGGGCCTGAACCGCGGCCCTGAAAGCTCCTGACTTGAATTCTTTAAGCGGCACAGAGCTTCTGTTGCGAGAGCCTTCCGGATAAATAAACGGATTGTCGCCTTCATGAATTGCTTTGATCAGGCTGTCCATTGATTGCGCTCTTGAATTCTTGTCTTGTCGGTCAACATAAATGCCAAGCATCCCTACCATTAGACCAAAAAAGGGAATCCGCCGAACCTCCGCCTTTGCCAGAAACTTCATAGGTCTTGGACTGGCCGCTGCATTGGCAAGAATGTCTATTTGTGCCAGATGATTCGATATGTAAACGCAGGGGCCTTCGGTGATTCCGCGTTCAGCATGATGCACACGCAGTCTGATTCCGTAAAGAAATAGAAGCAGAGGGGAGAGGTAATGACAGTTGATCCACACACATTGTCTGCTGTATTTCTTTCCGCCTACCAATAAAATGACTGCATAAATCACCGTAAAAACTGCAACTACAATCATGAAGCAGAGAAACCCCCAGATTGCCCAGAAAAAGCCAAATACTTTTTTTGTCATCTCTGATCATTTTTATCCAATTAAAATTAAATTGATCCGTCATATCTTCAAACACTACAAATCAATCAATGCTAGAGACAGGAACGGGAAAAGCCGATATTACAGCATACGTAAAAGGCGTGGGTATGTTGGGCTATGGAATGCATTTTAATACCATGGAAGGCGTTGAAACACCCCTCAGTGCAAGGGCAATTGTTTTCAGAGACTCAGATTCGGGAGTGAAAATGGCATTTGTGAACTGCGAATTGTGCTTCGTAACCATTGCCCTTAAAAAAGGTGTGCTCAAACACCTGCAGCGTCACTATCCCGAATGGGGATATGACGATGATAATCTTATGCTCACGGCTCAGCATACACACAGCGGCCCCGGAGGTTATTCATTTTATGGTTTTTATAATTTGAGTATTCCGGGTTTTCATATTGAAGTTTATCAAAAGATTGTTTCGGGTATTGTTCAGGCCATCATTCAGGCGGAAGCCGATTTTGAACCTTCGCGTATGGTATCCAAACAAGCCGAGTTTGATCCTTCGGTAGAAATTGCATTCAATCGTTCTATCGAAGCTTATAATTCCAATCCGGAGGTAACTGAAAAAATTACACAGGAAACCGCTCAGCTCGGCGTAGACCGTAAGATGTCTCTTCTCGCATTCTTCAGGGCAGACGGAAGTTTAAAAGCCTCAGTCAATTGGTTTGGTGTGCATACGACGAGTCTGCCCAATACCAATAAAATGGTTAATTATGATAATAAAGGGTATGCAGCTGCTTTTCTTGAAGATTATTTTTCAGCTAATCAGAACAAGCCATTTGTTGGAATCTTTGCTCAGGGCAATTGCGGTGATGTTACTCCCCGGTTCAGATACAATTCATCTCATCCTTATCAAAGAGGAAAATATGAAGGAAAGTTTCCTGATGATCTCGAAAGCACACGCTACAACGGCAGGTTGCAATTTGAGAAGGCATTGGAGATCATTCAGTCTATGAATTCTGGTTCCGCAGAAAAAGCAGAATTGGATTTTGAAATTATGTATGTAAATTTTTCTGATATTTTATGCGATCCGGCTTATACCGGAGGAGTAGATAATGCCAGAACAGGTCCTGCTTGTTTGGGAACGGCTTTTTTTGGCGGAACGGTTATTGACGGGCCGGGTATGCATCCTGTTCTTACAGGAGTTACTTCGATGGTATCGCGCCTGATCCGAACTCTGGAAAAGCTGAAGGCCCGTTTTGGAAGCGAGCGCTATCGTCAGGTAATAGAAAGGAAATACAGCAGTCAGGATCCCAAGCAGATCATGGTTGAGACGCACGCCCGTCGCGTATTGGGAACCCGTCATATCAATCGTTTAATTGTCCCTGCATTTATTGATCCAAGCATAGCTACACTTAAATACTTCTACAGAAAAACAGGCTATCGGGACGTTCCCTGGACTCCAAAGGTAATGCCTATTCAAATGTTTGTTTTAGGTGAGATTGCACTTGCTGCTTTTCCTTTTGAGATCACTGTGATTGCTTCTAAAAGATTAACGGAATCATTGCAGTCTGCTTTGGCTGCAAGAGGAGTGAAACAGGTTATTCTTGTACCTTATGCAAATAGTTATTCCGGTTATATCACTACTGCCGAAGAATACCGTTGCCAGATTTATGAAGGAGGCCACAATGTATTCGGTGTCTGGAGTCTGGCTGCACTGCAAACCCGCTTCGATCAGTTGTGTGCTGAAATGATTAAACCCAAACCCTCACGGAAAATACCACACGATGCCATTCCTCCTGATTTTACTGAGGAAGAGCTCAGTCATTTTCCATTTTACAAAAGAGCCTGGTATCTGCGGCAAGAACTGATTCAGGCCAGACGAATGGAGAGAAGAGGCTAAACTTTACTTAATTGGGTCGGGCAGAAGTTTGACTTTCCGCTCGGTAGCATTGTAGGGAGAATTCACTGCTTGCCCTTGTGGGTCAAGAAGCTCAAGCTTAACCGTAACTTCTCCTTGTGGAAGTCCTTCAACGATGTATGGAACCCAACGGTAAAGCATAAATTCAGTGCCGTTGATGGTTGCTCTAATATGATAACCTGTATCGGAAAGCGTACAGTTCAGTAAATAGAAGTCAAGCAGCAGTCTGTTGGTCTCTTTTGCACCATTGTATTCTCCTTTTGGTCTGCTGAAAAACACATGGGGTGCTTTTTCATCAAAATTGTCAGTACAGTTGGTACCGGCGCAGAATTCTTTTAAGACATATGCTCCGGGCTGCTTCAAACTTTCATGATAAGACCTTGACAGGAATGCCAGCATCACATGATGACCTTCAGCCAGGCTATCGGTGAATACAGGAGAGTATTGTGCAACATAGGGCTTATTGTCCATGATGTAATGGATGTGCTGGCCTTTGGCCGAATTGGCGCACAGTTTCACCGAAGTATCAGGAGTCTGAGCACCCAGGCTAAAATCAGTTACATTGAATCTGAACTCATTTAATCCGGGTTTGATATTACCGGACTTCCCGATGTAGCTGATAGAGGCCTTGGGGAAAACCGCCAGCCCTGTGGTATCTGTAAAGGGTGTTACGGTAATCGCCGTTCCGGTTAAGCTGTCGTTTTGTTCAGAGGTGATTTCAGTATTTAGTTGGTTTGATTGCCGGCAGGAAAAGAGTAAAGCTACTGCAACCAAAGAGCTAAGCATTGCAAAGGATTTCATATGATAGATTTTGTAAAACAAAGCTAATGGTTTGCTATAATTAAACATCTTTGTTTGTAAATTATGAAGCTAGCTCAGCTTTGGCGGTTAGACGGACTTTCTGTCCTGCAATGGTCAGGAGTTATGCGTTTTGGAGCAATCTTGGCGACATCTGTCTTATTGCCATGGCTGGGATTGTCGGGAAATAATTTGGCCATCGTTGAATCTTGGTTGTTTGTTCAGGGTATGCTCACTTTTTTTTGGATCAACGCCATCAACACTGCTATATTCAGAATTCCTGAACATGATCAGGAGAGATTGAGCACAATAGCGAGATTGAGCAGTCTGGCCTGGAGACTCTCCATCTTTATGACAGTTCCTGCTTGTTTATTGCTATTCACGCTCCTTCCCGAATCAGCGATTCAGCTCCGTGTCTTTCTTCTGTTTGCTTTGTCTATGTCTTTTCAGTCGGGCTCGGCTCTGCTTGATTCAATGCTTTATCAAAAAGCAAAACTGTCAAAACTCTTGCTGCTTGGCAGTCTGTTCAATACTGTATTCATGGTAGGCTCAGCCCTAATCGCCTATTACGGGTTAGATCTAATTTTTCTGCTTGCCTTTTGGACATTAATTTCTGCCTTTCGTTGTTTACTTTTTTATCTTGAAAAACCTCAGGGGCAAGATGAAAATTCTAATGCTGGTTACCTGCAGATTCTTTCTGAACTTTTACCGCTGATATTGCTTTCAGCCCTTGGCGGAGCCTCGGAGTATATCTGTGGAATGGCCGTTCGCTACGGATTGGGAGCCGATGAATTTGTGATTTTCAGATACGGTAGCCGGGAATTTCCTTTCATCATGATTATGGCTGGGGCAATAAGTAATGCCTTCAGCGGAAAAATTGCCGGAAACTCTGCAGAAGGCTTGGCAGGATTGAGGAATCGCTCTGCTGCTTTTATGCCAATTGCATTTTTGCTTACGGCGGGTTTGATGATTATTTCTCCATTTCTTTTCAGGGTTTTGTTGCCCGAAAGTTTGGCGCAAGCCTGGCCGGTTTTTTGTACTATTTTATTGCTTACTATTCCCAGAACTCTTTTCCCGCAAACCGTCGTGCTGGGTCTTAAACGCGACCGTTGGGTGCTTGAGGCATTATGCGCAGAATTGATTGTGTTGATTCTGCTTCTTTTTATTCTCTTGCCTGTGGCTGGAATCCTTGCTGCTCCGATCGCGCTATTTTTAGCGTATCTGTCAGATAAAATCTATCTTGCTTATCGCTTGAAAAGCATTGAGATAACTTTTACTCAATACACTTCTGCCGGACTTTGGTTTGCGCTCAGTTTTACGCTTCTGCTAATTTGGGGGCTGGTTATCAGCTTCGCCTGACCTGCTATTTACCAAAGCTTTTATCCAACAACTCCATGAAGTTAATTACTTGTTCGTTTTGAGGGTCCCATTTCAGTTTGGGAGCCAGTTTATCTGTAACAAATGATTTGGCTACATCTTCATCTTTCACAGAAGACAGGTATTTGACGGTCTGGTTGAACAACTCTTCCTGACCTCCGAAAAGTCCTTTTTTAAATTGAAGTGCCGTATTCAAATCAATTAAAGAAGACAGCGTCTTTCTTGAAGCCGAAGAGTTAAGATCTGCTGTGTTTTGTGCAAGCTTTTGATTGATTGTATTTCCTTCTGATTTGAATTGCTCGTTAATGGTAGCAGCTGCTGTTTTCAAAGGCTCAGACTCCGGAAATTTATCTGCTGCGGGACCCGGCTCCGGTGCCTCTGAGAGCGGAAATACATCTTTATCCAATGAAATGGCTTCAGATTTTTGTTCGACGACCTCAATGATGTCCCGGATTGGTTCTGAATCTGATTGTGCAGGGGAGAGCTGATCTGCGTCTTCCTCTGCTTCTGCTGCCGCTGAATATCCAGGTTCACTATGTAAATGGCTTTCGGGCCTTTGGGGATTATTATTTGGGAAGGCAGTTGCAGTATCTATACTTGCCATGTAATCGCCAGAGTGCGATCCTGAGATGAGCTTGCTTTGTTCCTCAAGAAGTTCGAGATAAAGTTCTGCCATTTGATTCATAAGCAGATTCAGTTCAACCAATTGTGTTTTATCTGAAAAAGACCTCGTTTTGATGGAATTCAGCAAAAGCTCTGCTTTTTGTATGATTTCGGCTTTCATGATGCATTCAGAAGTTGAGTGAGATGCAAAATAAGCGCAATCGGCATTCTGAACGGAATGAAATAATTGTATTGATTTGCAGTATGTTCATCGAACCGCAGTCGGGCAGGGAGAAAAAAGGCTGGATAGAGGTCGTTTGCGGATCTATGTTTTCCGGAAAAACAGAAGAATTGCTTCGAAGACTCAGAAGAGCTCAGATTGCCGGGAGGAAAGTTGAGATTTTTAAGCCTTCTGTTGACATCAGATATGGGGAAGATCAGGTGGTTAGTCATGATCAGAATGCAATCCGCTCAACGGCTGTAGCCCATTCTGAGAATATTTTTCTTCTTGCCGAAGGGTCGGAAGTGATTGGGATTGATGAAGCGCAGTTTTTGGATGCCCAGTTGCCGGAGGTTTGTGAAAAATTGGCAAGGAAGGGGGTCAGAGTAATAGTGGCAGGCCTGGATATGGATTTTGAAGGAAAGCCTTTTGGCTGTATGCCGGCGCTGCTGTCTGTGGCTGATTATATCACCAAAGTTCATGCAATTTGCCTCCGCTGCGGGGATATTGCCCATTTTTCTTACCGGAAGGGCGATAGCAAGAGCCGGATTTTGTTGGGGGAGAAGGATGTTTATGAGCCCAGATGCCGGACTTGCTACTATCGCGGGGAAGCTGAATAGGCTGTCTCCGGATTGTAAAAAAACTTTTGACCTACAACTTTTTTCGGCTTCATGCAGTCTTTCCCAAAAATGATTATTTTTACACTCCTTAAAAACCATTAATTCATTATGAAAAAATTGTTTACTGCTTGTGCTCTTGCACTTTGTTCGGTTGCAGCTGTTGCTCAGCTCAATCAACAGCACACGAGAGTGAATTCCTCTGAGGTGCGCAGCCACCTGCAGGGTCGTCAGGTTTCTGCCGTTTCCAAAAAAGCGATGTCCCTCAGTGGTAGCCGCGCAGCTAATGTTAGCTTTTTTATTGACTACGACGGAAAGGATGAAGCCCATGCAACTGCTAATAATTTTACCTACCAGCGCTTTATCTGGGAAATGAATTCCCGTTACAGTAATGCGGATAATTTTACCCTCAAGCAGGCTGCCATGATCTATGACTCCATCATCAACTTCGATGGGCAAGGTCAGGATACTTATTACAAAAGGTCAAGCACTACCATGAAGCTGGATAGCTTCGATATTTTCTTTACCCACGAAAATGTCACAGGAAACAACGATACGGTAATCGTTTTTGTATTCAATAGAAACTCTCTTCAGGTTACAGGAACTGGTCCTGCAGCCCGTATTGTTACAACTCCGCTTTGGGCAGATACCATTGTTACCAATCAGACCATTCCGCTTAATACAACCAACTTTACCATTGCTTCCTGGTATCCTGATCTGCAGTTTGCCCGTGGTGAGTCTTTTGGAATCGGAATCGAGTTCAAAGGTGACACCGCAAATAAGTTCAATGTTCTTGCCGGCTACCGTGACGAGTGCGCCGACGCTTGCGCCGGCGAGCCTTCAGTTGCCGGTTTTAGCAGTTTGTTTTACATCAATTACACAACCACCGGTGGAACCAATATTTCAGGTGTAAATTCCCTCGGTCTTGACTGTAATTCAGATGGAACAATAGGCACACCTTGTGAGTGTGAAGAATTCTACATTCAGAACTATCTGTTCATCCCTTATGTGTCAGCTGTTGTTGATTATGGAGCTGCAGTCGGAGAAGTTCAGACCGGTTGTATTTCTCAGGCACCTCTCCGCTGTCCAGGTTCTTCAGTTAACCTGAATGTGAACGCCTTCGGAGGTGTTGGTCCTTATTCATATGCATGGAATGCCACCAGCGGATCTCTTTCATCAACAACTGATCCTGATCCCGTATTTACAGTTGGTGCTAGCAACTCTGTAATCACAGTAACGGTAACTGATGGTGGAAACGGAGGTGCTACAACAATCGCCACATACAATGTTGCTTCTCAGGGTATCAATATCACTCTCAATGGAGGAGCAAACCCTGTTACTGTAAACTGTGGATCGCGCGCTACACTCGCCTCTGCTATTTCAGGCTTCACTCAGGGTGCAGAGGTTTATTCATGGAGCGCCAACACGGGTGTTACCTCTTCTACTGCCACTTCAGCTCCCAACCTTTTGCCGGGCACTTATTCAGTTACTGTTACTAATAGCGTAGGTTGCTCAGCAACAGCAACTACATCAGTTCAGTACCCCGGAGTTTCAAATAGCGTTTCTTTCCAGCTTCCTCCCGATCGTATTACTACCGCAACAGGCGTTCAGTGGTGTGTTGGTGATGCTGCAACCTTCGTTAATACTTCACAGCGCACTGCAGGTTGGAATGCTAACTGGGATTTTGGTGATGGTAATCTTGGATTCACTACCGATGGTTCTAACGTTTACACCAACCCCGGTATTTTCAATGTAAAAGTAACCATGGACAGCGCCGGTTGTACTTTCGTTTCTTCCAGCCAGGCACTCGACGTTCGTCAGACTTGTCCCAATTCAGTAAGCGATCTTTCTTTCGAAAGCAATGTAACTTTAATGCCTAACCCTTCAACAGGCAAAGTGACCATCACTATTGCGGGAACTTCAAAAGTTGCTACTGTAAGAGTATTCAATATCGTTGGTACAGAAGTACGCCACATCAATGTTGAAGAATCCTCAAGCCTTGATATGTCTGATTTGGCCAATGGAACTTATCTCGTTAAAGTTCAAAGCGGCGAAAAGACAGCAGTTAAAAAGCTGATTATCAACCATTGATCATAAGCTTAATTTTTCTAGAAAAGCCTCCGGAAACTCCGGGGGCTTTTTGTTTTTCCACCCCAATCCCGAAGTATTAACAGTCACATTTGGTTAATTCCTGTTTAAAAGTGGAGAAGTGCGGCTTTATCAGCACGCTACCCGTGTTAAATTTGTTGAGTCAAAGTGGGAAGTATGAAATTTACCTATTGGGGACATTCCTGTTTCAGTCTTGAAATAGACGGAAGTCACCTTTTGTTTGATCCTTTCATCAGTGGAAATCCTCTTGCTGTTCATATTGATCCGGCGGGAATAGCTGCAGATTTTGTGCTGATATCCCACGGTCACTTTGATCATGTGGCCGATGCAGAAGATATCTTGAAGCGTACCGGGGCAAGTCTGATCAGCAATTATGAAATTGTGAGCTGGTATCAGCAGAAAGGCGTTGAAAAGGCACATCCAATGAATATAGGCGGGCAGTGGAGTTTTGAATTCGGAACCGTAAAATCGGTTGCTGCAATACACTCTAGTGTTTTGCCGGACGGGACTTATGCCGGAAATCCGGGAGGCTTCATGATTCGTGCGGCAGGCAAAACCATATACTACGCAGGAGATACTGCGTTATGCATGGATATGAAATTGCTGCCGGAAACCGGCTGGAAACCGGACGTCGCTATTTTACCCGTTGGTGATAATTTTACCATGGGCTATACAGATGCAGCCTTCGCTGCCGAGTTTGTGGAATGCAAACAAGTTATCGGTGTACATTTTGATACTTTCGGTTTCATCAAAATAGATC
The DNA here is from genome assembly GCA_964620795.1 of uncultured Chitinophagaceae bacterium. Taxonomy (GTDB): domain Bacteria; phylum Bacteroidota; class Bacteroidia; order Chitinophagales; family LD1; genus CAZUHX01. The sequence goes on from CAZUHX010000017.1 coordinate 25,194, forward strand.
ATCAAAAGGCAAAACAGCATTTTGAATCCAAAGGGCTGACCTTAAACCTGCCCGGTATTGGCGAAACAATTGAACTCTGATATTATGGGGAAAATTATTGCACTGGCAAACCAGAAAGGCGGTGTGGGGAAAACCACAACCGCCATCAATATAGCGGCAAGTCTTGCCGTGCTGGATTATAAGACACTTTTGGTAGATGCTGATCCCCAGGCCAATGCAACCAGCGGAGTGGGGAAGGATCCTAAAAGTATCAAAACCAGCCTTTATGAGGTGTTGATACAGGAGGTTAAAGCCAAAGACATCATACTGGAGACCAATACCAAGAATCTTTCACTTCTTCCGGCTCATCTGGATCTGGTTGGAGCCGAAATAGAACTGATTAATCATCCCAATAGGGAAAGGATATTGAAGTTTGTACTTGATGAACTTCGACAGGATTATGATTATATTATCATTGACTGTTCACCCTCATTAGGACTGATAACGGTAAATGCACTCACCGCAGCAGATTCAGTCCTTATACCCGTTCAGTGTGAATACTTTGCACTGGAAGGACTTGGGAAATTGTTAAACACCGTCAAGATTGTTCAGAGTCGTCTTAATCCCTCACTTGAAATTGAAGGAATTGTACTGACCATGTACGACGGTCGGCTCAGGCTCGCCAATCAGGTGGTTGAGGAAATTCGCAAACATTTCCAGGAGATTGTGTTTGAGACATTAATTCACAGAAACACCCGTCTTGGGGAAGCCCCAAGCTTCGGCAAACCTGTTATTGAATACGATGCAGAAAGCAAGGGTGCCATGAATTATCTTGAATTGGTACGAGAGCTGCTGCAACGCAACGATGATACCCGAATCCCTGAGCAAGAGAAAGAATTTAACCTTACATCAGAAGATGAGTGAAAAGAAAAAAAATGTACTGGGACGCGGTCTTGGAGCGCTTCTTCAGGAAGAATCGGTAAAAGAGACACCGGAAAAATCATTGACAAGCAGTCCCCCCAAAGGGCAGGCGCCGGAAATTCTTTTGTCTCAGATTGAGGTAAATCCGTTTCAACCAAGAACCAATTTCGATGAGGAAAGCCTTCAGGAACTGGCTGAATCTATCAAAGTCCATGGAGTCATACAGCCGGTAACCGTAAGGTATGTCTCCGAAGGTAAGTATGAACTCATTGCAGGTGAAAGAAGGTTAAGGGCTTCACGGCTGGCAGGAAAAGAATCTATCCCGGCTTTCGTGAGAATGGCAAGTGATCAGGAGTCACTGGAAATAGGGCTCATTGAAAACATACAGCGTGAAGATCTTAACCCTCTGGAAATTGCTGTCAATTACAAACGCCTGATGGATGAATGCGGAATCAATCAGGAGCAAGTGGGGGTTCGACTGGGTAAAAGCAGAAGCACGGTTACCAATTTTTTAAGGTTGCTGCGCTTGCCTCCTGATATTCAACTGGCCGTAAGAGAGGGTAAGCTGAGCTTTGGCCATGCAAAAGTTTTAAGCGGAGTAGAAGAATTGCCCAGGCAAATGCTTGCTTACAAGGAATCAATGCAAAAAAACTTGTCAGTCAGGCAATTGGAGAATTTCCTCAAAACACTGCCGTCCAAGCCTTCTGCCAAAGCCAGAAAATCTGCCGATAAACCAGCTGCGCTAAGGAAATGGGAAGATGAACTCACCTCAAAATTTTCTTCCAGAGTGATCATTCAAAGAACAGCCAAAGGCAGTGGTCAGATACAGATCGCTTTTCTGAACGATGAAGAGCTCGAGCGCCTGGTCGAAGACCTGGGAGTATAATTTTGCCCGCCTCAGATCGTTTATTTTCGGTGAAGGCTATTTATACACTGCTCGTTTTCTTCTTAATCACGGTCTCTGCCGTGGCTGGAGACGCTCCGAGACACCTTAGACCTGCCAACCTTAATTCTCTTCCCGATTCAGTCCAATCAGCCAAAAAGCATTCGCCGCTTAAAGCCTTGTGGATGTCGGCTGTTCTGCCTGGCCTGGGGCAGGCTTACAATAAAAAATACTGGAAAATACCGATCGTCTGGGCCGGCTTCGCAGGCTTGGGTTACGGTTTATATCACACCGGTTCGCGTTTTGTGGCCTACCGAAATGCCTACAGGCTACAGGTAGATGACCGGCCTGAAACTGCAGGAAGTGTAAACGGGATTTCTGATCCTGCCAGTCTGAAATTCTATAGAGACCAGAATAAACGAAATCTTGATATCACCGCCATTTTTACCGCCGTATGGTATGTTCTCAATCTTGTGGACGCATCGGTAGATGCCCATCTGTATCATTACGATATAAGCGATGATCTTAGCATGGAGTGGCAACCTGTTTTGATTAATAGCCAACATCCGGGATTGGGGCTTTCGCTTCATCTCAGATAAGCCTACCAGGCCTTTGAAACATCCACAAATCCTATATTTTTGCCTAGCGTCAAATAAAAGCGGATGAGGCAGTTGAAAATTTCAAAATCCATTACCAACAGAGAAAGCGCATCTCTTGAGCGCTACCTGCAGGAAATTGGAAAAATAGATCTCATTTCTGCAGAAGAGGAAGCCAGTCTGGCCAGAAGAATACGAGAGGGCGACATGAAAGCATTGGAAATCCTAACCCGTGCCAACCTCAGGTTTGTTGTATCCGTTGCCAAACAATATCAAAATCAGGGTTTGACGCTTCCTGATCTCATCAATGAAGGCAACCTGGGTCTGATCAAAGCCGCTCAGCGCTTCGACGAAACCAAGGGATTTAAATTTATCTCTTATGCGGTTTGGTGGATTCGTCAATCCATTATGCAGGC
>CAZUHX010000018.1:0-1947 GCA_964620795.1 uncultured Chitinophagaceae bacterium
GTTCAATTTCCAGTTCGCGGCGCAGCAATGCCATGGTTCTCTCAGTGGAATGCCGCAGGATTTCTTCAACAGGCAGAAACATGGGCTTATCCTGAAAAATGACACAGGCATTTACTGAAAGAGACAACTGGCAATCTGTAAAAGCATAGAGTGCATCTATGGTCACGTCAGGATCGGTTCCGGGGCTGAGTTCAATCAGAATCTCTACATCTTTGGCGGTATTGTCAGTGATCTTCTTGATTTTGATTTTTCCCTTCTCATTGGCTTTGAGTATGGAATCGATGAGTGAGGGTGTAGTGGTTCCGAAAGGGATTTCACGGATAACAAGATTCTTCTTGTCCACTGTTTCGATTCGTGCTCTCACCTTAACCCGACCACCTCTTCCGCCGGAAGCATATTCACTCACATCGGCAAAGCCACCGGTAGGAAAATCGGGATACAGTTTTGTTTTCTTGCCTCTGAGAATATCCATTGAAGCCTTGCAGAGTTCAATAAAATTGTGCGGCAGGATTTTGGTTGAAAGTCCGACGGCAATCCCTTCCGCACCCTGCGATAACAGCAGCGGAAATTTTACCGGCAGGTGTACGGGTTCTTTCTTACGGCCATCGTAGCTCAATTGCCAGTCGGTGGTTTCTTCATTGAAAAGAACTTCATTGCCGGGTGCAGAGAGTCTTACTTCGATGTAACGTGGAGCTGCGGCACTGTCGCCGGTCCGGATATCGCCCCAGTTTCCCTGGGTATCAAACAACAATTCTTTCTGACCGATATTGACCAATGCTTCACCAATGGAAGCATCTCCGTGCGGGTGAAACTGCATGGTTTGTCCGATCACGTTTGCCACCTTATTGAAACGGCCATCGTCCATTTCGTTGAGGGCATGAAGGATTCTGCGCTGAACGGGCTTGAGACCATCTTCCAGCGCAGGAACAGCTCTTTCAAGAATTACATAAGAGGCATAATCCAGGAACCAGTCCTGGAAGAGTCCATCTACATGCTTCAGTTCGTTTTCCGGGTTCTGCTCATTCATAAATTTAGGATTCAGGCTTCAATGGTTTCACTTTCCTGCGGCAGGGCTGCGAGGTCTTTTTCGACCCGCAGATTGCTGATGATAAAATCTTGCCGGTCCTGAGAGTTTTTACCCATGTAATACTCCAGTAATTTTCGGATGTTGTGTTCGTCTGTAATAATCACCGGACTGAGGCGCATGTCTTCAGAAATAAATCGACTGAACTCTTCCGGTGAAATTTCACCCAGACCTTTGAAGCGGGTGATTTCGGGTTTGCCCTTCAACTTTTGCATGGCTTCCTGCTTTTCCTCTTCCGAGTAGCAGTAATAAGTCACTTCTTTATTTCTCACTCTGAAGAGTGGTGTTTCCAGAATTTTGACATGACCGTTGCGCACCAGATCGGGAAAGAACTGTAGAAAGAAAGTGAGCAAAAGAAGGCGGATATGCATTCCATCCACATCGGCATCGGTAGCAATCACGATATTGTTGTAGCGCAAATCATCAATTGAATCTTCGATATTGAGAGCATGCTGAAGGAGATTAAACTCCTCATTTTCATAGACCACTTTTTTCGTAAGACCAAAGCAATTGAGGGGCTTTCCGCGGAGGGAGAAAACTGCGTGGCAGTCGGGATTGCGCGCTTTCGTAATAGAACCGGATGCAGAGTCACCTTCGGTGATAAAGAGCGTGGTATTGAGGCGGTTAACGTCTTTATGATCACCAAAATGAACGCGGCAGTCGCGTAATTTCCGGTTGTGGAGATTGGCTTTTTTGGCGCGTTCGTTGGCCAGCTTTTTTATTCCGGCTATTTCTTTCCTTTCCCTTTCGCTTTGAAGAATTCTTTTGAGAAGAGCATCAGCCGTTTCAGGATTCTTGTGGAGAAAGTTATCCAGTTTTTCTTTGAGGAACTCTCCTACAAACTGTTTCATGGTGCGATCCTC
>CAZUHX010000018.1:1957-26569 GCA_964620795.1 uncultured Chitinophagaceae bacterium
GTACCGAGTTTGGTTTTGGTCTGCGATTCAAACACAGGCTCCTGAATGCGCACGGAAACGGCGGCCACTACTGCTTCGCGGATATCTACTGTATCATAATCTTTTTTGTAAAACTCTCTGACCGTTTTAACCAGAGCTTCGCGAAAAGCCTGCAGGTGGGTACCGCCCTGAACGGTGTACTGACCATTCACAAAAGAGTAATACTCTTCTCCGTAATGATTGCCGTGAGACAAAGCGATTTCAATGTCTTCCGACTGAAGATGAATAATGGGATACCGAAGACTTTCAGGATCCTTCTTTACGGATAGGAGATCAAACAGACCTCTTTGAGAAACAAATCTTTTTCCATTCAGCAAGAACACCAATCCGGGATTCAGATAAGTGTAATTGCGGATCATGGTTTCTACATAATCCGTTACATAATGAAAATTTTTAAATATTTTCTGATCAGGTATGTATTCAACATAAGTTCCGTTTGCCTCTGAGGTCTTACTGATTTTATGATCTTTGCTCAGTTTACCTGCTTCAAATTCGGCACACTTCATTGCTCCTTCGCGGACGGCATACACTTTAAAATAGGACGATAGCGCGTTAACTGCTTTTGTCCCTACTCCATTGAGTCCTACAGATTTTTTAAAAGCCTTGGAATCGTACTTACCTCCGGTATTGATTTGGGAGACGCAATCAATGACTTTTCCGAGGGGGATACCTCTTCCAAAATCCCGCACACATACTTTTTCTTTGGAGAGGGTAACTTCCACTTTTTTACCATATCCCATCACATATTCGTCGATACAGTTGTCTATTACTTCTTTGAGCAGGATATAGATACCATCATCAACGGACGAGCCATCGCCTGTTTTGCCGATATACATACCGGGGCGCATGCGCATATGTTCGATCCAATCGAGGGTTCTGATATGTTCTTCGGAATAGGAGGCTTCCTGGTTCTCTTTGGCCATAAGTGCACCGGTTTAAGGCTACTAAATTAGAAGAGCAAATGTGCAAGGGGGTGATAAATAATCCACAGCGGGTCAGACTTAGGGTGAATTCATGCTGACTTATGACCAAAAAAAAAGCCGCTGATCCTGAAGAAAAGCGGCTTGCGGTAAATTAAATCAAACAATCAATCTACATTATCGTGCAGATAGGAGTTATTTCGGCGTATCTCAGGTTTTTCAGAATCGATGGAACTTTCTCCTACGCTGAAGCGGGAGATTCCTGTTTCCGTAGAAAACTGTCTTCCGGGGTTAAGATCCAGTCCCTGCCTCATATATGCCGGAGTAGATTCCAATTCATTAATGTTCATAGATTTATTTCCAGACCTGTAGCTGAGATTGAGGAGCGCCTTTTTTCGGTCATCGAGATCCTTCAAACGTCCTTCTTCCTGGATAGGGGCAGAAGATTGTACAGGTTCGGAAGGTGAGCTGACGATTTTAAACTCTGCGAACAACTCATTCCGTGAAGAAGGAAGTTCTTCTGTATTGATGAAAGAGAGATCCGGGGGGGAGACTTCTTCAACTTCATTTGTAAGGGGATCATTTGAATTCAGTTCAAAGCTGTAAGCGTTTTCAATGATTGTAGTTTCCTTTTCAAGATTTAGAGAAAACACATCTTCAAGAGAAGGGGCAGACTCCTCAAGAGTAAAGACTACCGGAGTATTTTTATCAACTTCCTCGGCAGATTGCTGACTAAACAGATTGAGCTCTTCTGAGAGATCCTGAACAAAAATTTCTTCAATCTTATTGATCTGAACCGCTGTCGTGTCAGACGAAGGCTGTGGCTGCTGAACGGCTGTTTCCACTTCAGAGACAGAAGGCACTCCGGTATTCATATCATACGAAACCTTGGGCTCTTTCCTCACATAATCCAGTCTTGTAGCTGACTCGAAACCGGTGGCGATGATGGTTACAGATATTTTTTCTCCCAGAGACGAATCATCGCAGGTTCCGAAAATAATGTCTGTTTCCTGAGCCATCATTTGCACATACTCATTGATTTCTGTGATTTCGTCAATGGTTACCTGATTGCTTCCTGAAGAAATATTCACGAGGAATTTCTTGGCACCGCGAATATCGTTATCGTTAAGCAAAGGTGAATTTAGGGCTCCCTGCACAGCATTCATCGCACGATTTTCTCCTTCGGCAGTTGCACAGCCCATGAGAGCGCTTCCTCCTTTCTCCATTACATGTTTCACATCGGCAAAATCCACATTGATTTCTCCGGGAATGGTAATGATTTCACTGATTGATTTTGCTGCAGTGGTCAGAATATTATTCGCATTGCTGAAAGCCTCGCTCTTGGATAGGTTGCCATACATTTCTCTGACCTTATCATTAGATATCAGCAGAATAGTGTCAACATGAGCTTTCAGATTTTCAACACCCTCTTTGGCCTGCTGATATTTCCTTCTGCCTTCAAAGGTAAAAGGCATGGTTGCTATGCCCACTGTAAGGATTCCCATTTCGCGTGCAATTCTTGCAACTACCGGAGCGGCGCCGGTTCCGGTTCCACCACCCATGCAAGCTGTTACAAAAACCATCTTGGTATTCTTGCTGAGAATAGAGCGGATTTCCTCAACACTTTCTTCTGCGGCGAGTCTTCCCTGTTCGGGATTACTTCCTGCGCCCAGGCCTTCGGTGAGTTCCGGACCAAGCTGGATTTTATTGGGGATGGGACTGAGTTCGAGCGCCTGTGCATCTGTATTACAAACTACATAATTCACCCCATGAATACCTTGTGTAAACATGTGGTTAACGGCATTGGATCCACCGCCGCCCACACCGATCACCTTGATGATGGAGGACTGATCCTTGGGAAGGTCGAACATGTAATTGGTCATGAGTTAAAGTTTTATTAATGTGTTTTAAAATTAGGAGTTAAAATCTTTTTCAGAAACCTCTTTATCGAGCAAATATTCTTTGATTTTTGGGAGGAAGCCTTCATACCATTTTCTGCTCACCGGCCTGACGGGTGTTGTTGGTTGCTGTGGTAAATCGGTATTGTCAGGTTCTGTTTCGGCTTGCTCTTCTGCAGCGATTTGCTCTGCCTGTTGCTGAGCCAGGATCTCGTGTGTATATCTGTTTTCAAGGGTCTTGTCAAGCAGTCTTGCTTCACTCAGATATTCATAGCCCTTAATCAGCAATCCGATACTGGTAGCATACATCGGATTGCGAAGTTCAACGGGAGTGTCTCCGGCTATAAATTCAAGAGGCAAACCTATCCTGCTGGTATATCCGGTTACGTAATCAACCATTTGTTTGAGATGCTTGAGCTGAGAGCCACCGCCTGTAATTACCACTCCGCCATGAAGGCAATTGGCATATCCGGATTGCTTGATTTCAAAGTAAATCTGACCGAATATTTCTTCCATTCTTGCCCTGATGATATTGGCCAGAGTCTTCATACTGATTTCCCGTTGCTCGCGGCCTGCTATTCCAGGGATGGAGACTACATGATGCTCACTCATTTCGTCGGGCAATGCTGATCCGAAACGTTTTTTGATGGTTTCTGCATTACTTCTGATCAGCTGACATCCCATTCGAATATCTTCTGTAATGATGTTTCCCGCAAATGGGATAACTGCAGTATGTCTGATGATATTGTTGTGAAAAATAGCGAGATCTGTAGTTCCTCCACCGATGTCCACTAAAGCTACACCGGCCTCCATTTCCTCTTCTTTCAGTACAGATGCAGAAGAAGCCAGAGGTTCAAGGATAATCTCAAGAGCTTCCAGTCCGGCCCTCTCAACACAGGTGTTGATATTTCTTGCTGCTGCAATTTTGCCGGTGATGATATGAAAGTCTGCTTCGATGCGGCTTCCGTACATCCCTACAGGCTCAACATTTCGGTTATGATCTACCGTAAATTCCTGAGGAATTACATGAATGATGCGTTCACCGGGTGCAATAGCAAGATTATGCATATTGCTGATCATCTTCTTCACATCCTCTTTGGTGATCATATGATCAGCTGAGCCTAGATTGAGAATGTCTCTATCCTGCAAAGAGTTGATATGTTCTCCTGCAATTCCAACAAATACCGACTTGATGGTAATGCCAGATTTTTGTTCAGCCTCGGCCTTGGCGGCAAGAATAGCTTTGGTTGTTTGCTCAATATTAACCACCTCGCCCCTTGCAACACCCAAAGAATCACTTCGGCCCATTCCCAAAATCTGGATCTTGCCCTGAGCGTTCTTGCGGCCCACCAGCATACATATTTTGGTAGTCCCTATATCAAGGGCTGCTACAATTGGATTTTCTCTGGAGGATGTCATACAGGAGTTAGTTCTTTACAATGAATCGGTGTGGATTGGTTTCCTTCGGCAAACCACCTGACCGGAGAAGCGCAGATCTACAAGACCGTATTGATTCCAGCCTGTATGCACCATGCCTTCCCGATAGAAGGTTTTCAATCTGCCTAATTTGTCTTCAAGCCTGTCGGCATTTCCAAGACGAACTTTATGCCCGCCTGAAATCGGAATCAGACTAAACTCTCCCAACTCATCAATCAGAATCTGATCGGTCATAGCGAGGAGGAAGGAGTCTTTTTCCAGAGATTCCTGAAGAAAAAACAGATTTGCAAAGACCAAACTATCCCGCTGTGAATCACCTGTTTCTAACCAGCCACCCACAACAGTCACCTGAGCTGTAAAGTTAGAATTGAGAGGCATTTTGCTCTTGTCACGACAGATATAATAACCAACAGAGCCCGTGTTGATTACACGGAATAGTGGTCTTTTCTGTACAATATCAACTTGGAGTTTACCGTCCTGCCTTAAATAAACTTCCGCAGCCTGTATCCATGGATTTTTTTCAAGCCGATGCTCCATCTCAGAGAGCGGTAATTCGGCCAATTTACTTAACGATGGTTTGATTTCGTTTATCTCCAAAAGAACAGAATCAACCTCTTCCACATTTATAAAACTCAACCCACCGGCATAGTCGATGTTTACAGAGGTTCCTGTACACTCCAGCTGTTTTCTGTGTTTGGTAGCAGCTACCGACAGAAAGACGAGTCCTACAAGAGCTGCAAAAGACGCAGTTCCGATAAGAAATCGCTTAAGCCAGAATTTCCAGTTGTTCATCATAAAACTTAAACCACTGTGCTTTTAATCAGAGGAACAAGAGAATCGATATCTCCCGCACCGATGGTAAGAACAATATCTTTCTCTATTGCGTGATCCGAGACCCATTTTCGCGCATCATTCAGCGACAATCTCAGCAAGGGGCAGCTGATATTTTTTCCAATAACATCTGATGTAACTCCCTCTATGGGAAACTCGCGAGCGGGATAAATGTCCAATAAAATAACTTCATCCGCCATATTCAAAGCTGCTGCAAAACCCTCAGCAAGATCCCTTGTACGACTAAACAGATGGGGCTGAAAAACGGCTGTAATTTTTCTTTGCGGCCATAAATCTTTCACAGATCTGATCAGTGCTTTGATCTCTTCAGGATGATGGGCGTAGTCATCAATACACAAAGTTTTCCCATTGTCGGCCAGCTTTTCAAACCGCCGGTGAATTCCTTTAAAACTCTGAAGTCCTTCTCTGATCCTGTTGTTATCAGCTCCCATTTCTCGGGCTGCAGCCATTGCGGCGAGTGCATTTTCAAGATTATGGAGACCACCTGTGCCCAATCTGAACTGGCGAAGGGTTTCCCCGAAATAGTTGATGTAAAACAGATACCCCCCATCAAGAGTCCAATACCTTGAGCAATACACATCGGCATCGGTATCATCGAAGGCATAAAACGCCTTATCTACCTGCGGCAGCTTATCTTCCGGAAGCTGTGCCTGCTTGATCAGCAAGAATCCAAAGGGATCTGTTTGATGAATAAATTCCAGAAATGCTTCCCTGATTTTCTCTTCGCTGCCATACACATCCAGATGGTCGGTATCTACAGAAGTTACTACCGTTAGCCATGGCTTCAGATGCAGAAAAGAGCGGTCAAATTCATCAGCTTCAACCACAAATATCTCGTCATTGCCATGAATAAAATTTGAATTGTAGTTGAGCATGGTCCCGCCAAGAATAGCGGTACAAGGAATACCGGCCGTTCTCAACACATGGGCAATCATTCCGCTCACGGTTGTCTTACCATGACTGCCGGCCACAGCTATGGTTTTCCCCTTGCTGCAGACTTCGGCCAGAATCACTGCCCTTTTTTCTACCCTGATTCCTTTACTCTTGTATAAACTGAGTCCATAAAGCGAGTCGGGAACAGCCGGTGTATACACCACCAAATCGGGATGAGGCGGATACAAGGAAGGATCGTCCTCATAAAAGACCATCATCCCTTCTTCCACAAGTTGCGCAGTAAGTGCAGTTGGGGTTTTATCATAACCGTACACAGTGACACCATTCTGGTTAAAATAGCGTGCCAGGGCACTCATACCCGCACCGCCGATTCCCAGAAAGCATATTTCTTTATACTCACTCATTTAATTTAAACCTTTTATTGTATATAGGATTTAAGAATAATTTCAGCTATCATTTCTGCAGCATTGGAAACGGCCATTTCTTTAAGTTTCTGTTCCATGTTGTATCTGCGCTTTTCATCATTGAGCAGCAGCCATGCAGTATTGAAAAGATTTCTTTCAGCTTCAGATTCAGAGAGCATTAAAGCAGCTCCGGCTGAAGCCAATACTTTTGCATTATGAGTCTGATGGTCTTCTGCCACGTTCGGAGAAGGAACAAGGATACACGGACGCCCTACAACCTGCAATTCTGAAATAGCCAATGCACCAGCGCGGGATATTACAAGATCGGCAGCAGCATAAGCCATATCCATGCGATCTACAAATGCCATACATCTCACCCCACTGATACCCTCTGCCAAGGGCCTGCAGCGTTGAAAATCTGCCTTTCCGGTTTGCCAGATCATCTGAAACTCTCGTCCCGCAGAGCCTTTCAGTGCTTCTATAGCTGCATTGTTAAGAGTGCGCGCACCCAGGCTGCCACCTGTAAGAAAGACCACCGGAAGCGAAGTATCAAGGCCGAAGTATTTTAATGCATCTTGTTTTGAAGGAAGCGGCCGGGTCATTTCCGGGCGAACGGGGTTTCCGGTAAAGTGAATTTTTGAAGCAGGGAAAACTTTATCCATGCCCGGATAAGCCACACAAATCGCCTTTGCTCCGCCTGCCAGTAATTTATTGGTAATTCCCGCGAATGAGTTTTGCTCCTGAATGAGGTATGGAATCCCTGACCAGCGTGCCGCCTGAAGTAAGGGTCCGCTGGCATAGCCTCCCACACCTACTGCAAAGCCTGGCTTGAAATCGCGAATGATGGTGAGCGCCTTAAGCATGCTTTTTAAAAGTTTAAAAGGGAGGCTCAGATTGGCAATCACACTTCCTCTCTGAAACCCCGCAACGGGTAAACCCATGATCCTGAAACCCGCAGCAGGAACACGTTCCATTTCCATGCGACCTTCGGCACCCACAAATAAAATTTCAACAGCCGGATCTGCCGCCTGAAGTGCTCTGGCAATGGCGATGGCGGGGAAAATATGTCCGCCTGTACCACCGCCGCTAATGATAATCCTTCTGTTTCCGACACTCATGCGGCTACAGGATTTTCACTGCTGCTTCCCAGCGCACGATCTCTGCTCACACTTAGCAAAATTCCAAAGGCAATACTTGTAAACATAACTGAGCTTCCACCCATACTCATCAGTGGGAGCGTGACACCTGTAACCGGAAACAGATCTACCGAAACTCCCATATGTATCATAGCCTGCAGTACCAACGCCATTCCCAATCCCAGGGCCAGAAGAGCACCGAAAGCACTGGGGGCATTGATGACCATCCGAACACATCGGAAGAGCACCAACAAATAAAAGAACATAAGGATACCACCGCCAACAAGTCCGTACTCCTCTATGATAATGGCATAGATAAAATCCGAATACGGGTGAGGTAAAAAATTGCGTTGATCGCTTCCTCCGGGGCTGAGCCGGAAAAGCCCACCCTTGGCTATTGCAATTTTGGCCTGAACCACCTGATAATCTGCATCAGGATCCTCCTTTGGATGGACAAAATTTTCAATCCGGCTCTTCCAGGTAGACATACGTTTGATGAGAAACTTTTCAGGCAAGGTAAATAGCAGAAGAACAAAAAGAGCGGCCAGCACTGTACTTCCTGCAAAAAGAACACCAATATGCTTAAGCGAAACACGGCCAAGGAAAAGCACAAACACAGAAGTAACATACAGCAGTAAAGCCGTAGAAAGATTCTCCGGAGCAATCAGCGTACAGCTAATCATGATCGGAACTAAAAGCGGAAGAAAAGCCTGTTTAAAATCCTTGATCTGATCCTGTTTGATAGAAAGCTGTCTTGCCAGATACATGATGAGTGCCAGCTTGGCGAGATCTGAAGTCTGAATGGTAAGCCCGATGACCGGTAGAGTAAGCCAGCGATTGGCGCTGTTGATTTCAACCCCGTAGACCATGGTATAAATCAGGAGAGGAATAGAAACAAACCAGAGCAACTGAGCAATACGTGAGTAATAGCGATAGTCTATGAGGTGGCAGACATAAATCAGCAAAATGCCAAACACGCTCATGGCGACTTGTTTCATCAGATAGAAACTGGTATTGCCGGAATGCTCTTTGAAGGCAAGTGATCCGGTGGCGCTGTGAACGGCAAGCATGGAGCACATAAACAAAAGACCCACTGTGATCCAGATGATCTTATCTCCATGCAGATAGCGCAGAATAGAACTCTCTTGCCTTTCCATCGGTTTGCTTACAGATGAATTACAGCATCACGAAATTTATCTCCCCTATCCTCATAGTTTTCAAAAAGATCAAAAGAGGCACAGGCCGGAGAAAGCAAAACGGCATCACCGCTGTTTGCAAGCTGGTAAGCCATTTTCACCGCATCTTGCATACTGGATGTATTTACGATAACATCCACATGGCGCGAAAATGCAGCATGCAACTTGGTATTGTCTGCTCCTAGGCATACCAGCGCTTTTACCTTTTTCCTTACAAGTGGCTCAAGTACAGAGTAATCATTCCCTTTATCTATTCCACCTGCAATCCAGACTACAGGTTTGCTCATACTTTCCAGGGCATACCATGTTGAATTCACATTGGTTGCTTTTGAATCATTGATGTACTCCACACCCTTTATACGGGTTATGGATTCCAGCCTGTGATTCAGCCCTTTGAAGTCTGAAAGACTTTCCTTGATCTGCTCTTTTCGCAGTCCGTAAAGTGCGCCTACTATTCCTGCGGCCATTGAGTTGTAGGTGTTGTGTCTGCCTTTGATGCTGATTTCCTGAATTGGCATATTGAAAGATTGATTTTTGACTAAAAAGTGAATTTGGTCGTCTTCGACCCATGCGCCTTCTTTAAGCTTTTGTTCATGGCTGAAAGCGATCTGTTGAGGCTGATTTGCAACCGTATGCAGGTACTCCAGGGTAATTGGATCATCTGCACAGTAAATAAAGTAGTCTGTCGCATTCTGTTGTCTGCTTATGCTAAACTTGGAATGCACGTAATTTTCCAGACGATAATTGTATCGATCTAAATGATCGGGAGTAATGTTGGTGAGGATAGAAATATGGGGCTTAAAGAAGCAAGTGTCATCCAGCTGAAAACTGGAGATCTCCAGCACATAATCAGGCAAGTCATTCTGAGCCACCTGAAGAGCAAAGCTCTTGCCGATATTTCCCCCCAGGCCTGCCTTGATACCCGCTTTCACCAACATATGATGGATCAGGGATGTGGTGGTTGATTTGCCATTTGAGCCGGTGATGGCTACGATGCGTGCATCGGTAAACCAGGAGGCAAACTCGATCTCTCCGATTACAGGCAGGCCTGCTTCTCTGAATCTGCGGATGAGTGGGGCCTTATCGGGAATTCCCGGGCTTTTGATTACCAGATCAGGACTAAAAGCCATAGCGCGTTCATGACTTCCTGATTCTGCATCAATACCCAACTCATTGATCATTTCAAGATATCTTGGTTTAATGGCCCCCTGATCGGAAAGCAGCACCTGAAACCCCTTTTTCAAACCCAGCACAGCCGCACCCAGACCGCTTTCGCCGGCACCCAGTATCAGTAGCTTCTTGCCATTTCCGTTCAATATCTTCTCCATCATCAACGCACTTTGAGGGTTACAACGGTGAGAATAGCCAGAAGAATACCAACAATCCAAAAACGACTAACAATTTTACTTTCGTGCATTCCTTTTTTCTGATAATGGTGATGAAGGGGACTCATCAGAAAAATCCTGCGTCCTTCACCGTATTTACGGCGGGTATATTTAAAATAACTCACCTGCATCATCACACTTAGATTCTCAATCAGAAAAATGCCGCACATCACCGGGATAAGCAGTTCCTTCCTGATCACAATAGCAAGGGTAGCGATAATTCCACCGAGTGCGAGTGAACCGGTATCGCCCATAAAAACCTGGGCCGGATAAGCATTGTACCAGAGAAAACCTATACATGCTCCGATAAATGCTCCAAGGAAGATCACAAGCTCACCACTGCTGGGGATATACATAATGTCCAGATAATCGGAGAAAATGATATTACCGCTCACATATGCAAAAACAAGCAATGTGACACCAATGATAGCTGATGCTCCGGTGGCCAGGCCGTCGATTCCGTCGGTGAGATTGGCTCCATTACTTACTGCAGTAATGATGAAGATTACCACCGGAATAAAAATGAGCCATCCGTATCTGCTCCCTTCAATTCCAATAGCATCCAGAATTGCCGCGTAGTCTATTTCATGAGTCTTTACAAAAGGAATTGTGGTGGTAACCGACTTTTCTGTGCGCATGTAATGAACCTCGCCATTGTCGTCGGTGAGTTTCGACAACTCTTCGGATCCGTAACGAAAAGCTTCTGAAGGCGGTACTTCAACCTTTGTAACAACCTGCTCGCTGAAATACAATACCGAGCCCACAATCAGCCCAAGCCCAATCTGGCCTACAACCTTGAAAACTCCCGCTAAACCGCGTTTGTCCTTTTTAAACACTTTGATGTAATCATCTGCAAAGCCGATCGCACCCAGCCAAACCGTTGCGATGATCATCAGCTGCACATAAATATTATCGAGACGGGCAAGCAACAATGTAGGGAGCAAAATAGAACCCAGGATAATAATACCACCCATAGTGGGTGTACCCTTCTTTTGGTTTTCGCCATGAAGACCAAGCTCACGAATGGTCTCTCCGATCTGCTTTCTCTGCAAAAGCCTGATAATCTGACCTCCAAAAACCATAGAGATAATCAGAGACAGCAATACTGATAAAGCTGCCCGAAAGGAAAGAAACTGGAACAAGCCCGCTCCGGGAAGATCGAAGCGTTCGTCAAGTATCTGGAAGAGATAGTATAGCATGGTTCCGGGCTTAAGCGTTTACTAATTCGTCAATAATTTCCCGAACCACATGAGTATCGTGAAAAGGATATTTAACTCCTTTGATTTCCTGATACTTTTCATGTCCCTTGCCTGCAATCAGAATGATATCACCTTTGGTTGCCATCATGCATGCTGTTCTCAAAGCTTCTCTTCTATCAACAATCTGCAGGAGCTTTCTGCGCTCATCTGCCGGAACACCGGCTTTCATTTCCTGAAGAATGGCCTCGGGCTCTTCATCTCTCGGATTGTCTGATGTGAGTATTACCTTATCTGAAAAATGCGTGGCAATAGAGGCCATGAGGGGACGCTTCGACTGATCGCGGTTGCCTCCGCATCCCACAACAGTTATCAATTGTTCATTTCCGGTTCTGAAATGCCGGATGGTTTGCAAAACATTCTTCAATGCATCGGGGGTGTGTGCATAATCAACCAAGACCGTAAGGCCGGACATCGTATGTTTTACCCTTTCCATCCTTCCTTCCGGAGGATGTATTGCACTGATATGCATCAATGCATCCTGAGGCTCAGCACCCAATAAGACTGCCGCACCGTAAACTGCAGTAAGGTTATAAGCGTTGAATTCTCCCAGCATTCCGGTATGCATTTCCATACCATTGATTTCAAGGCTCAGACCTGTGACTGTATTCTCAATAATTCTGGCTTTAAAATCAGCGGGATTGCGCAGAGCAAATCTCTTTACCTGTGCCTTGCAATGTTCGGTCATGACTACCGAATGTCTGTCATCGGCGTTCAGTAATGCAAATGCATTTTTATCCAAACAATCAAAGAAACCTTTTTTTGCCTTCAGATAATTCTCAAATGTGAGATGATAATCGAGATGGTCGTGGGTAATATTGGTAAAAACAGCTCCTGAGAATCTGGTTCCTGCGATACGTTTCTGATGAACAGCATGCGAACTCACTTCCATAAAAACATGAGTACAGCCTTGTTGCTGCATGAGTGCAAGCAATTGCTGCAGGCTAACGGCATCAGGGGTAGTATGAGAAGACGGATGAACCGTTTCCACAATCTGATTTTGCACAGTAGAGATCAGACCGCAACGATGACCCATGCGACTGAACACCTGGAATAAAAGTGTAGCCACCGAGGTTTTTCCATTGGTCCCTGTTACTCCTGTAACGCTCATTTTGTCGGATGGCCTGTCATAAAATTCTGAGGCCATGATTCCTGCGGCTTCTGCAGGATCCGGAACAGTAAGGCAGCAAACAGATTCAGGCAGGTCATCAGGTTTGCTTTTACATACAATCACTGAGGCTCCCGACTCGATGGCCTGTTTGATGTAAAGACTTCCATCTGTGCGGGTTCCGCTCAGGGCAATAAAGCAATCGCCCGGCTTTACGTTTCTGGAATCAATACTGATACCGTTCAGCGCCTCAGGCATGATTCCGAAAACTTTGGCCTCCTGCAAAAAGGAAAGGAGTGTACGCAGAGACTTCATATATCCAGGAGTAAGGTTACCTCTTGTCCGCGTCCAACTCGGGTACCTGCGGGAGGATTCTGTGAACGAATGAGTCCGCTGCCTTGAAGTCTCACATTCAGACCCTGATTTTCGAGCAGATATAAAGCATCTTTTAGACCCATGCCACGGAGATCGGGAAGTGTTCTTGGGGCAGTGGAAATCGTTTGTAGTTTACCTTTGCGACCCTGAGGCTCTACGATCACCAAACCGGAGGCTGAAGAGGGTATCTTACCACCCAAGCCCTGATAAATCTGCCGGGCAGCAGCGGCGTCAGTAGTCAGTCGGGGCAGATGGAACCGAGCTCCCGGGCTGTTGACGGCGGGATGCATTTCAAGAGAAAGAGAATAAATCTTGTCTGCCACTTCTTTGAAAATGCTTCCTGCAACTTTGTTGCCGTAATAGCCATTTGTACCGGGAGAATTGACCACTACGATCATTGAATAGCGAGGCTGTTCTGCAGGAAAGTAGCCACAGAAGGAAGCCTGATAAACCTTACTGCCATTAGCCTGAGCCTGAGCGAGTACAGCTGTTCCTGTTTTTCCTGCGATGTGGAGATAATCTGTATGGCTGTTCCTCTACTCACCACCCCTTCCATCATTGCGCGCAATTGATTCACTGTTTCCGGTTTAAGCAAATTGTCGGATACCACCCTTATGCCCGGAGAATCAACTACAGATCCATATTCTGTTACTTTGTCGAGTAATGTAGGCGCAACCATCACTCCGCTATTGGCGACTGCATTATAGAACTGCAGGATATGGAGCGGAGTAAGCCTCATTTCATAACCATGCGCCATATAAGGCACAGATACACCACTCCAGGAAGATGGTTTTCTCAATAGCGGCTTTGATGCTCCCGGAACCGCAATACTTACAGGCTCTGTGAATCCGAAACGCCTGAGATGTTCATAAAACTTTTGCTTCTTGTTGCCATAAAACTGCTGAGCCAGTTTGGCTACTGCCACATTTGAAGACTGCTCAAATGCCTTTTGTATTGAAACTATATTGGTGTCGGGCCGGTCATGATCCTTGATGGTTCTGTTGTAAAAAGTTTTTGCCCCATTCTCCAGATTTACCAGGGTGTTTTTATTTACAAATCCATCTTCAAAAAGCGCAGCAAATGTAGCTGCCTTAAAAGTAGATCCCGGATAAGTAGCTTCGCCCACAGCAAAGTTCTGAAGCTCCTCATAAACTGTATCCGCGGTTCGTCTCAGATTGGCCATAGCGCGGATTCTTCCTGTCTTAACTTCCATCAGCACTACCGTACCATGTTCGGCCTCATGATAGTGCAAAGCGCGGCGAAGAGCATCTTCGGCTACATCCTGAAGATTGATATCAATGGTAGTATAAACATCCTTACCCGGCCGCGGTGTGATTTCTTCTCTGGAATCGATGGGAACACCTGCGCCTCCGCTAATTCGGCGGATCATTACCATGCTCTTTTCACCCTGTAATACCTTATCGAAAGTTCCTTCGAGTCCCACCCTGGTTCCTCCCTGATTCACATAACCGATGGTGCGTCTGGCAAGATTGCCAAAAGGCATCAGGCGCTTATCCTGCTGAATGGCAATGAGACCGCTTTTGAACTGACCGGCATTCATGAACGGCCAGCTCTTCATTTCTGCCAGTTGAGCCCAAGTAAGCTGACGACGGACCAGATGATACTGAACTTTTTTATTTCTGGCCTGCTGAAATTCTGCCTTATACTGGCGGGCTGTCTTTTGTGGAAACATCTCAGCCAGACGCTCACAGAATTCACTGATGTTTTCATTGTATACATCGGGATGAGCGTAGGTGGGCTTAGAATCGAAGCGAAGTTCAAAAACCGGGAGCGTGGTAGCAATCAGGCGTCCGTCTGCGGAGTATATATTTCCTCTTTCTGCCTGAATCTCCTGCGGATAAATAGTCATTTCCTCAGCCAGTTTCAGGTAATGATCTCCCTGAACGGTCTGAACATAGAAGGCTCTTCCCAAGATGGCTGCCGCAAGGCAAAGCACCAGGAAATAGCCAAAATAGGCCCTGAGTAATATTTCACTTTTCTTATTCACCGGGGGGTACTATGATTTTTACCGGGGGTTGTCTGAGCTCATGAAGCTCGCGGGCTGCTGCAGCTGCTGCCACCTCACTTTGTCTGCTTTTGATCATGAGTTCCGAGGAACGACTGAGATAATCCCAGCGCAGGGTTTTCACTTCCTTCTCAAGCTGCAGGCTGCGCCTGGCCATATTCTCGGCATAATGATTATTGGCGATATGAATGGTTCCCAGAAAAAACAGTAACACAACAAAAGGAAGATGCAGCACAATGTGCCGGGCTCCGCTCTCACTAAAGCGGTCGAACCGCCCCAGAAGAGCTGCCAGGCTGTTGCCTTCCTCAGCTTTGACTGATTTATTGTTGAGGTCTTCCATTTTATTTTTTTCGGGCTACGCGAAGTTTGGCACTGCGCGAGCGCGGGTTTTGTTTTAATTCTGTTTCATCAGCCACGATCGGTTTTTTGCCGACGGGTTCAAGGGGTGCAGACCAATTTCCGAAAGCATCCTTCTCAGGCTCATCGGCAAAAAGACCATTTCGCATAAACTGCTTGGTGAGTCTGTCTTCGAGTGAGTGGAAGGTGATCACAGCCAGAATGCCGCCGGGTCTGAGAACCTGGGCAGATTGTTGCAGAAATTCTTTGAGTGCACCGAGTTCGTCATTCACTTCCATGCGGAGTGCCTGAAAAACCTGCGACAGATACCTGGGTCGGTCGCCGCGAATTACCGGACCGATGGCCTCCAGAAATCCAAAGGTGGAATGAATGGCACCGGCGCGTCTGGCTTCCACAATTCTGGAAGCAAGCTGCCTGGAATTTCTGACTTCCCCGTAGGCACTGAAAATCTGCTGCAATTGCTCCTCGGAATAAGTTTCAATGATTCCAGCAGCGGTGAGCGTCTGCCCGGAGTTCATGCGCATATCGAGGGGACCGTCGAAGCGATATGAAAAACCCCGGTATGCGGCATCAAACTGATGAGAAGAAACTCCCAGATCTGCAAGAATTCCGTCTACAGGAACCGTTTTGTGGAGTCGCAGAAACCTCTGCAGATGACGAAAGTTGGAGTGAATCACCGTAAGCCTCGAATCCTGAGGCGCGTTGACCAAAGCCTCCTGATCCTGATCAAATGCAATTAAACGGCCATCCGGACCAAGCAAACTAAGAATCCCGCTGCTGTGCCCTCCTCCTCCGAAAGTAACATCCACATAAGTACCCTGCGAATTAATCTGCAGTGCATCTAAACAAGCTTGTAAAAGAACGGGACGGTGATAGCTGCTCACGGCCGGTTTCCTTCATCAAGGGAATCGAGATAACGGGCAACTTTATCACTGAGAGCCTCCACCTGAGCAATGTTTCCTTGGGTGTACTGATCATACTTCTGAATATCCCATACCTGAATCTGGTCGAGATCTGCCTTTAGTACCACTTCCCTTGGCGAACCGATATAGCGGCTCAGAGATTTGGGCAAAAGGAAGCGGTCATTCCCGTCCAGCTCGGTTTGTGTAAGGCCAACGGTAAAGGCATTGATGAAAGCGCGATGCTCCGGATTAAACCGGTTCAACTTACGAAGCCGGGCTTCATGCATAGACCATGTTTCAAGCGGATAAATCATCAGGCAATCATCCAGGCCTTTAGCCAACATGAAACGACCCTTATCTCCTTCCGGAAACTGCTTGCGCAGTTCAGCAGGCATGCGTACACGACCCTTGTCATCTACGCTGCAATTGAACTCGCCGAGGAAGGTGATTTTGCTCATGTTTTGTTGACAAGACAAATCTAAATCGAATTCCCACTACCCACCACATTTTACCACTAAATGACTTAACTAATTTTATCAACAGGCATTTTATCCATTATAAACGTTGATTATCAATGTTTTATAAGGTGGTAAAAAGTGGTAATATTCAAAAAAGAAAGGCTATTCACCACCTGCCGGGGTTTATCCACCAGCTTATAAACATTTTAAGAGGGTTTATCCCCAGACTGATTGAAATCAGGAAGTGAAAAGCTTGAAAGTCTGACAGCGATATTGTCCTTACTGATGCAGAACTTGGTTCCGTTTCCTTAAAATTTTAATCTTCTCTCAGATAGCGAGGATCAGCACAAAACTCATTCAGACCAAAAAATCCGGGAAAATCAGCGAGCTCTGAGGAAGATTTTGTATCCCTTCGCGGTGGTTTGAATGAGCAGCAGCCTAGCAACCCTCTGCAGATAGCCGGGGCAGCGATGGGAAGGGCCGCGCCGCAGGCGCGGGTAGCATGGCGCAGTCCGAAAAGGCTATCTCTGCCGTGATGCTGCCGATGCGACATGCTACGGAACCCCTGTACAGCGCGGCCGCCCCCCTATACAAAAGCCGAAAAAATGTTAATTTGCAAATTCTAAAACCAGTGAAAGCGATGGCAAAACACACGCTCATCTCCCTTTTCTGCATGCTGCTGCTCAGTTACAGCGCGCAGGCCCAGAACCAGAAAAAAGTTTCCGGACAAGTCACCGACGATAAAAAGGAGGCCATGATCGGTGTGAATGTGCTGCCTCCGGGGGCTTCGGAGGGAACGATTACCGATATGAACGGGAAGTTTGAAATCAATGTACCCCAGGAAACCAAATCGCTGATTTTCAGATATGTGGGTTATGAAGAAAAAGAAGTAAAGCTGAATCCCGCGCTCAGTTCAGAAGAAATCAATCTGCGGCTCAGCAGTTCGGAAATAGGTCTGAACCAGGTGATTGTGAGTGCTTCCAAACGCAAGGAAAAACTGATTGATGCGCCGGCTTCGGTCACGGTGATTCAGGCCAGGCAACTGGAGACCACTCCGGCCGTAACGGTGGTGGATAATCTGAAAAAGATTCCGGGAGTGGATGTGATGATGACGGGCGTGGCCGCATCGAATGTGACTGTGCGGGGCTTCAATGATATTTTTTCAGGCTCACTGATGACCTTGGTTGACAACCGCATTGCTTCTATTCCTTCTCTGCGGGTGAATGCCTATCAGCTGATTCCGGTTTCGAACAACGATCTTCAGCGGATCGAGCTGGTGCGCGGTCCAGGCTCGGCACTTTACGGCCCCAATGCTTCCAATGGAGTGCTTTACATGGAAACAAAAAGTCCGCTATCGATGATGCGCAAGTTTGAAACCACGGTGGGCATGAACGCAGGCACCAATAACTTTCAGAAAAACACTGCATGGTTTACCGGACCAGATTTCAGACATGCCGGAAAAATTAATGATAGAATCGGTTATAAAGTCAGCGGTTCTTTCCTCACCGGCCGGGACTTTACCTATTACGATCCGAGGGAACCGGGGATTGGCGACACCCTGATTTTCGGAAATGTACGCAACGGAAATGTGTTTAAGCCGGACACCGTTTATGAAGATGTGAATGGCGACGGAAAGACAGATACGGTGGCCAAATCGGGTGTTTTTGACCGCAACTTTAAAGTAGAGAGAATTTCGTTTGATGCGCGCTTTGATTTTGCCATCACCAAGGATATTCTCGCCATAGTAAACGGAGGTTTTTCCAGAGGTACGAATATCGAGCTCACCGGACTTGGAGCCGCACAGGCGCAGAACTGGATGTATTATTATGCTCAGGCGCGTTTCAAATGGAAAGACCTTTTTGTTCAGTACTATATCAACGGAAGTTCATCCGGTTCCACTTTCCTGATTCCTCAGGTCAATGGCGCACAGCCTCCGCACAATGTGCTGCCGCTGGTCGACAAATCGAAGATGCATGTAGTTCAGATTCAGCACAGCTACAGGCCCATTCAAAAACTGAATTTCATCTATGGATTTGATGCCTTCATGACCAGGCCGGAGACCGACGGAACCATCCACGGCCGCTTTGAAAATGACGACAATGTAAATCAGCTGGGCGGTTATCTTCAGGGAGATTATGATCCCATCAAGTATTTGAAAATTGTAGCGGCCTTCCGTGTAGATTACCACGACAGGATCAAGGAAGTAATGTTTTCTCCTCGCGCGGCGCTGCTGATCAAGCCGCTGGAGAATCATACTTTCCGAATCACCTACAACCGCGCTTTCACCGCGCCTTCTTCTTTGAATTTGTTCCTTGATCTTTCCAATGGATTTATTCCCAATGGGGTGAATGCCCGCGGACTCGGCAACGCCAACGGGCTTGACTACCGGTACGGCGCCAACGGTCAGGCGCAGTTCATCAGCCCATACAACCGCAACTGGTATGACCTACAAGATAAGTCCTCCAATCACATTGCTTTCGATGGAATGGTGAACATCATTGCCAACGGACTGGCATCGCAGATCGGATTCCCTCCGGCTTTGGTGGGTCAGGTGGTAGGCGGCTTGTTTACCGGCATTTCGGGGCAGAATGGAAAGATCCAGCAGGTGGGTCACGAGGCCTACGACTACATCAAAGACGGTCAGCCGGTATGGAACGGAAACGGAGACATCTCTGACTTGCGCAGGGTTGATAAAGTAACGAGCACTGTTACACAAACCTGGGAAGCCGGCTACAAGGCCTCCGTCGCCAAAAACAGACTCAACATCAGTCTGGATTTCTACTACACACGTATTCAGAATTATATCAGTCCGCTGACCCTGGCTTCACCTGCGGTGCGCTTCAACGGAGCGGATCTGGCAACGGCTTTGGGCGCATACGGGGATTCTACGCCGGGAACACTTTACTACAACCTCAAGCAGGCTTCACCCTTCGGCGGAAGTTATGACGATTTGCTGATGACCCTGGTGGGTCTTGACGGGCAATACAGCGACGAGCTTCCCGGAACGGCCTGGGACGATCTGGTGGCCATCATGAACGGAGCCAACAATGCCTTGCCACTGGGAGTGGTTACTCCGGAGAGCGACAAAGTGAACTCTGACATGATTCTGGTGTACCGCAATCTTGGAACGGTGGATGTGCTGGGGGTTGATCTGGGCGTCAATTATCAGGCCCTGTATTCTCCAAAGCACGATCTGAGTTTTGTGCTGGCAGGATCATTTGTGAACCGGGACCGCATTCCGTTGGCGGGAGCGCAGGATGGCTATGTGGCCCTGAACGCTCCTAAGTGGAAAGCCTCTGCCGGCGCAGATTATGAATACCGCAAACTGGGCATAGGCGGCGGACTGACCTATCGCTTTGCAGATGCCTTCCCGGCCAATTCAGCCATTTATGTGGGAGAAGTGAAAGCCATGCACATGCTTGATCTGAGACTAACTTACCGTCCGCAGAGCGAGAATCGCTGGATCAACGGTATTTTGTGGTCTGTAAACATCAATAACATTACAGACAACCAGTTCCAGCCCTTCCCAGGCACCCCGACCATGGGCAGAATGATCACTACAAGAATTGCCTATACCTTCTGATTTTTTTCGGAACTTCTTTAAGCCCGCGGTCTTTATCGGAAAGAATCCCGCGGGCTTTCTTTTTTTTGCAGGATGAAAGTGATTGAAGTAATAAGTTCAACGCAGGAAAAAGAGTTCCTGGATCTTCCTTATGAACTGTATAAGAATGATCTGAACTGGATTGCTCCGTTGAAACAGGACATCCGGAAAGTATTTGATCCTGAAAAGAACAACTTCTTCAAGCACGGCCGGTGCAGCCGCTGGATTCTGAAAGATCAAGCTGAGAAAACCATCGGAAGGATTGCCGCATTCATCAATGACAGAACGGCAAACACAGAGAAGCAACCCACGGGAGGATGCGGCTTCTTTGAATGCATAAACGATCAGCAGGCTGCCAAAATGCTTTTCGACACTGCAAAAAAATGGCTGGCCGAAAGGGGCATGGAGGCGATGGACGGGCCGATCAATTTCGGGGAAAGAAATGCCTGGTGGGGCCTTCTTGTGGACGGCTTCGCTCCTGCCACCTATCAGATGAATTACAATCCTGCCTATTATCGGGAACTATTTGAAACATATGGATTTGAAATATATTTTAAACAGTATTCATATTATATTGATATCAGAAGACAAAGACCGGCAAAGTATCAGGCCATATATGAGGATCTTTGTTCGCGCGGCTACGAGTTCAGGCATATTAAAAAAAGTGAGTTGAAAAAACATGCGGAAGAACTGCGCTCTGTTTACAACAAAGCCTGGGGAAGTCACAAGAATTTCAAGCAAATGAGTGAAGAACAGGCATGGAAACTGATCAAGGCATTAAAACCGGTACTGATTGAAAATCTTGCGTGGTTTGGTTATTACAAGGGTGAGCCTGTTGCCATGTTTATCATGTTGCCCGAACTGAACGGCTGGTTTAAGCATCTGAACGGAAATCTAAACTGGTGGGGAAAGTTGAAGTTTTTATGGTATAAATTCTTTGACCGGCAAAACAGAAAAGTGTTCGGTATTATTTTCGGAGTGGTGCCGGAGCATCAGAGACTCGGAGTGGAAAGCGCCATGATTCAAGAGGTAGACTACGACCTGAAAAGAAACAAAAGATGGGATGAAGCCGAACTGGTGTGGATTGGCGATTTCAATCCCAAAATGATGGGGGTGGCCAAGACCCTGGAAGGAGAGATTTGCAAGACCCATCACACCTACCGCTATTTATTTGACAGGAGCAAGCCGTTTGAGCGATGTCCGATCATTGAGTAAATTTATATGGGCCTCTTTGCAAAACCGACCTACACCTATGTGGAAGTGATACTTCCGCTGGCGCTTGCGCAGGAATACACCTATGTGCTTCCTGCAGAGCTGCGCGATCTGGTGCAGCCCGGTCATCGCGTGATCGTTCAGTTTGGAAAGAGCAAATATTATTCAGCCATCGTTAGAAGAGTTCATGAAAAGAAACCTCCGTTTGATGTCAAACCCATTGAAACACTGGCCGATGAAGAGCCCATTGTAACTCCATTACAACTGGAATTCTGGAGCTGGATGGCATCTTACTATTGTTGCACCACAGGCGAAGTGATGCAGGCAGCTCTGCCGGCCGGGCTCAAAATTTCGTCGGAAACAAAAATTGTATTCAACGAAGCCTATGAAGGTGATTTTGAATCGCTTTCGGAAGATGAATTTTTGCTGACGGGAGCGCTGAGAAACCGGGGTGAAATGTACCTGCCGCAGGTACAGGAATTATTGGGTAGAAAAAATGTATATCCTCTGCTTCGCAGAATTTTCGGACTCGGTATTGCAGTCTCTGCAGAAGAGGTGGCTGATACCTATAAACCTAAAACAGAAATCTATATAAGAATTGCTGCAGGCAGAAGCAGCAGTGATCTCGAAGAAGCTTTTGAACAGTTAAAGCGCGCTCCCAAACAGGCTGAGCTGCTGCTGGCATTCATTCAAATGATCAGGAATCAAAACTATGTGAGCCGGTCTGAACTTTTGCGCGAAGCAAAGACCGATACACAAGTGCTTGCCAAAGTTGTAGAGAAAGGCATTCTTGAAGAATTCAGATCAGTGGTAAGCCGTTTGGGGCGTTTTTACGAAGAACCGGCGGCTATGCCGCAGCTCAATGACGCACAGCGCAAGGCATGGGATGAGATACAAAAAGCATTTGAGACACATCGTACGGTCTTACTGCACGGAGTAACCGGAAGCGGAAAGACCCGGCTCTACATGGAGCAAATTTCCCAAACCCTGGAAGAAGGGAAACAGGTATTGTTTCTTCTTCCTGAAATTGCGCTAACTGCTCAAATCATCAATCGTCTGAGAAGTGTCTTTGGCGATCAGGTTGGCATTTATCATTCCCGATTCAACAAAAACGAGCGGGTGGAAATTTGGCACAAAGTCATGAGCGGCGATTATCGCATTGTAGTAGGCGCGAGATCTGCCTTATTCCTGCCATTCAAAGAACTCGGACTTTGTATTATAGATGAAGAACATGATCCCTCGCTCAAACAGCAGGATCCTGCACCGCGATATAATGCCAGAGATGCCTGTCTGATGCTGGCACATATGACAACGGCAAAATGTATTCTGGGTTCGGCCACTCCGCAGGTAGAAAGTTTCTACAATGCATTAAGAGGGAAGTTTAAATTGGTTTCACTCACTGAAAGACATGGCAGTATCCCACTGCCTCGAATGGAGGTTGTGAACCTGAAAAAGTTCCGCAAGCAGGGCAGCATGCAGGGCTTGCTCTCTCCTCCCCTGCTTACGGCTATTGAGGCTGCACTTGAAAGACGGGAACAAGTGATATTATTTCACAACCGGCGGGGATTTGCGCGCTATCAAAGCTGTGAAACCTGCAATGAAGTGTATTTCTGTCCGCATTGCGAGGTGAGCCTGACTTATCACAAACGAAGCGATCAGCTGATTTGTCATTATTGCAATTACAAAGAAAAAAGACAGCAGCTCTGCAAAAGGTGCGGAAGCCCCACTTTAGAAATCGCAGGAAGCGGAACTGAGCAGCTGGAAGAAAATATCAAGACCTGCCTTCCGGAGGCGCGCATTGGCAGGATGGATTTGGATACCATGAGGGGTAAACATGCAATGGGGAATCTGATCAGCGAATTTGAAAACAGGGAGATAGACATACTCAGCGGTACGCAGATGCTTTCCAAGGGACTTGACTTTGACCATGTGAGTCTGGTGGGTGTAGTTCTTGCAGATCAATTACTATACTATCCGGGATTTAGATCTGCAGAACGGGCGTTTCAGGTTCTCACGCAAGTTTCGGGCAGAGCCGGAAGAAAAGAGAAGCAGGGAAGAGCGCTTATTCAAACTTTTGATCCTGACAATCCGGTCATCAAACAGGTAATTGCTCAAAACTATGCCGGTCTATACCGGGAAGAAATCAGTCTGAGGGAAAAATTTCTGTATCCGCCCTTTGCACGACTCATAGAAATAATCGTCAAATCATTTGATGAACGCCTGGCCGAAAAGGCGGCTGCCGGGCTCGTAGCCCTGCTCATTCCTCAACTCAGCGGAATAATTCTGGGCCCATCAGAGCCTGTTATATCACGAATCAGGAATCAATACCTCAGAGAAGTTCTTTTGAAATTTCAAGACCATCAAACATTGCCTGCTCAGAAAAAAATTGTAACAGATTGCATTAACAGCATGAAGGCCGATAAGATGTGGAGGAAAGTGGATTTTGTGACCAATGTAGATCCATAATATCTAATAAAGTCAAAGAGATGGGTCAGGTGAAAATAAAAGACAGACAGAGATTCCATTGAAAGTGTCTAGTTTAATGCGTGATATAACATGCTGCACAAAGAAACCGCAAGCCAATTATCGACAGAAATGAATTCAGAATTAACACTGACTACAAGGATATGATAGAAAAACGTTTATAATCCTGAATAGGCAAACAGATCTGTGAATAAAATTCCATCTGGAATTGGTGCTTGCAAAATCAGATTGAAAAGGATATGGGAAATTAAAATTCAGTAAAAGGTTGCCATTGTATAATACGAGAGTGAAAATGGAATTAGTTAGCATTCGTTGTCTTTTAAAATATTAAAATGATTTTAAATGTATTAAAACAAATCAAAATCACACAGTAGTACTGCAATTCATTGAGTGTGCGAAGCACGAAAAACGCTGATAAGCATTGAACAAGAAAAAACACCTCCAATTCGACCGAGCTCATCGATTGAAACCATATTTCAACATTTGATTATAAGGAGACGACAATAAAAAAACTTAGCACCGCAGAACAACGCCAAACTTCAGCAAAACCATCAAATCAATATTTTTCCATATATTTAATTTGCCGGGCAGTACAAGAAAAACGCTTAGCATACCATAATAACGCCCAATTCCAGTATACTCATCAAACCACCATTTTTTCTCTATATTTAA